>SLBI01000153.1 GCA_007126375.1 Paracoccaceae bacterium
CGCTGCGGTGCGGAGGCAGCCCTCAGCATCCGCGCCAGATCCAGCCGCCGCCGAAGACCCGTGTGCCGTCAGGATCGTAGAACACGCAGGCCTGGCCGGGGCTGACGCCGGCCTCGGCGGCGACGAGTTCCACCTCTGCCTCGGTATCGGAAAGCGGCCGGATCACCGCCGGCGCCGGCGGTCGGGTGGAGCGCACCCGCACGTCCAGATGCCATTCCGGTTGCGATGCGAAGGGTGTGTCGCCAAGCCAGTTGATCTCGCGCAGGGGCACGCGGCGTGTGGCCAGTGCTGCGCGGGGGCCCACCACCACCTGCCGCGCCTCTGGATCAAGGCGCACGACGTAGAGCGGCTCGTCAAGTCCGCCGATGCCCAGACCGCGCCGCTGGCCGATGGTGTAGCGGATCACCCCCTCATGCCGGCCCAGGACCCGGCCGGACATGTCGACGATGTCTCCCGGGCTGCCTGCGCCAGGGCGCAACCGCTCGATCACCTTGGTATAGTCGCCGTCCGGCACGAAGCAGATGTCCTGGCTGTCGGGCTTGTCCGCCACCGCCAGGCCGTGTTTCGCGGCCAGCGCCCGCGTTTCGGCCTTGGTGGCGATGCCGCCCAGCGGAAAGCGCAGATAAGCCAGTTGTTCGCGGGTCGTGGCGAAGAGGAAATAGGACTGGTCGCGCACCGGATCCGCGGCGCGGTGCAATTCGGGGCCGGCCGGCCCCTCCACCCGGCGGATGTAATGGCCCGTGGCCATGCAATCGGCGTCAAGGTCACGCGCGGTCTGCATCAGGTCGCGGAACTTCACCCGCTCGTTGCAGCGGATGCAGGGCACCGGGGTGGCGCCGCCGAGATAGGCCTCCGCAAATTCCTCCATCACCGCGTCGCGAAAGACATTCTCGTAGTCGAGCACGTAATGGGGAAAGCCCATCGCCTCAGCCACGCGACGGGCGTCATGGATATCGCGGCCGGCGCAGCAGGCCCCCTTCTTTGCCAGCGCAGCACCGTGATCATAGAGTTGCAGCGTGATGCCGACGACGTCATAGCCGGCAGCCGCCAGTTCGGCGGCGACGACCGAACTGTCCACGCCGCCGGACATCGCCACTATCACGCGGGTGTCAGCGGCGGTGCGGGCGAAGCCGAGGGCATTGATCGGCAGGTCGCGGGGCATGGTCGTCTCCGGTAGAAACACCGAGGCAATATAGGAAAATCCAAGGCACTCTCAACCCGGCCGCCTAACGCGGCGTTAAGCGAGACCCGGAAAACTCGCGGCGGGTGCGGGAAGGGGGTGGCATGTATCTCAAACGGGTGGACGGGCCGCGTGCGGTGACACTGCCCGACGGCATGGTGATGACCCGGGCGGATTTGCCGCCGCCCGACACACTGCGCTGGGTGGCAAGCCGAAAGGCGGCGGTGGTGCGGGCCGTGGTGCACGGGCTGATCACGCGCGAGGAGGCGCTCGCGCGCTACGCGCTGTCGGGTGACGAGTATGATGAATGGGCCCGTGCCGTTGCCGCCCATGGCGAAGCCGGGCTGAAAGTGACGGCGTTGCAGCGTCTGCGCAACACATGACCAAAGAATGCAGGGGCAACAACTTTGAGTTGTAATCTCCTTCTGTTCTGTCAGTATAACGGGTAATTAACCATTCCTGCCCATGTTTCCCGGGTTGCCTGACAGAGGAGCGGAGATCCGATGCGCATTCTGCTTGTGGAAGATGATCCCAGCACTGCGCGCAGCATCGAGCTGATGCTGACGCATGCAAACCTCAACGTGTACTGCACGGATCTCGGCGAGGAAGGGGTCGATCTGGCCAAGCTCTACGACTACGACCTGATCCTGCTCGACCTTGATCTGCCCGACATCGGCGGGCTGGACGTGCTGCGGCAGCTGCGCCTTGCCCGCGTCGCGACGCCGGTGCTGATCCTCACCGGCGACGACGACACCGAGAGCAAGATCAAGGGCTTCGGCTTTGGCGCCGACGACTATCTGACCAAGCCCTTTCACCGTGAGGAGTTGGTCGCGCGCATCCACGCCATCATTCGCCGCAGCCAGGGCCATGCCCAATCGATCATCCGCACCGGCAAGATCTCGGTCAACCTCGATGCCAAGACGGTGGAGGTGGCAGGAAAGATCGTGCATCTGACCGGAAAGGAATACCAGATGCTGGAGCTGCTGAGCCTGCGCAAGGGCACCACGCTGACCAAGGAGATGTTCCTCAACCATCTCTACGGTGGCATGGACGAGCCCGAGCTGAAGATCATCGACGTGTTCATCTGCAAGTTGCGCAAGAAGCTGTCCGAGGCCACGGGGGGCGACAACTACATCGAGACGGTCTGGGGGCGCGGCTATGTCCTGCGCGATCCCCCGGCGGTGGAACAGCCGAGCCAGATCGCCATGGGCGCCTGACGCCACGGTCGCGGCAGCAGTTTACTCGCGCCGAACGCCGACTTCGCTCATCCGCCCCACGGCCTGCACGGCAATCTGCCATCTGCCCGCGTTCGCCACGGCACCGTGTCCTTTGCGGCGGGGTCTCGAAGTGGGTCGCGGCTCCGGCATCCGGCGGTGGCGCACTGGACGGCGGGACGAGCCGCGCCTATCACCGGCGATGTTGCGGCGGTGGGCAGGGGGCGCGGATGAAGGCTGGGGGCCCGGACGGCATTCCCGTGGAGGAACTGGACGAGGCGCAGGCGCGCGACGAACTCGCCCGGCTGGCGTCTGCCATCGACGAGGCGGATCGCGCCTATCACACCGAGGATGCGCCGCGGATCAGCGATGCCGCCTATGATGCCCTGAAGGCCCGCAACGCCGCGATCGAGGCGCGCTTTCCTGATCTGAAGCGTCCCGACAGCCCCAGCAAGCGAATCGGTGGTGTCGTTGCCGAGGGATTCGCGAAGGTTGCCCATGCCCGGCGGATGCTCTCGCTCGCCAACGCCTTCGAGGCCGGGGAAGTGGCGGAATTCGTTGCCGGCATCCGCAGGTTTCTCGGCCTGCCGGCGGAGGCCGCGCTCGCCTTCACCGCCGAACCGAAGATTGACGGTCTGTCACTCTCGCTCCGCTATGAAGCGGGCCGGCTGGTGCAGGCGGCGACCCGTGGCGACGGTGCGGTGGGCGAGAATGTCACCGCCAATGCCCGCACCATCTCCGACATTCCCGACCGGATCGAAAACGCGCCGACGCTGCTGGAGGTGCGTGGCGAGGTCTACATGCATCATGATGATTTCGCCGCGCTCAATGCCCGTCAGGCCGAGCGCGGCGGCCGGACCTTTGCCAATCCACGCAACGCAGCTGCGGGTTCGCTGCGCCAGCTCGACTCGGCGATCACCCGATCCCGGCCGCTACGCTTCTTCGCCTATGGCTGGGGGGCCCTCTCGGAACCGCTGGCGGCCACCCAGATGGTTGCGGTGGAGCGGCTGGCCGGCTTCGGCTTTCCCACCAATCCGCTGATGCAGCGATGCGAGTCGCTCGAGGCGATGCTTGCCTGCTGGGCCGCGATCGAACAGCGCCGCGCCACGCTCGGCTATGACATCGACGGGGTGGTCTACAAGCTCGACGATCTTGCTCTGCAGGAGCGGCTGGGAATGCGCTCCACCACGCCGCGCTGGGCGCTGGCGCACAAGTTCCCGGCCGAGACCGCATGGACGCGGCTGGAGGCGATCGACATCCAGGTCGGCCGAACCGGCGCATTGTCGCCGGTTGCCCGGCTCGGCCCGGTCACCGTGGGTGGTGTCGTCGTTGCCAATGCGACGCTGCACAACGAGGACTACATCGCCGGTCGCGACTCCCGCGGGGCGCCGATCCGCGACGGCAAGGATATTCGCGCGGGCGACTGGGTGAAGATCTATCGCGCCGGTGACGTCATCCCCAAGGTGGCCGATGTGGACCTTGGCCGGCGGCCATCCGGAGCCGAGCCCTATGCCTTCCCCGAGGCCTGCCCCGAGTGCGGTTCGCCGGCGATCCGCGAGCCGGGCGATTCGGTGCGCCGCTGCACCGGCGGGCTGATCTGCCCGGCGCAGGCGGTGGAGCGGCTGAAGCATTTCGTCAGCCGTGCGGCCTTCGACATCGAGGGGCTGGGAGCGAAGCAGGTTGAGGCATTCTGGCATGACGGCTGGATCACCGAACCCGCCGACATCTTCACGCTGCAGTCGCGCTACGGGTCGGGCCTTCAGCAGTTGAAGAACCGCGAGGGCTGGGGAGAAAAATCGGCCGCCAACCTCTTTGCCGCGATCGAGGAGCGCCGGCGTATACCCTTGCAGCGGCTGATCTTCGCCCTCGGCATCCGCCATGTGGGCGAAGCCGCGGCGGGCCTGCTGGCACGCCAGTACGGCACCTGGGACGCTTTCGAGGCGGCGATGACGCGGGCCGAACCGGGTAGCGCCGAATGGGAGGAGCTGCTGGGCATCAACGGGGTGGGCGAGGTGATGGCGACCTCACTGACAGCCGCATTCGCGAACGATGCCGAGCGCGCGTTGATCGACCGGCTGATCGCGCAACTGGATGTCGAGCCGGCAGTGCAGGCCGCCGGCGACAGCCCCGTGGCGGGCAAGACGGTCGTCTTCACCGGCACGCTGGAGAAGATGACAAGGGCCGAGGCCAAGGCGCGGGCCGAGGCACTGGGGGCCAGGGTGGCGGGCTCCGTGTCGGCAAAGACTGACTTGCTGGTGGCCGGCCCCGGCGCGGGCTCCAAGGCGAAGAAGGCCGCCGAACTCGGCATCGAGACGATCGACGAGGACGGCTGGCTCGAACTTGTCGGCGGGGGGTGAGGGGGTGGGCGGCCGGCCCGAGCCACTGTTTCCTCTGTTCGCCGGGCTGGACACGCTGCCCGGGGTGGGGGCGCGGACGGCCAAGCTGTTTGCCGCGCTGGGGGTGGAGCGGCCGCGCGACCTTCTGTTCCTGCTGCCGCATGCCGTGATCGACCGCCGCCGCCGCGAGACGGTACGGGGCGTCAACCCGCCCGAGGTGGTGACGGTGGAGGTGGTGGTGGGCGGCCATTTCCCGCCCGCGCGCAAGGGCGGCCCGTATCGCATCCATGTCGTGGATGCGGCAACCGAGTTTCAGCTGGTCTATTTCAACATCGCCGGTGCGCGGCTGAAGGAGCTGTTGCCGACCGGGCAGCGGCGGGTGATCTCGGGCAAGCTCGATCTGTTCGACGGCATGGCGCAGATCGTCCATCCCGACCATGTGCTGCGTCCGGAAGAGGCCGGTAACCTGCCCGCCCATGAGCCGGTCTATCCGCTGACCGCCGGGCTGACGCAGCGGGTGGTGGCGAAGGCCGCCGCCGCGGCCCTGGAGCGTGCGCCCGACCTGCCGGAATGGATCGACGCGGGCCTGAAGGCGCGCGAGGGCTGGCCCGACTGGCGCAACGCGGTGGCTGCGGCGCATGCGCCCGACGGGCCGGCTGCCTTCTCGCCCGCGGCGCCGGCCCGGCAACGGCTGGCCTATGACGAGTTGATGGCGCATCAGCTGACACTGGCGCTGGCGCGGGCCGCGCGGCGCAAGGCACCGGGACTGGTGACGCAGGCGACCGGTGCGCTGCAGGCGCGGGTGCTGGCCGCGCTCGACTATGCGCCGACCCGGGCGCAGGAGCGGGCGGTGGCCGAGATCGCCGCCGACATGGCCCGGCCCGAGCGGATGAACCGGCTGCTGCAGGGCGATGTCGGCGCGGGCAAGACGCTGGTCGCGCTGATGGCCCTGCTGATCGCGGTGGAGGCGGGCGGGCAGGGGGCCCTGATGGCGCCGACCGAGATCCTCGCCCGGCAACATCACGCGAACCTGGCGCCGCTGGCGGCAACGGCCGGAGTGCAACTGGCGGTGCTGACTGGCCGCGACAAGGGGGCGGAGCGGACGGCGAAACTGGCGGCGCTCGCCTCGGGCGAGATCGGCATTCTGGTGGGCACCCACGCGCTGTTCCAGCGGGACGTCGCCTTTGCCGATCTGCGCCTTGCGATCATCGACGAGCAGCACCGGTTCGGCGTTGCGCAGCGGATGGCGCTGGGGGCGAAGGGGCGGCAAGCCGATGTTCTGGTGATGACCGCGACGCCGATCCCGCGCAGCCTCGCGCTGGCGCAGTACGGCGACATGGATGTCTCGGTGCTGGATGAGAAGCCGCCGGGGCGCACGCCGGTGCAGACCGCGCTGGTCTCGTCCGACCGCATGGCCGAGGTGGTGGAGCATCTGCGCCGCGCCGTGACCGAGGGGCGGCAGGCCTACTGGGTCTGTCCGCTGGTCGAGGAATCCGAGGCCGTGGATCTGACCGCCGCCGAGGACCGGTTCCGTCATCTGCGCGCCGCGCTGGGCGACGGGGTCTGCGGCCTCGTCCACGGCCAGATGCCGGGCGTGGAGAAGGACGCCGCCATGGCCGATTTCGCCGCCGGGCGGACCCGCGTGCTGGTGGCCACCACGGTGATCGAGGTCGGCGTGAACGTCCCCAACGCCTCTATCATGGTGATCGAGCGCGCAGAGACCTTCGGTCTGGCGCAACTCCATCAGTTGCGCGGCCGGGTTGGCCGGGGGGCAACCGCCTCGACCTGTCTGATGCTCTATCTCGCACCGCTGGGCGAGGCGGCGCGGCGCCGGCTGACCGTGCTGCGCGACAGCGAGGACGGCTTTCGCATCGCCGAGGAAGATCTCGGCCTGCGCGGTGCCGGCGATCTGATCGGCACGGCGCAGTCGGGCCTGCCACGGTTCCGGGTCGCCGATCTGGAGCGGCAGGCGGGGCTGATGGCGCTGGCCCAGACGGATGCGCGCAAGCTGTTGGCTGACGATCCCGATCTGTCGGGACCGCGCGGGACAGCCGCGCGGGCGCTCCTGTGGTTGATGGAACAGGACAAGGCAATCCGGCTGTTGTCCGTCGGGTGAACGCGCCCGGACCCTTTGTTCCAACTTTGTTCTTGACGCGGCGAGGGGAATATGAGAACAAAACGTTAACAGAGAGGGGAATTTACCATGCTCAACGAAATCCGCAGCACCTTGCGCCGCTGTGCCCCGACGATCGCCGAAGACGCCGCCGGAGTTGCGGCGCTGGCGATGCTGCTCGCCGTGGCCCTGCACCTGCCGCTGCTGGTCTGATCTGCCTGCGCCTTGCCCGGCGCCACTCTCGCCGCCCCTTGTCGGGGCGGCGTTTTTCGTCAGGCGCAGGTGGTTGCTTCCGCCGCCGCCAATGCCTCGACCGTGGCCTCGAGCGCGAGCAGGATCGAGGCGTGGCGGTTCTTGTAGTCGCGGGCGGGCAGCAACACCTCGAACCCCTCGAACGGGGCGGCGGGCACCGGCCCCCCGGATTTGAGCATCGCCCGGAGCTGGGTCAGCGCGTCCTCCAGCTCGGTTCGGCTGCGGCCGATCACCACCGCGCCCAGCACCGAAGCTGACGCCTGCCCCAATGCGCAGGCTTTCACCTCCTGCCCGAAGCGGCTGACGCGGCCCTCCTGCACATCGAGATCAACCGTCACGGTGGATCCGCAGAGGGGCGAGCGACGCTTGACACTGGCCATCGGAGTGTCGAGCCGGCCCGCATGCGGAATTTGGGCCGCAAGCGCCAGAATGCGCCCGGAATACAGTTTGATCAGGTCGCTGTCGCTCATGGGCCGTCGTCTTTCCACTCCATCCGCCCTGCGATAGATAGGCTGCCAATGTCAATTTGGAAAGGCGGCGCAATGGCCTTCGACCCTGCAACGCTTCGCTATGACCCGGCCGGCCTCATTCCCGCCGTCGCCCAGGATCATCGCACCGGCGAGGTGCTGATGCTGGCGTGGATGAACGCTGCGGCGGTAGCGCAGACCGTCGCGACGGGCAGGGTTACCTACTGGTCGCGGTCGCGGGGCGCGTTCTGGATCAAGGGTGAGAGTTCGGGGCACATCCAGAAGCTGATCGAACTGCGTATCGACTGTGATCGTGATTGCCTGCTGGTCTTGGTGGAGCAGACCGGGCCCGCGTGCCACACGAACCGCCGCTCCTGCTTCTATACCGCGCTGCGTGACGGGGCTGAGGTCGAGATCCTCACGCCGGAAAGCTGAAGCCGACCAACGTGGCCAGCGCCTGCGGCGTCGCGCCCTCCGCGCGGAACCGCCGGATGGCGCGGTCATCGTCGCGTTTTGCAAGACGACGACCGTTTCTGTCTCGAATTAATCTGTGATGGTAGTAGGTTGGCGCAGGATAATCCAGAAGGATCTGAAGAACGCGGTGCAGCGGCGTGACATCGAAAAGATCTTCGCCCCGGACGATTTCGGTGATGCCCTGTGCGGCATCGTCCACCACCACGGCAAGATGGTAGGACGTGCCGATGTCGCGCCGCGCCAGGATCACATCGCCCAGTCCTTCGGTCATATGCGCGGGATTTGCGGTCTGGTGGCCGATGTGCAGCGGCCCAGCCTCGGCAAAGCCGATCGGCCCGGTCAGCGCGAGGGCGCGGGCGAGGTCCAGCCGGATCGCATCCCCGCGACCGGCCTCGTCCATGCTCCGCTCCCGGCAGGTGCCGGGGTAAGGGCCGGGCAGAACTCCTTCCTGCGGTGCCGAGAGTGCGGCGCGTATCTCGGCGCGTGTGCAGCGGCACGGATAGCAGACGCCATGTGCGACCAGCCGGCCGAGTGCATCGGCATAGGCGTCGCGGCGCTGCGACTGGCGCAGCACCGGCTGGGGCCAGTCGAGGCCCAGCCAATGCAGATCCTCGAAGATCGCCGCCTCGAATTCCGGTCGGCAGCGGGCGCTGTCGATGTCCTCGATCCGGAGCAGGCAGCGCCCCGGCCGGCTCCAGGCGGTCAGCGCCGAAAAGGCATGGCCGAGATGGAGATACCCGGTCGGTGAGGGCGCAAAGCGGGTAAGCGGCTCAGGCGGCATCCCGCGCCACAGCCAGCCAGCCGAGGAAGGCCGCTTTCGCCCGCTCGGTATAGGCGAGATAGCGGTCGCGCCGGCCGCGCCGGCCGCCGCGCGCGTCGATCGGCGGGAAGAGGCCGAAGTTGACATTCATCGGCTGGAAGGTGCGTGCGTCGGCACCGCCGGTGATGTGGTTGAGCAATGCGCCCATCGCGGTTTCCGGCGGCGGAGGGGTGACCGGGTGGCCGAGCATGTCGGCTGCAGCGAACCGCCCCGCGAGCAGCCCCATGGCGGCGGATTCCACATAGCCCTCCACACCGGTGATCTGTCCGGCGAAGCGGATGTTGGGCCGCGATCTGAGGCGCATCTCTTCATCAAGAAGCCGCGGGCTGTTGATGAAGGTGTTGCGATGAATGCCGCCCAGCCGTGCGAAACGCGCATCCTCAAGGCCGGGAATCATTCGAAAGACAGAAGTTTGCGCGCCGTACTTCATCTTGGTCTGAAAGCCGAC
>SLBI01000347.1 GCA_007126375.1 Paracoccaceae bacterium
CGCCACGGCGTCCGGCCCACCGTCAGCGCCCTTGCCTGGGGCATCGGGCCGCCGCTTCTTGCCGGGCTGGGCGGGCTGGCCTTCGGCCCCTGGGGGGTGCTGGCCCTCGCGCTCTGGCCGGCGCAGGTGGTGCGCCTTGCGTTGCGCGCGGGCGCGGCACGGCGCGAGAGCTGGGAGCGGGCGTTCTTCCTCGTGCTGTGCAAGCTTCCGGAGGCCTTGGGAGTGCTGGAATACTGGGGGCGGCGGATGACCGGCCGGCCGGCCGGGCTGATCGAATACAAGTAGGGACGGTCAGCTGTAGGGATCGAGCGCGTCGCGCAGCCCGTCGCCGAAAAAGCTGAAGGCGAGCACCACCATGAACACCGGCAGCATCGGCAGCAGCAGCCACGGGTAGACCTCGACCGCGGTCAGGTCGAGCGCGTCGTTCAGCATCAGCCCCCAGCTGACCGCCGGCGGCCGCAGGCCGAGGCCGAGCAGCGACAGGGCGGTCTCTCCCAGGATCATCGACGGGATCGAAAGCGTGGCCGAGGCGACGAGATGGCTGGTGAAGTTCGGCATCATGTGCCGGCCGATGATCCGTCCCGACGATGCGCCCATCAGTTCGGCGGCGCGGACATATTCCTCTTCGCGCAGGGCGAGGAATTTCGAGCGCACCGCGCGGGCCAGGCCGGGCCAGTCCAGCAAACCGAGGATCGCCGAGATCATGAAGAACACCGCCACCGGCCCCCAGGCGGGCGGTATCGCCGCCGAGAGGGCGAGCCAGATCGGCAACTCCGGCAGCGAGCGGATGATCTCGATCGCGCGCTGCACGGCATTGTCGACCAGCCCGCCGAAATAGCCGGCCAGCCCGCCCAGCACCATGCCGATCGCGAAGGAGATCGCCACCCCGATCAGCCCCACGGTGAGGCTGAGCTGGGCGCCATGCACGATGCGGCTGTGAATGTCGCGGCCCAGCCGGTCGGTGCCGAGAATGTGCAGATCGGCGCGTTCCGGCGGGCAGACAAGCCTCAAATCGGTCTGGAAGAGGAACATCACCCGGTGCGGTCGCCCGCAGCGGGTGAAGAAGCGCACCGGCTGCGGGTCGTTCATGTCGGCCACATAGACCGGCGTGAAGGTCTCCATGTCCAGCGTGGCGGTCATCGGATAGGTGACCGCCAGATGCCCGGCGCGAAAGAAATGCACCGCCTGCGGCGGCATGAACAGCGCCTCGGCGTTGCGCTCGGCCGGGTGGTGGGTGGCGAAGAAGCCGACGAAGGGCAGCGCGAGGTAGATCGCCAGAAGGTAGGCGCCCGAGATCAGCGCCAGCCGGTTCTGACGGAACCGGCGCCAGATCAGCACCCGCGCCGGCGCATCGAGGTCGGGCCGGTCGGTCCGCTGCAGCGCCTCGTCCGGATCGTAGGGCTCGGGGCTGACGTAATGCGCGGACCGGTCGCGGGGATCCGGGCGGTCGCTCACCGTGCGCGCCCGGAGTAACGGATGCGCGGATCGAGCCAGGCGAGCAGCAGATCCGAGATCAGCATGCCTACGAGGGTCAGCAGCGACACGAACATCAGGATGAAGCCCGACAGGAAATAATCCTGGCTGCGCAGCGCCGAGAGCAGGATGGGCCCGATCGTCTGCAGCCCCATCACCAGGCTGACCAGCACCGAGCCCGAGACGAGGCTGGGCAACAGGTTTCCGATGTCGGCGACGAAGGGGTTGAGCGCCATGCGCAGCGGATAGCGCACCACCGCCCGGCCGGAGGGCGAACCCTTGGCAAGCGCGGTGGTGACATAGGGCTTGCCCAGCTCGTCGAGCAGGTTGGCGCGCAGCCGGCGCACCATCCCGGCCATGCCGGCGGTGCCGATCACGATCACCGGCACGATCAGATGCAGCAGGATGTCACCAAGCTTGGCGAGGCTGAGCGGTTTGTCGAGGAAATCGGCGCTCATCATGCCGCCCACCGGCAGGCCGAACCAGTGCGCACCGTAATGGTAGAGGATGAGTGCGAGCAGGAAATTGGGGGTGGCGAGGCCGACATAGCCGATGAAGGTGGCGAGATAGTCGATCCAGCTGTTCGCCTTCACCGCTGCGACGGCGCCGAGCGGCAGCGCCACCAGATAGACGAAGAGCACGGTGAAGAAGTTCAGCGCGAGGGTGAGCCAGAGCGCCTCGCCGACGATGGCGGAGACAGGGCGGTTCAATTCGAAGGACCAGCCCAGATCACCCTGCAGCAACCCCGAAAACCCGTGCGGGCCGGGCCAGAAGCCCACCCAGATCAGGTATTGCTGCCACATCGGCCGGTCGAGCGCGAATTCGCGCATCAGGAACTCGGCGCGCGCCACCGAGGCCGCCTCGCCGCTCGCCCGCAGCTGGGCGATCTGGTTCGAGAGGATGTCGCCGGGGGGCAGGTTGACGATGATGAAGACGAGGACGCTGACAACCGCCAGCGTCCAGATCATCGTCCAGACGCGTCGCACGAAGTAGCCAAGCAAACGGAACTCCCGCGGTCAGTCGGCGAAGAAGAACTCGTCCATCCGGTGGATGCCGAGATGGGCGCCCGGGTCCCAGGCGAAGATCGCCTCTTCCGGAACGTTGACCAGCCGTTTCGATACCGCGATCGGCTGCGGCACGCCCGAGACGAGGCCGATGACGAAGACCTGATCGGCGTGGATAGCCAGCATCTCGCGCCAGATGTCGGCCTGTTCCGCCTCGTTTTCGCTGCGGGTCCAGGCGCGGTGCAGGTCGAGCAGCGCCTCGGCCTCGGGCAGGTCGGGGGGCTCGCCGGCGCCGCCGGAGGTCTGGAAATGCTGGCCCCACATCGGCCAGGCGAAATTCGCCTGATCGACCGGCGCCAGCGCGTCCGGCGGCGTCGACGGGGTGGGGATGCCGTTGTCCCAGCCATACCAGATCGGCATCATCGCATCGCCGCGATAGGCGGTGTTGCGAAGGATGTCGCGGTCAAGCGGGCGATGGATCAGGCGGATGCCCACCTCGGCCCATGCCTCGGCCAGAAGCTCCATCGCATCGGCCTCGACGGGCCTTTCGCCGGCGCTCTCGACAACGATGTCGAGCCGTCGTCCGTCGGGCAGGAGGCGCGTACCGTCGCCGGCGCGTTGATCCAGCCCGAGTTCGTCGAGCAGCGCCCCGGCCGCCGCCGGATCATGCGCGGCCCAGGATACGGCATGGGCCGGCTCGTGCAGCGGGCTCTCGGGCAGCGCCGCATTTGTCCACTCCTGCCCGAGGCCGAAGAAGAGCGAGCGGTTGATCGTGCGCCGATCCGCCGCGAGGCTGAGCGCGCGCCGGAACCGCGCATCGCGGAACAGCGCACGGAAGGCAGGATCGTTGTAGTTGAGGTTCGGGTAGAGCGCGATCTCGGACCCCACGCCCGAGCGCCACATCAGCGTGCGATAATCGCCGGTCGCCTCGCCGCGCTTGAGCACAGGCGCGTCGGAGAAGCCGAGGGCGCGCACTTGCAGATCGGCCTCGCCCAGCGTCACCTTCGAGGCGACGAGCCCGGCGGCAGCAATCGACACCTGCACCTGATCGATGTAGGGCAGCTGCACTCCCGCCGTGTCGACGCGGTGATAATAGGGGTTCCGGGTCAGGGTGTAGCGCTGGTTGTTGGCCGGGGTCAGGTTCATCCATGGCTGCAGCGTGGGCAGTTCGGGATTGGTGAAGTTGTACATTTCGTCCCGGCTGTTGTGCAGTTGCGCCCAGTTGCGCACCTTTTCCGCCTCGATCAGCGGCGCCAGCACATCCGGATCGGTATAGCGCGCGTGATAGCCGCGCAGCACATGCGACGGTCGGTAGATGAACGGGTCGCGCGCCTGCGCGAGGGTTGGCAGGAAACGGGGGTTCGGCGTCGGCCAGGCGAAGCGGATCGCGGTATCCGAGAGAATCGTCACCTCGGGAGGCGTGCCGTCGACGAGCATGAATTCGGGCGGCCCGGAGGGCGCGAGATCGGGGTTGTTGGCGACATCCTCCCACCAGTAGCGGAAATCCTCGGTGGTGAAGGGGTGACCGTCGGACCAGCGATGCCCGGCCCGCAGATGCAGGGTGAAGATCCGCCCCTCCTCGACCTCGTAGGCGCGCAGGATGTCGGGCTGAAGGTTCAGCGACTGGTCATGGCCGACAAGGCGGGCATAGCCGTAGACGACCATCAGCCGGACATCGCGGGCGCGGGTGAAGATCGTCCGCAGCGTGCCGCCGGGCTGGCCGAGCGCGCGGCCGCGCGCCTCCGGGTCGACCACCAGCGGCTCCTGCGGCAGCCGTTCGGCCGCCGGGGGCAGCCTGCCCTCGGCCACGGCGGCGGCGAGGACCGGTGCCTCGGCGGCGACACCGCCGGCCTGGGCCATGCCGAAAACAGCCGCCAGAAGGGCTGTGGCGAAACGTGTGTTCCAGGGGGTCATGCAGCCAACCTCACGAAATGGGCAGGGGCGATCTCGGTCAGGGGCGGGGCGGTATCGTCGCGATAGCCGAAGGGAGCGGGCCAGTCCTGCGGCGCCCCGGCGCCGCGCGCCACGGCGGCGAGGTCGAGCCGCTTGCCCGGATCGGGTTCGGGCGAGGCGGCGATCAGCGCACGGGTGTAGGGGTGGACCGGATCGTGGAACAAGGCCGCCACCGGCCCCTGTTCGACGATCCGGCCGGCGCGCATCACTGCCACATGGTCGGCAAGGTCCGCGACCACTGCAAGGTCGTGGCTGATGAAGATGTAGCTCAGACCCAGCTCGTCGCGCAGCCGCTTGAAGAGATCGAGGATCTGCAGCTGCACCGAGGCATCGAGCGCCGAGGTCGGCTCGTCGCAGATCAGCAGTTCGGGGTCCAGCGCCAGGGCCCGGGCGATGGCGATGCGCTGGCGCTGCCCACCCGAGAAGGCATGCGGATAGCGCCCGAGATGTTCGGCCGAGAGCCCCACCTGCCGCAGCAGTTCCGCCGCCCGGTCGCGTCGTGCCCGGGCGTTCAGACGGCCGTGGATGGCCAGCGGTTCGCTCAGGATCTCGGCGATGCGCATGCGCGGGCTGAGCGCCGAGAACGGATCCTGGAAGACCAGTTGCACCCGTGCGCGGAAGGCCTTGAGCCCGGCGCCCCCGAGCGCAGCCACGTCGACGGCCGCGCCGTCGCGGCCGCGGAACACCACCTGCGCGCCGGGATCCGCGATCTCGGCGCGCAGCAGCAGCCGCGCCACTGTCGACTTGCCCGAGCCGCTCTCGCCGACGATGGCAAGGGTCTGGCCCCGGTGCAGGGTGAAGCTCACGTCGCGCACCGCGGCGATCGCCGTGCCGCTGCGCTGCCCGAAGAAGCCGGCGCGGCGGGCCGGAAAGGTCTTGTTCAACCCCTCCACCTGCAGGATCGGGTCGGCGGCGCTGCGGCCCGCGCTGGCCCCCTCCGGCAGATGCGGGGCGGCGGCGACGAGCGCCCGGGTGTAGGCATGGCCCGGCGCGGCCAGCACGTCGGCCACCGGCCCGGCCTCCATCAGGCGGCCCTGGCGCAGCACCACCACACGGTCGGCCATGCTTGCGACGACGCCGAGGTCATGGGTGATCAGGATCAGCGACTGGCCGTGCCGGCGCTGCAGCGTCTTCAGAAGGTCCAGGACCTGCGCCTGGGTGGTGACGTCGAGCGCGGTGGTGGGTTCGTCGGCGATCAGGATATCGGGTTCGGCAACCACCGCCATGGCGATCATCGCGCGCTGCCGGAGCCCGCCGGACAGTTCGAAGGGATAGGCCCGCCAGGCACGTTCGGGATCCGGAAAGCCCACCTCGGCGAAGGTGGCGAGGCAACGCGCGTGGATCGCGGCGGCCGGGAGATCGGTGTGCAGGGCAAGCACCTCGGCGACCTGGGCGCCGACGGTGTGCAGCGGCGACAGCGCGCTCATCGGTTCCTGAAACACCATGGCGATGCGCCCGCCGCAGAGGCGCCGCAGCGCCGACCGGCGCAGCGCCAGCAGATCGACCTCGGGACCGCCGTCGCCGGGGCGGTAGAGCGCGCGCCCCCCAAGCAGCCGCGCGCCCCGCGGCAGGATGCCCATCAGCGCCCGACCGGTGAGCGTCTTGCCCGAGCCGCTCTCGCCGACGATGGCCAGCGTTTCGCGGCGGGCAACGGAAAAGCCGAGGCCGTCGATCACCGGCGGCGCGCCGGCGTCGAAACCCACCGTCAAGCCATCGACGAGGAGCGCCTGTTGCGAAGTGGTCATGTCATGCCCTGCACTGCGGCACAGACTGTCAGCGCCACCTCAGTCTGACAAGGACTTTCAACCCGCGGCGGCGTGCCGCGGATCAGAGCCGCAGATCGCTTTCCCGGGCCGGAAAGACGCTCTTGAGGTCGAAGAACACATGTCCCGGCCGGCCCAGCGCCCGGATCGCCGTGGCGCCCATCTCGACGAAGCGGCGGTGGCCGACCGCAAGCAGGATCGCGTGATAGGCGCCGCCCTGCGGCGCCGCGATCGGCGCCAGCCCATGGTCGGCAGCGGCACGGGCGGGATCGACCAGCGGATCCCAGACATCGACCTGCACCCCAAGATCGGTCAGCGCGGCAACGACATCGACCACGCGGGTGTTGCGGGTATCGGGACAGTCTTCCTTGAAGGCGAGCCCCATCACCAGCACCCGTGCCCCGGCCACGGCGATCCGCGCCCGCAGCATCGCGCCGATCAGGCGTTGCGCCACGTATGGCCCCATCGAATCGTTCACCCGCCGGCCTGCCAGGATCACTTCCGGATGAAAGCCGACCTCGGCCGCCTTGTGCGTGAGGTAATAGGGATCGACGCCGACGCAGTGCCCGCCGACCAGGCCGGGGCGGAAGGGCAGGAAGTTCCACTTCGTGCCTGCCGCCGCCAGCACCGCGGAGGTGTCGAGGTCGAGCCGATCGAACAGCACCGCCAACTCGTTGACCAGGGCGATGTTCAGATCGCGCTGGATGTTCTCGATCACCTTGGCCGCCTCGGCGACGCGGATCGAGGGGGCCCGATGGGTGCCGGCCGGCACGATCTGGGCATAGAGCGCATCGACGAGGGCCGCCGCCTCGGGCGTGGACCCCGCGGTGACCTTGCAGATGTCGGCAACGCTCCGGGCAGGATCGCCGGGGTTCATCCGCTCCGGCGAATAGCCGACCCAGAAATCGCGGTTGCAGGCAAGACCGGAGACGCGCTCGAGGATCGGCACGCAGTCTTCCTCGGTCGCGCCGGGATAGACGGTCGATTCGTAGATCACCAGCCCGCCGGGGCGCAGCGCCCGGGCCACCGTCTCGGAGGCGGCGCGCAACGGGCCGAGATCGGGCCGCTTGTGCCGGTCCACCGGGGTCGGGACGGTGACGACGAAGGTGTTGCAGCCGGCCAGCGCGGCGGGGTCGTCGGCAAAGCGCAGGGTGGTCGCGCGCTGCAGCGCGGCGGGCGCGACCTCGCCGGTATGATCCTCTCCGCGCGTCAGCGCCGCGATCCGTGCGGCGTCGATGTCGAAGCCCAGCACCGGGCGATGCGCGGCCAGCGCCACGGCAAGCGGAAGGCCGACATAGCCCAGACCGATCACGGCGGGGCGGATGGCATCGAGGGTGAGCATCGCCGGTATCCCTGACATGGCGGCGGTCCTGCCGGTCGCGCCTCCCCATAACGGTCGCGGGGCGCCATGGCGAGAGGTGGCCCGATCGGGCCGGCGCTGCCCCGGACCTCGGCGCCCGGCGTGCAAGCTGCCCGGTTTCCGGGCTTCTCGGCCGGGCCGCGATCCTGCCTCTGGACGTCGCCGGATCGCTTGACGCAGGGTGGCGCCATGCCCATAAGCCGAAAAAGGGTGGCAACGCCGGCCGTGCAGATGGATCTCCGCGCCTCTCCGCTGACCGCGCCGGCCGTCCACCGGGGCGCCCTTCGGGTGCTGCTCTACAGCCATGACACCTTCGGTCTGGGGCATCTGCGGCGCACCCGCACCATCGCCGCGGCCCTGACCGAGGCCTTTCCCGCCGCCTCGGCGCTGATCCTCACCGGCTCGCCGGTCGCCGGTCGCTTCACCTTTCCCGAGCGGGTGGACCACATCCGCCTGCCCGGGGTGATCAAGCGCGAGGACGGCAGCTATTCCGCCGAGGCGCTGGGCCTCGACATCGACGAGACGACCTGGCTGCGCGCCGGGCTGATCGAACGGGCCGCCGAACGGTTCGCTCCCGACCTCGTGATCGTGGACAAGGAGCCGACGGGGTTCCGCAACGAGTTGATGCCGACACTGGAGGCGCTGCGTGGCGCGCGGCGGGCGCGGGTCGTGCTCGGCCTGCGCGATGTGCTCGACACGCCGGCCGTGGTGGCCGAGGAATGGGCGCGCAAGAATGCCGTCCCGGCGATCGCGGAGCATTATGACGAGATCTGGATCTACGGCGACAGCCGCATGTTCGACCCGACCGAAGGGATCGGCCTGCCGGCCACGGTGCGCGACCGGCTGGTCTGGACGGGCTATCTGCGGCGCAGCGGGGCAGGGCCGGCCGAAACGCCGGCGGAGCCGTATCTGCTCGTCACGCCGGGCGGCGGCGGCGACGGTGCCGCGCTGGTCGATCAGGTGCTCGGCGCCTACGAGAACGATCCCGCCCTCTCGCCCGGCGCCTTCATCGTCTACGGGCCCTTCCTTGCCGGCGAACGGCGCGCGCAGTTCGAGGAGCGGGTGGCCCGACTCGCGCCCCGCGTCGCCTCCATCGGGTTCGAAAGCCGGATGGAGAGCCTGATCGTCGGGGCGCAGGGCGTTGTCGCCATGGGCGGATACAACACCTTCTGCGAGATCCTCTCCTTCGACAAGCCGGCGCTTATCGTGCCGCGGTCGCGCCCGCGGATGGAACAGACGATACGTGCCCGGCAGGCCGAGGCGCTGGGCCTTGCCCGCATGCTCGATAGTGCCGCGGCGCGCGACCCGGCGGAGATGGCCGCAGCGATCCGGGCGCTGGTCGATCAGCCGCGGCCTTCGGCGGCGCGGCTCGACGGGCTTCTGGACGGGCTGCCACGGATCGTCGCCCGTGCCGGCGCGCTGCTGCGCGGCCGGGTGCGGGCATGACCGCGCAGGCCGGTGCCGAGGCGCCGCCGCTGGCCGTCGTGGTCAAGGGCTGGCCGCGGCTGTCCGAGACCTTCATCGCGCAGGAACTCGCCGGGCTGGAGGCGCGCGGCCAGCGGCTGGCGATCTGGTCGCTGCGCGCTCCGACCGATACGCGCCGCCATCCGCTGCACGAGACGGTGCGCGCCCCGGTCCGTTACCTGCCCGAATACCTGCACGAGGAGCCGCGCCGTGTGCTTGCCGGCCTCGTCCGCGCGCGCCGCCGGCCCGGCTTCGGCCGCGCGCTGCGCC
>SLBI01000106.1 GCA_007126375.1 Paracoccaceae bacterium
CTCGCCCCGGTCTATTTCCAGGTCATGCTCGGCCGCGGCCAGCCCGAAACCATGGGCTACGCCGACGACAACCTCTACCAGCGCCGCGGCGACCACCTGAAATCCGCAGGCTGATCGGGGCCGCGCTGCGCGTCAGGTGGCGGCAAGCGTCGGGAGAGTGATGTCTTGAAACCCTGCGATTTCCGCTATCACGCACCGCGCAGTCTGGACGAGGCGCTGGAGCTGCTGGATGGCAAGGAAGACGCCCGCCTCCTGGCGGGCGGGCAATCCCTTGTGGCGATGCTCAATCTGCGCGTCGCGATGCCGGACGAGGTGATCGACCTGAACGGGATCGCCGAGCTCGACGGCCTGACGATCGGCACCGAGGCCATCGTCTTTGGGGCAATGACCCGCCAGCGGCGGCTGGAACGCGATCCCGGCCTCGCCGCGGCGGCACCCATCTTCGCCGCCGCACTCGCTCATGTGGGCCATCTGCAGACCCGGAACCGCGGCACCATCGGCGGCAGCCTGTGCCAACTCGACCCTGCCGCGGAACTGCCTGCCCTGTGCATGCTCTATGACGCCGAACTGACCGTGCGAGGTCCGGGCGGAGAACGACGCATGCCGATGTCGGAGTTTCCCGCCTTCTACATGACGCCTGCGCTGGACGCGGACGAGATCCTCACCTCGATCCGTCTGCCCCTGCGGCCCGGACGCGCGGGCCATGGCTTTGTCGAGTTCGCCCGCCGGCATGGCGATTTCGCCATCGTCGCCGCAGGCGCCCTGATCTGGCTGGATGCCGGCGGCCATGTTGCCGATGCGGCCATCGTAGTCGGGGGGGTCGGTGCCGCGCCGCTGCGGCTTGGTGCGGTCGAGGCGGCATTGCGCGGGCAACGCCCTGAGGGTGCCACCCTCGCCGCCGCGGCGGACCTTGCAGGCGAGATCGACGCGATGGAGGATTCCGCCTATTCGGCCGACTACCGTCGCCATCTGGCCCGGGTGCTTGTCCGGCGTGCGTTGATCCAGGCTGCGGAGCGTGCGGCATGAGCAAGCAGATGGATCAGGCAACGACCGCACACAGGGTCACGGTGACGGTGAACGGCGCGCAGCGCGCGGCAAGCTGCCCTGCGCGCCGGTCGCTGGCAGATTTCCTGCGACACGATCTGGGTCTGACGGGCACCCATCTGGGCTGCGAGCACGGTGTCTGCGGCGCCTGCACGGTGCTGGTGGACGGGGCTGCGGTGCGTGCCTGCCTGATGCTGGCGGTGCAGGCCAACGGCTGCCGGGTCGAGACGGTCGAGGGACTCGCCGCGGCCGACGGCACGCTTTCGCCGTTGCAACAGGCCTTTGCAGATCATCATGCCCTGCAATGCGGCTTCTGCACGCCGGGTATCCTGATGACGCTGGTCGAGGTGCTGCGCGACAACCCGGATGCGGACGAGCGCGAAATACGCGAGTCGCTGTCGGGCAATCTCTGCCGCTGCACCGGCTATCAGAACATTGTCGAGGCGGCCCTGGCCACGGCCGAGACACTGCGACGGCCGGCGTGAACGAAAGGACTTCGCGATGACGGAGGCTCTGATCGGCCGCTCCGTGCCGCGGCTCGAGGATTCGGCACTGTTGCGCGGGACGGCCCGGTTCCTCGATGATCTGCAGGCGCCGGGGGCGCTGGAGGCGGCGTTTCTGCGCAGCCCGGTGTCGCATGGCCGGCTGCACGGACTCGAAGCGGCGGCGGCGCGGAAGATGCCCGGCGTGGTGGCCGTGCTCACCCTTGCCGATCTGCGCCCGCTGCTGACGAGCGAACGCCTGCCGCTGCAGTTCCGCAACACCGGCCTTCCCGAGGCGATCACGCCGTTCGTCCTCGCCTCGGACGAAGTGCTCTTCGTCGGCGAGGCGATCGCCCTGGTGATCGCCGATTCCCGCGCCGCGGCCGAGGATGCCGTGGAGGCGATCGAACTCGATCTGGAAGAGTTGCCCGCGGTCGCCGATGTGCGCGCGGGCGTCATGGCCGATGCTGCGCGCGCCTGCACCGGGCGCGACAACGTCTATCGCGCCTTCGAGGTGGGCTATGGCGATGCCGACGCGGGCTTCGAAAGGGCAGCCTGCAGCGTGGCGCTGGACCTCGACCAGCATCGCGGTGCTGGGCACCCTATGGAGGGCCGGGGTATCCTCGCGCTGCCGGACCCGTTGCAGGACCGGTTGCAGGTCTGGTCCTCGACCCAGCTTTCGCATGAGGCGCGGCATTTCCTCGCAGACCTGCTTGCCCTGGACGAATCTCGGATCGACGTCAGCGTGCCCGAGGTGGGCGGCGGCTTTGGTGCGAAATACCTGCTCTACCCCGAGGAGGTGGCGGTGGCGGCGGCGGCCCGGATGCTCGGGCGGCCGGTGAAATGGGTGGAGGACCGGCGCGAGCATTTCCTTGCCGCGATCCAGGAGCGCGACCAGCACTGGCGGATCGAGGCCGCGGCCGATGCAGAGGGTCGCCTGCTGGCAATTCGTGGCGATATGATCCATGACGCTGGCGCCTATGTCCCGCAGGGGATCAACCTTGCCTACAACGCGGCAACGGCCGTACCCGGCCCCTATCGCCTGCCGGCCTATCGACTGGCGGTCACGGTGGGCGCGACCAACAAGGTGCCGACCATTCCCGTGCGTGGGGCAGGTTATCCCGAAGGCACCTTCGCGATGGAGCGCGCGCTGGACGCCATCGCCGATCATCTGGGCCTTGACCGGGTGGAGATCCGCCGGCGCAACCTTATCCCGGCTGCGGCGATGCCCTATGCGACGCCGATGACCACGCGCTCGGGCAGCGGCATCACCTATGACAGTGGTGATTTCCCGGCGATCTTCGGCAAGGCGCTTGCGGCGATCGATCACGCGGGCTTCGCCGCCCGCGCCGCCACGGCGGCCGACGAGGGGCGGTCCCTTGGCCTTGGCGTCGCCTGTGGAATCAAGGGCACGGGGCGGGGACCCTACGAATCCGCGATCGTCCGCATCGGACGGTCGGGAAAGGTCAGCGTCCACACCGGTGCGATGCCGATGGGGCAGGGGGTCAAGACCGCCATGGCACAGATCTGTGCCGAGACACTGGGACTTCGGGCGGGGGATGTGACCGTCGTCTGCGGGGACACCCGCACCGTGCCCCTTGGCATGGGTGGATTTGCCAGTCGGCAGACGGTGGTCGCCGGCTCCTCGGTTCGTCGCGCCACAGAGGCGGTGCGCCAGCAGGTGCTGATCGCCGCGGCGGCGCTTCTGGAGGCAGCGCCAGCTGACTTGGAACTCGATGCGGGTTTCGCCGTACTTCCCGGCAGCAACCGTCGCGTCAGCCTGCGCGAGGTGGCCGAGCTGGCTGCCGGATCGCCCGGCTACGCACTTCCCCCCGGGGTGCGCCCGGGGCTAGAGGCACAGGAAGCCTGGATGCCCGACGCCCTGACTTACGGTATGGGCGCGCATGCGGTCGAACTGGAGGTGGACCGCGACACAGGCCTGGTGCGGCTGTTGCGCTATGTCGTGGTCAACGATTGCGGGCGGGCGATCAACCCGAAGCTGGTTATCGGGCAACTGCATGGCGGCGTCGTCCACGGTATCGGCAACGCGCTTTTCGAGGTCATGGCCTATGACGAGCAGGCTCAGCCCACGACAACCACCTTCGCCGACTATCTGCTGCCGACAGTGACCGAGATCCCGCATATGGAGGCGATCATCGTCGAATACCCGACGCCCAACAACCCGCTGGGGGTCAAGGGCGTGGGCGAGGCCGGTTGCCTCCCGGTGGCGGCGGCCATTGTCTCGGCGATCGAACAGGCGGTCGGGCTGCCCTACGGCACGATACAACGGGTGCCGCTGTCGCCACCGGATCTGTTGCGGGCAATGGGCACGCTGGCCTGACCGGCCGGCTGTGCCCGCCCGTCACTCAGCGGGCGCCGAACAGTGTTCGGATGCGCTGCCAGATCAGCCACAGGCCAAGGCGCAGTCCAGAAATCGGTGCTGCTTGCGGAGACCGCGCTGGCTGTTGCGCCGTTCCGGGAGCGGGCGGTTCCGCCGGTGCCTCGGCCGCCCCGGTGCCCGCCGGCGCATCGGCGGGCGGTGTCGGATCGCCGGAGCGGTCGAGTTCGCGGTTCAGATTGGCCGCGAACTGGCCGACGAGATGGTTGGCGAGATCGTTGATCATGCCGCTGCCGCGGCCGTATTGCGCGATCGAGCCGGTAAGGTTCAGGGTCGTGTCGATGTCCACGCGGGTCTGGCCGGGTGCCTCTTCGGCAAGGCGGAACACCACCTCGGCACTTGCACCGCCACGCCCCTTGCGGTCGCGGCCATCGGCCTGCACCCGGGCGCTGCGGCCGTCCTCCGCAAGCTCGACGATCCGCGCCTGCCCGGCGAAGGTCAGCATGACCGGACCGAGCCGGACCTGCACCTCGCCATCATACCTGCGCGCCCCGGCGTCCGCGGCCGTCAGCTTGGCGCCCGGCATGCAGGGGGCGATGCGGGGAATGTCGAGCAGCACGCGCCAGGTTTCCGTGGGCCCGAGCGGTACGGTGAAGCTGTTGTGTATGTCCATGGGGTCAGAGCCTGATGTTCACGTTCTTGATCTGGGTCGAGCCGAGCAGTTCATCGATGCCTTCCTCTCGGCCCATGCCGGATTGCTTGTAGCCGCCGAACGGCGCGCCGATGAAATGCGGGCCCACATGATTTACCCACACATAGCCTGCCTCGACCCGTGCGGCGGCGCGGTGCGCGGTGGAGAGATCGCGGGTGAAGATGGCCGCGGTCAGGCCGTAGTCGGTGTCATTGACCATGTCGAACAACATGTCCTCATCGGACCAGCGCAAGACCGACAGGACCGGGCCGAAGATCTCCTCGCGGGCGATCCGCATCTGCATGGTGACGTCGGCGAAGACCGTGGGCTGGATGAAGAATCCCTCCTCGAAGCCCGGCGCGCGTGCGGCGCCGCCGCCGCAGACGAGTCTTGCGCCCTCGGCCTTGCCGGCCTCGATGTAGCCCAGTACGCGATCGAATTGTGCGCGGGTGATCAGCGGGCCCATGGTGGTGGCCGGGTCGGTCGGCTCGCCTGGCCGGTAGGCCCGGCAGCCTTCGATGATGCGCTCGAGCACCGCGTCATGATGCGAGTCATGAAGGAAGATGCGGCTGGTCGAGCCGCAGGACTGCCCGGCCCAGGTCAGATTCATCCCGCCCACGGCCCCTGCGGCAATGGTGTCGTGATCCTGGTCGGGCCAGGCAAGCAAAGCGTTCTTGCCGCCCATTTCCAGCCCGACCGGCTTCACCGTTTCGGCGGCGGCGCGCAGGATCGCCTTACCGGTCGGGACGGAACCGATCAGCGCCACCTTGGCGATGCCCGGATGCGACGACAGCGCCGCGCCGCAGTCACGACCGCCGGTCAGCACGTTGAACACACCCGGGGGCAGGATACCCTCCTCCGCGAGGATCTCGCACAGCCGCAGCGCGGACAAGGGTGCCTGATCCGCCGGCTTTACGATCACCGTATTCCCGGCCGCCAGCGGGGCGGCGCACCGCATGGTGGCGAACATGATCGGGTGGTTGAAGGCAAGGATTCGCGCGACCACGCCGAGCGGCTCGCGAACGGTGTAGTTCAGCAGGCCGTCCGACATCGGAATGGTCTCGCCCTTCGTTTCGGTCACGAGGCCGGCGAACAGCTCGATGCCGCGCGCTCCGGTGTCAATGTCGCGGCGCATCTCCGCCAGCGGATTGCCGGTATCGATCGAGTCCAGCGCGGCCAGTTCCTCGCCATGACGGCGCAAGGCACTGGCCAGTGCCCGCAGCCTGTCACCGCGCTCCAGCGGCGGCGTCCGGCGCCACGACGCGAAAGCCGATCGGGCGGCGGCGACAGCAGCATCCACATCGGCGGCCGTGGCACTGGCGACCCGGGCAAGAGGCTGGTCGCGGGCTGGATCGGTAACCGTCATCGCACCGCCGCCGGTCGGTGCGTGCCAGCACCCACCGTAGAACAGATCCCGATGCCCGGGGATGAGTGCGAGCCGCTCGGTCTCGGCAAGGGGCTGTGTTCGGGCTTGCATGGGCGTGTCGCCTCCCTTCCTGCATGCGGGCGCCAGTGCGCCGTTCTTGCGGTGGATCATACTAACCGTTTAGTCCAATATGAAGGGGCGACAGCCATTGAAGCGGAGACAGTCATGTGGGGGTCCGATCTGATCGCCGAAGCGATCCAACGTAGCGGTTTCGGCTTTGCGGCGATCAATCCCGGCGCAAGCTATCGCGGATTGCACGACAGTTTCGTCAATCACCCGCCCGGGCGAATCGAACTGCTCACCTGCCTGCATGAAGAGCATGCAGTGGCCCTGGCGCATGGCTGGACCAAGGTGACGGATACACCGGCGCTGGCGATCGTGCACAGCAATGTCGGCGCGCTCCATGCTGCCATGGCGGTCTACAACGCCTGGGCCGACCGCGCGCCGGTGGTGCTGCTGGGTGCCGGAGGGGCGATGGACGCCACGCAGCGCCGGCCGTGGATCGAGTGGATCCACACGGTGCAGGATCAGGGCCAGATCTTCCGGCCATTCACCAAGTGGGACGATGCACCCGCCTCGGCAGCCGCCGCCGCGAGGGCGATCGCCCAGGCACGGTTTCTGGCAGCACAGGCGCCGACCGGGCCGGTCTATGTCTCGCTCGACGTGACACACCAGGAGACCCGGATGGATCAGCCCGTCGACGTTGCGGAACTGGTGTCCGTGCCGGAGGTTCCCGCGGCGGGGTTGACGGTGGCGCAAGCCGAGGTGCTGGCCGCGAAGATGCGCACGGCGCGGAGGCCGGTCTATGTGTTCGGCCGCTTGCCCCGCGACCCCGTGGATTGGCAGGATCGTATCGCCCTGGTCGAGGCGACCGGCGCTGTCGTGATCACCGACATGCGCTCTCCGGCCGCCTTTCCCACCGATCATGTCGCGCATGTGGGCGTGCCGGGTTTCGCGCCGGACGGAGTGCAGCGCGCGGCTCTGGGAGAGGCGGATCTTCTTGTGCTGTTTGATCCGATCGACCCGGCCACGGTGATCGGTCATGCCGGCGATGCGGAGGCAGTCCTGATCACGCCGGATCTCCCGGCACATCGCGGCTGGGTCAAGGACGCTCAGCCGCTGCCGCTCCGCGGCACCCTTCATCCAGTATCGCCGAAAGGGGTTGCGGCGCAACTTCTGGCAGGACTGGCAGCAACCGGCGGGGGTCTCGCGGAGGCGCCATGGCAACCCGCGTCTGGCGCCATCCGGGACGAGGCCGTGGCGCACAGTCTGCCGCCGCCGCCGTCCTATGCCCGTATCGCCGATGGGCTGTCACGGCTGCGCAGAGAAGGCCAGTCGCTCGCCCTGACCCGACTGCCGCTGTCCTGGCCGGGCGGGCTGCTGCCGTTCCGCCATCCGCTGGATTATCTTGGCCGTGACGGGGGCGAAGGGCTCGCCTCGGGGCCGGGCATGGCGGCGGGCGTGGCGCTGGCGCTGAAGGGCTCGGGGAGATTGCCGGTGGCGGTGCTGGGCGATGGCGACCTGATGATGGGCGTGACGGCCCTCTGGACTGTGGCGAATCAGCGCCTGCCGCTGCTGGTGATTGTTGCGGCCAACGGGGTGTACGGCAACGATGTGGTGCACCAGGAACGCATCGCCCGTGCGCGGGGGCGTGACATCGCGAATCGCTGGATCGGTCAGTGCCTGACGGATCCCGAACTCGACATCGCCGCGATTGCCCGGGGCCTCGGCGCCACGACCGCACGCCGGATCGGGACGACGGAAGACGGTCTGGAGGATACGATCGTCGAACTGGGGCGGTCAGCGATGTCCGCGGAAGGCCTCTGTCTGCTGGAAGTGGCGATGCCGGCGGTCTGAAAGCCGGCCCTTCGGGCTCAGATGCGCGTCAGTTCCAGCGTCGAGGGTGCGAACAATTCTTCCACGGCCACCCGGCGGCCTGAAAGGCCTTGATCGTGATGATAGCGCAAGAAGGTGTCGAGGACCTTGCGATTGGCGGCATCGACGCCGTAGCTCCAGTAGTCCTCGCCCATCAGCGCCACCGTCTCCTCGCGCTCGCGCACGGCCCAGGGCAGGCTGGCGAAGAGATGGCCTATCTGCGAGAGTTCATACATCGCGTGCCGTTTGGCTTCGATAAAGGCGTTGAATAGATTGACGGCCACCCAGGGATGGCGTTCGTAGATGCTGCGTCGGACCCCCATGATGTGCATGATCGGAAACATCCCGGTGCGCCGGAAATACTCCTGCTCCACCGCGCGGTAGTCGGGAAAGAGCCGGGCGACGCCTGGCGCCCCCCGCAGGAAGCAGGATGGCGCGCGTGCGCTGATCAGCGCATCCAGATCGCCGGCTTCCAGCATCTCGGAGAGGGTTCGGCCCGCCGGGATCGGCTGCAGGTCGATTCTGGCCGGCAGTTGCAGCGGGGAGCGTTCGGTGCGGCCCGGATCTTCCAGTCCGCCCTGCCGCCAGGCGACGCTGCCCGGGTCGACGCCGTATTCATCGTGCAGGATGCCGCGAATCCAGACCGTCGCGGTGATCTGGTACTCGGGCAGGCCGATGCGCTTTCCCTGAAGGTCCGACGGACGGTCGATTCCCCGGTCGGTCCGAATGTAGATGCCGGAATGACGAAACAGCCGGGATACGAAGGCCGGGATGCCGACGTAGGGCGCCTCACCTCGCGATGTCAGCATGGTGAAGCTGCTCAGGGAAAGTTCGGTGACGTCGAAGTCCTGATCGCGAAAGGCACGGTGGAAGGCCTCTTCGGGCTCCATCGCAGTGGGGATGATGCGGCAGCCTTCGACCCGCGCGCGCCCGTCCAGCACGGCCCGGCAACGGTCGTAGTCGCAGACAGCCAGACTCAACTCCAGTCTTTCACCCATTGCATCCCCCGTCGACGGCCCGGACTCGCCTCTCCTGCGCGTCGACCGGGTGGGTGCGGAACGCGCCGGCGTGGTCTTTCCTGCGCCTGTTCCGCCCCAAGGCGTATCGCCGAACGCAAGGAAAACTTGACAAGCACATGCTTCAAATGCTGACTAACCGGTTAGTAGCTATATGGCAACAGGGAGATCAGCATGAAGAGTCTGAGAAATGGCCTTGCCGCAGTCGTCGCCGGCGCCCTTGCGGTCGGGGCCTCCGTGGCCGCCGCCGACACCATCACGTTGCGCGGAGCGGTCTACACCGGGAACCCGAATTCGCCGTTCCGCATCCCGTTCCACCAGTTCTCTGATTTCGTGAACGAGCAGGGCGGCGGTTCGGTGGAGATCGTGGATATCGTCGGTCCGGAAGCGATCCCCGTGAACCAGCTTGCGCGCGCCCTCGCCGATGGCCTGGTCGATTTCGTCGCCGCCCCGCCGAGTTACTTCGAGAACCTCGTCCCGGGCATGGGCGGGCTGAGCGCACCGCGCATCACCACGCAGGAGATGCGCGCGAACGGAACCTTCGAGGTGATAAACGAATTCCTCGCTCCGGGAGCGAACGCCGTCATGGTCGGTCTCTACGCCGGCGACGTGCCATTCCACATCTTCAGCAACGAACCTGTCCGCTCGCTTGCCGAATTCGATGGGGTGCGTCTGCGGGCCACGAATACGGTACTGGCCTTCTTCACCGAGTTGGGGGCCCAGCCGATGCAGATCAGCCGCGGCGAGATCTACACCGCGCTCGAGCGCGGTGTCGCCAACGGCTACTCCAACATCAACACCGAGCTCTTCGCCTCCAGCTGGATCGAAGTGGTGGACTATCGGATCGGGCCCGGCTTCTACACGCCCAATATCGCGATCTTCATGAATCTCGACGCCTACAATCAGCTGGATGACAAGCAGAGGGCCGTGGTGAACGCGGCAGGCCTGTTCGTCGAGGGCGGGCCCAGCTGGGCCATGCAGCAGGCGGAGGAGGAAGCTGCGGCTCTTGCCGTGGCCGAACATGGCTTCGAGATCATCACCTTCTCGCCCGAAGAAACCGAACGCTTCCTCGACATGGCCTACAGCTCGACGTGGGAGCAAATCGCCGAACGCGCCCCGGACTTCGCAGCACGCGTCCGCCCGCTGATCGTCGGCGACTGATCCGCGGTCCGGGCGCCGTCGCCGGCTGGCTTCCGCCAGGCGCCGGCGCCCGTCTTTCCCGTGGGGTGCGCGTCGACCCGCACGGGACTTCGTCAAAGGACATCGCGACATGGCCATGATCTGGAGGATCTGGGACCGGATGCTGGACCTGCTCGCGGCATTGTCCGCGCTGGTGATCGCGGTCATGGCGCTGGGGATCTGCTACGACATCACCCTGCGGTATCTCGGGGTGCGGCGTGGTGCGATCTGGGTGTTCGACTATGTCGAATACGGCATGCTGTTCGTGACCTGCGCCATGGCCGCATATGTCGCGCGGGCCGGGCGGCATGTCGAGGTGGATCTTCTCCTCATCGTCCTGCCGCAGACGGCCGCCCGTATCCTGCGGGTGTTTTCGGCAATCGCCATGACGGCGATCTCCTTCACGCTCTTTCGTTACGCCTTGCGGGCAACTCTGCAATCCTATGAGCAGGGATCGTTCATCTTTCGCGTCGTGCTGATCCCCGAGTGGATGCCGTTCGCGGCTATCGCGGTGATGTTCCTGTCGTTGGGGATCGAGGGCCTGCGCCGGACATGGCTGGTGCTGCAGCGGCGCCAGGAACTGCCTGGCGGCCCATCCGAAAAAGCCTTCTGAAAACCCCGGGGGACCGAGCGTGGAATGGTACTGGGTCATCGTGATCCTGTTGGGTACGACCATCACTCTGATGGCGCTCGGCCTGCCCGTTGCCTTCGCCTTTTTCGGCTCCAGCATGCTGGGGGCGATCCTGTTCCTCGGTGGCGAGCGCGGCCTGGTGCAGGTGACCCGGAATACGGTCGATTCCGTGGCCAGTTTCACGCTGGCGCCGTTGCTCATGTTCATTCTGATGGGCGATGTGCTCTTCCGATCGGGCCTGGCGGTGAAGTGCATCGACGCCATCGAGCGGCTCTTCACCAAGGTTCCGGGGCGTCTGTCGCTGGCCGCGGTTGGCGGCGGGGTGGTGTTTTCGGCGCTGTCGGGATCGAGCATGGCCAACACCGCGATGCTGGGCAGCACGCTGATCCCCGAGATGCGCCGGCGCGGCTATCATCCGTCCATCTCGATGGGGCCGATCATGGCGGTGGGCGGCGTGGCGATGCTGATACCGCCGTCGAACATGGCGATCCTGCTCGGCACCATATCGCAGATCCCGATCAGCTATCTGCTGATCGGCGGGATCGTGCCCGGGCTTCTCATCGGTTTCACACATGCCGGAATCGTGCTGGCCCGGGTGCTGATCAACCCGGCCTTGGCGCCGACCTACGATCTGCCGCCGATGACCCTTTGGCAGCGGGTTGGTCCGTTCATCGTCTATGTCGTGCCGCTGATGACGCTGTTCGTCGTCGTCGTCGGCAGCATCCTTGCCGGGTTCGCTACGCCTACTGAATCGGCTGCGCTTGGGGCGGTGACAGCGCTGATCCTGACGGTTCTCTACCGCCGCTTCAGTCTGCGCATGCTTTATGAGTCTCTGGTCGGCGCGGCGGTGATCGGTGCGATGATGCTGCTGATCATCGCGGGTTCGAGCACTTTCTCACAGGTACTCGCCTTCACCGGTGCAACGCGGCAACTGGTGGCGCTGGTGACAACGATCGATCCCGATCCGGTCGTGGTGGTGATCGGGATGCTCATGATCCTGCTGTTGCTGGGCATGATCATGGATTCGCTGTCGATGATCCTGCTGACGGTGCCCTTGTTCATCCCGCTTGCGCAGGCCCTGGGCATCGACGTCATCTGGCTGGGCCTGCTGATGCTCCTGGCCATCGAGATCAGTGGCATGACGCCGCCGTTTGGTCTGCTGCTCTTCGCGATGAAGGGGGTCTCGCCCCCGGGCACGACGACGATGATGATCTATCGTGCCGTGACGCCTTTCGTGATCGCCGAACTGATCCTGCTCGGCATCCTGATCGCCTGGCCTCCCCTGATCACCTATCTGCCCTCGCTGATGTAGCGCCAAGCCCGCCGGGCCTGGGCGCGGCCCCATCTGACCGGATACCCGTCCTTCAGGCGAGGCTGCATCCAACAGAAATCATTGACAACTCGCTACTTGGCGGACTAGGTCTTCATAAAGTTGGACGTGTTAGTCCAAAAATGACCGCATGGCCGACAGGGCCGGCGCAACGGGGGAAGTGGCCATGGACGCGGGGCGGAGCGCGCGGATCGGGGTCGATATCGGCGGGACCTTCACCGACATCGTTCTGCAGACGGCCGACGGCGAGCTGCATCAGAGCAAGGTGCCGACACGACCGGACGACATGGCGGCCGCGGTGGTGGAGGGGATGGGGGCGCTGCTCGGGTCCGTGGGCCTGCCGCCGGATACGGTGCGCGAGGTGGTGCATGGGACCACCGTCGGCTCGAACGCCATCCTGCAGCGGCGCGGCGCGCGCACCGGGCTGATCACCACCCACGGCTTTCGCGATGTCCTGGAGATCGGGCGCATCCGGACGCCCGAGATGTTCGACCTGTCCTGGGTGAAGCCCGAACCGCTGGTACCGCGGCGCTGGCGGGTCGAGGTGGAAGAGCGCATCGGCGCCGACGGCGCCATCGTGCGCCCGCTGGACCGCGACGGGCTGCTGGAACGCTGCGCGTGGCTGGTGTCCGAGGGGGTGGAGGCTGTGGCGATCTGTTTTCTCAACAGCTACGTCAACCCGGCGCATGAGCAGGCTGCGCGGGAGGCCATCTCCGCGGCCTTCCCCGATCTCGTCCTCACAGCCAGCTGCGATGTGCTGCCCGAGATCAAGGAATACGAGCGGACCTCCACCACTGTGGTGAATGCGTATCTGCTGAAGGAGATGCGCGCCTACCTCGAACGGTTGTCCGAGCAGCTCGCCACCGCCGGGTTCGACGCGCCGCTACTGGTGATGTCCTCGGCCGGGGGCGTGATGGGGGCGGGGCAAGTCGCCCAGAAGCCGGTGTTCGCCGTCGGCTCGGGGCCGGCCGGCGGGGTGATCGGCGCGGCACGGCTGAGCCAGGAAAGCGGCGTCCGCCACGCCATCGTCTTCGACATGGGCGGCACCACGGCCAAGGCCTCGGTGGTCGACGACGGTGCGCCGATGCTGACCTCGGAATACGAGTTCCGCGATGGCATCTCCAGCCCGAGCCGCTTCGTCAAGGGTGGTGGCTACATGCTGAAGGTGCCGGCGATCGACATTGCCGAGGTGGGCGCCGGCGGCGGCTCCATCGCCTGGATCGACGCGGGCGGGCTTCTGCGCGTCGGCCCGCACTCGGCTGGGGCCGATCCAGGACCGGCGGCCTATGGCGCCGGCAACGGCCTGCCGACCGTGACCGACGCAAATGTGCACCTCGGCCTCCTGAACCCCGTCGCGCTGGCAGGCGGGACCATGCCCATTCACGCCGCACTGGCGACCGAGGCGCTGCGCAGGCACGTCGCCGAGCCGCTGGGACTGAGCGTGGACGCCGCCGCGCATGGCGTGCGCGAGCTGGCCAATGCCGCCATGGCGCGGGCGATCCGGGCGGTGACGGTGGAATCGGGCCGCGACCCGCGCGACTTCACGCTGATCGCCTGCGGCGGCTCCGGGCCACTGCATGCTGCCGACCTCGCGCGCCAGCTTGGCATCGGCCGGGTTGTGGTGCCGATCATGTCGGGGGTGTTCTGCTCGGTCGGCATGCTCGCCTCGGATGTGGAGCACAATCTCTCGCGCGCGCTCGTTGCGCAGCTGGACGATTGCGCGGCCGAGGATTTCGACGCGGTGGCGGGCGCGCTGCGGGACGAGGCCGAGGCGGTGCTACGGGCCGAAGGCTTTGCCGCGAACCGGATCGGCCTCGGCTTCGCGGCCGACATGCGCTATCTCGGCCAGTCGGCCGACCTGACCGTACCTTTCGCACCGGGGCCCTTCGGCCCCGACCTGCGCGAGCGACTGCGGACAGATTTCCTGGCCGCCTACCATGCCGCCTTCGGCTATGCCGACGATACCGCGGTGGAGCTGGTGACGTTGCGCGTCGCGGCATCGGGCGCGCGCGAGGCGCCGCTGCGCTTCACCGGCGCGGGGGCACGTGTGGCGGGAGCCGATGGCATTGCCGCGAGCGAACGGATGGTTGCCTTCGGACGCGACGCGCCCTTTGCCCCCGTCCCGGTCGTCGGCCGCGACGCCATCACGTCCACGCCCCGACCCGGCCCGCTGGTGATCGAGGCCTACGACACCACCGTCGCCGTGCCGCCGAGCTGCAGCGTTGCCGTTGACAACTGCGGCAGCCTTGTCCTGACGCTCGACGATCTCTGAGGGAGCCGCCGGTGCAGACAGATCCGATCACCTTCGCCGTCATCAAGAACGCGCTCGACAGTATTGCCGACGAGATGGCCTATACCGTGCTGCGCACCGCCCGGTCCGAGATCGTCAAGGACGTCATGGACTATTCGGCCGCGGTCTGCGGCCGCGACGGGTCGATGCTGGCGCAGGCCAAGACCATCGCGCTGCACCTGGGGGCCGTGCCAGAGGCGATGGCACATGTCTTCGAACGCTTCGGCGACGACATCAATCCAGGCGACGCAATCATCCTGAACGACCCCTATCAGGGCGGCATGCATCTTCCTGACATCTTCATGTTCGTGCCGATCTTCCACGACGACGCGCTTCAGGGGTTCGGGGTCGTCATCTGTCATCACACGGATGTCGGCGGCCGGGTGCCCGGCTCGAACGCCAGCGACTCGACCGAGATCTATCAGGAAGGGCTGCGCCTGCCGGTGCTCAAGCTCTACGACCGCGGCAAGCCCAACGCGATGCTGTTCGAGATCATCGAGCGCAACGTCCGCCTGCCCGACCGGGTGATCGGCGACCTCAAGGCGCAATATGCCGCCTGCCATGTCGGCGCCCGCGAGATTCGCAAGCTGTTCGATCGCTACGGGGTCGAGACCTGCCAGGGTTATTTTTCGGAATTGCTCGACTATGCCGAGCGGATGACGCGCGAACAGATCGCCGCCTGGCCCGATGGCACCTGGCATTTCATCGACCATCTGGACAACGACGGCTTCACCGACACGCCCATTCCGATCTCCGTCGCCATCACCGTCGAAGGCGACCAGCTGATCGTCGATTACGAAGGCAGCGCGGCGCAGGTTCCGGCGGCGCTCAACTCCACCAAGTCCTATACCAACTCCTGCACCTATCTCTCGGTGCGCTCGGTCCTGAAGGGAGACGTGCCGAACAACGCCGGCGTGTTCCGCTGCATCGAGGTACGCGCGCCGAAGGCCTCGATCCTGGATCCGGTGCTGCCCGCAGCCTGCGCGGCCCGCGCGCTGACCGGCTACCGGGTGGTGGACGCGATGCTGGGGGCGCTGGCGCAGATCGTGCCCGACCGGGTGCCGGCGGCGGGCGAGGGCGGCAACACCGTCGTCTCGCTCGGCGGCTATGTCGAGGGCCGGCCCTTCATCATCGTCGACATGATCTGCGGCGCCTGGGGCGGGCGGCCCGACCGCGACGGGGTGGAGGCGATCACCAACCCCTCGCAGAACCTCTCGAACACGCCGGTGGAGGTGATGGAGCGCCAGCATCCCGTCCGGATCGAGGATTATGCGCTGATCCGTGACAGCGCCGGACCTGGTAAGTGGCGCGGCGGGCTGGGGATCGCGCGCGCTTACCGGCTGCTGTCCCCGTCCGCCAGCTTGCAACTGCGGTCCGACCGTGTCACGCATCAGCCCTACGGGCTTGCCGGCGGCGGTTGCGGTCGCGCGACCCACAACACGCTGACGACGGGCGACAAAGAGGTCGCCCTGCTGGGCAAGGTGACGAGGACGATGGTGCAGGGTCAGGTGCTGCGTCACGAGCAGGCCGGAGCGGGCGGCTTTGGCGATCCGCTGGAACGTGCCCCCGAACATGTCGCGCAGGATGTCTGGAACGACAAGATCAGCGCCGCCTACGCGCTGCGCTGGCACGGCGTGGTGGTCGATCCCGCGACCGGTGCCCTCGATGCCGAGGCGACCGCGCGTGAGCGGGCCTGCCGCCTGGCACCGGAGACGCCCGCGTGAGCCATTCCGACGAGCAGTCCGCGCCGACGCCCGCTCGGCCGCGCCGGCGCAATCGCCCGAATGTCACCCGCGAACGGATCGTGCGGGCCGCGTATGACGAGTTCGCCGAAAGCGGCTATGACGGCGCTCGTATCGATCGCATCGTCGACCGTGCAGAGATCTCGAAGAACCTGCTCTACCACCATTTCACCGGAAAGGAGGAGCTGTTCGTCCGGGTGATGGAGATCGTCTACCAGGAGATGCGCCAGAACCATCAGGACCTGGAACTGGTCGATCTCGACCCGCGCGAGGCGATGGCGAGGCTGGTCAGCCATACCTTCAAGCATTTCGTCGAGAGCCCCCACGCCGTCAGCCTGATGAACAGCGAGAACCTTCACCGCGCGGCGCATATCCGGAAATCCAAGCTGATCCGGAACATGTACAACCCGCTGCTGGAGAACATCACCCTGATCCTGCGCAAGGGGCAGGCGGCGGGGTTCTTCCGCGACAACGTCGATCCGATCGAGCTCTACATCTCGATCTCCGGGCTGGGCTATTTCTTCCTGTCGAACCAGTACACGCTGGGCACGATCTTCAATCGCAAGCTGACCACCGCACAGGGCATCCGCGCCCGCCACGACCACATCGTCGAGATGGTGCTCGCCTATCTCCACCAGAAGGGCCCCCTGCCCAAGGTCGAAATGGAACGTGGCACCGCCAGACGCCGCCCGCGCCCCGCAGCACCAGACTGACTGGCCTCAGGCCTCTGCCACTCGCGAAGGAGCCGCTGCAGTTGCTGCCGCGGCAAGGAACCGCGCAAGGCTCTGGCGGATCACCGTCTCCTCAAGTCCCGAAGTGATGAACACCAGGCCGGGTGGCTGGCCGGCCGTCGCCTCCGGTTCCAGATGAACTGGCGGATACATCATGTGCTGCACGCCATGGATCACCAGCGGCTTGCCGGTGGAGCGCAGCGTCACCATCCCCTTTACCCGCAGGATCCGGTCGCCGTGGCGATGCAGCAGCGCCGACAGCCAGACGGTAAAGACGGGCCAGTCGATGGCCTCGTCCAGCCGCAGCACGAAAGACCGCGTCGTGTGGCCCGTGGCAGGCGTGGGCGCAGACGGCATGGCCGAAACTGCGGTGCCGCGGGAGGCAAGAAGCGCGGCAACGTCGAAGTCCGGCTCCTGCGCGTCGAGGATCTCGGCGTCGGGGGCGAGCGCCCGAACCGCCTCCTCCAGCGCCTCGCGCTCGGCCGCATCGCGCAAATCAGACTTCGTGATGACAATCCGGTCGGCCATGGCCACCTGCCGTACCGCCTCGCCCCCGCGGGCCAGCGATGCGATGCCGTTGACCGCGTCCAGCACCGCCACCACCGCCGTCAGCCGCACGTTGTTGCGCAGCCACGGGTCCTGCAGGATGGTCGCGATGATCGGTGCGGGATCGGCCATGCCCGAGGTCTCGATCAGCGCCGCGTCGATTCCGGCCGCCCCTTCCTGCCGGGCGCGTTGAACCAACTGGTGCAACGACCGGGAGATGTCGGCGCGGCGGGCGCAGCATAGGCAGCCGCTGGCCAGCAGTTCCAGATGCTCGGCGGCATGGACGAAGAACATCTGGTCGAGGCCGATCTCGCCGAACTCGTTGACGACGACGCCCACCCTGTCTGGCCGTCGCGCCAGATGGCGCCGGATCAGCGTGGTCTTTCCGCTGCCGAGAAAGCCCGTGACGATGGCAAGCGGAATCGACTCAGACATGGCTGAGCCCGGCGAGAAAACCGTCCTCCAGCGGATCGACCGGCCGGCCCGACAACGCCTCGGCCACAGCCCAGATATCGGCCAGCGTCGGTGCAAGGCGCGACCGGCCGGATCGGTCGATGACTTCCGCCGCCTCGCCGTCCCAGTCCTCGACCGACAGCCCGGCCGGCGCCAGCAGCCGGCCGATCAGGGCCAGCCGCCGGGCCCGTTCGGCGCGGTAGAATCGGATGTCCTCGAACGGAAACCGCTCGTTCCGCGCCCGTCCGAAATCGCTCCAGTGCTCGCCGGCCCCGAAGATCGCACAGACCTCGCACATCGCTCGCCCCCCCTCAGCGTGCCTTCGCCGCCGTGCCGGGCACGAAGCGCCCGGTGCCGGGGCTCGACTTTACCACGCCATCCTGCATGATCACCTGCCCGCGCAGGATGCCCCAGACGGCGGCGCCCTGCGCCTCCATGCCTATCCAGCTGGTATGCCCGCATTTCGACAGCATGTCCTCGTGGCGGAAGGACACGCGGCGCGCCATGTCCACGATGGTGAAATCCGCATCCGATCCGATCTGGATCACCCCCTTCCGCGGATAGATCCCGAAGGTCCGCGCCGGCTGTTCGGCGACATGGCGCGCCACCTGATGCAGCGTCAGCTTGCCCTCGTTCACTGCATTCAAAAGGAGCGGCACGAATTCCTGCGCCCCCGTCATGCCCAGCGGCACCGAGAAATTGTCCTGCCAGCCGGGTTCCACATCCTCGAGGCTGTGCGGCGCATGCTCGAGCACCAGGAAATCCGCCACCCCGTCGGCGATGCTCTGCCAGGCCGCCTCGGGGCTGTGGCCCCAGCTGTAGGTGAAAGGCCCGACCTTTTCCATCTGCTCCCGCGTCATGAACATCGAGGCAAGCTCCAGCTCGGCGGTGACGTCCTGCCCGAGGTCGTGCTTGGCGTGGCGGATCATCTCGTAGGCGCCGACCGGCATCACGCCCAGATGCAGCACATGCAGCCGCGCGCCAGCCACCCGCGCATAGTAGAGTGAGGCGGCAAGCCCCGCCACCATGCCGTGGCCATACATGTAACCCTTCTGGAAAGACTCGTGATAGGCCATCGCGTCGGTTCGGCCCTTCTCGATATAGTCACGGAACGTCAGCCGCTTGCACCATTCCGGATCGTCATGGTGGACCGAGGCGACAAGGCCGCAGTCGCGCACCGCCTCGTAGATTTCATACAGCACGCCGTGATCCAGCACGCCGAGTTCCGAGATGTAGGGATAGACCTCCTTGATGTGGCGGGTGTTGAACACCTTGATGCCGATGGCGCCGGCGCCGGCCAGGGCCTCGACCGTGCGCGGGTAGAGCCCGCCGCCGTAGAGCGCATAGTCGGTGTGCGCCTTGGGCGCGACCAGACCCTTCTTCTCCTCGAAGGTCTCCAGCGTCGTCGGATGCGGCGTGTTGTTGGTCATGTCGATGCACAACGTGATGCCACCCGACGCCGCCGCCCGCGAGCCGGTCTCGAAATCCTCCTTGTAGGTGTGGCCCGGTTCGCGAAAGTGGCAATGCACGTGCCAGAGTCCCGGCAACACCTCCAGCCCCTTCGCGTCGATCCGCCGCTTCGCCGCCTCGAACGGACCGCCGATGCCGACGATGCGTTCGTCCCGCACGGCGATGTCGGCGACATAGCTCGCGGTGGGCGACCAGATGCGGCCGTTCTCGATCACGAGGTCATAGGGGGCGGACATCGGTAGTCTCCTCTGCAGAAGCGGGGCGTGGGGCGTCGGGCCACAGGCGGCCGGGCTCGAAGGGGCTGGCTTCATCGGCCGCGGCGGTGCCCGCCATCCGCCGCGCCAGCAGATCACCGCTGCCAGCCGCGAGGGACAGCCCGACATGATGATGCCCGACGTTCAGCCAGATCCCCGGTCGGCCGGGCAGCGGCCCGATCGCGGGCAGCCCGTCGGGCAGGCTCGGGCGACTGCCCATCCAGGCACGGTCTTCCACCGGCGGGCCAAGCGCTGCGAGGGCGCGTGCGGCCTGCACGGCACGGCGGATCTGAGCCTCCTGCGGCGGTGCGTCGCGCGCTGCGATCTCGACGCCCGAAGTCACGCGCACGCCCGCGCTCTGCGGCGTCATCACATAGCCGCCGGCGATGTCGTGCACGGGTCTGCGCAGCGATGGCCCCGGCCCCGGCGAAAGATGCAGGTGATAGCCCCGTTCGAAGAACATCGGCAGTCGAAACCCCAGCGGCGCCAGAAGATCCGCCGACCATGGGCCCGCCGCCACCACTACTGACCCTGCCGAAACACAACCGTCGGAATGAAGAATCCGCCATCCGGCGCCATCCGGCGCGATACCGGTCACCGCCGTCTGTGCAAACCGGCCGCCGAGGCGAAGGAAATGCGCCATGTAGCGTTCGCTCAGTGTTCTCGGGCTGGACAGCGAGCAGGCGTTCTCCAGCAGCAACCCGCCAGCGCAACCTGGCGCCAGTGCCGGCTCGAGCGCGCGCAGATCCCCGGCATCGAGGAACCGGTGCACGGTGCCCGAGCGGCGCAGAAGTTCGAGGTCGAGCGCGAATCCCGCTGCCACCTTCGATGTGCGGAAAAGCTTCAGCCAGCCGGTCTCGCGCAGAATGTTCGTGGCCTCCGCCTCGGCGATCCAGGTTCGGTGCAACGTCAGCGAGGTGCGCAGCAGCCTGTGGAGCGCGACGGCACGCGTAGCGTCGTGATCGGGGTCGCGCATCATGCGTACAAGCAGTGCCGCGGCCGCCGGCCAGTGACCCGGTGCGATACGCACTGCCCGGTCGCGCCCCAACAGGATCCGCGGAAGGCGGCGCAGCAGTTCCCTGCCGCCGGGTATGCGCCATGGGCTTTCCACCAGCACGCCGGTGTTGCCGTGGGAGGTTTCCGCCCCCGGCGCGCCGCGGTCGAGCAGCAGGACGTCAAGACCGGCACGCCGCAGCGCAAGCGCGGAACAGATGCCGATGATGCCGGCGCCGACGATCACATGATCGACCATGCTCACCGTTCGGTCGATGCGAAAGCGTGCCAAGGCTGTTGCCCGAAACTGTGGCATTGCCTCTCGGGTGCCGTGCCCCCGAATGACCTGCTTCCAAAAAAGCCTTGCAAAGCCAATGTGCAATCCGTTAGCTTTGAACTGAATGGTCAGTCTGCAGAGATTGCCCCGGAAGTCAACCGTTGGCAGGGAGAAGCGGATGGGCGGCGAAGGCTCTGGCTTCGGTATCGGCGACGCAGTGCGTCGCAAGGAGGACCGGCGCCACCTGTTCGGTCGGGGGCAGTTCACCGCCGACCTCCGGATCCCGCGGCTGCAGGAGGTGGCCTTCCTGCGAAGCCCCATCGCGCATGGTCGCATCCGCGCAATCCATGTCCCCGAAGGTTTGCGCGACCGTGTCGTGCTGGCCGGCGACCTGCGCGGCGCCCGGTCGATACGCGCCGTCACCGATGCGCCGGGCTTCAACGCCGCCGACTTCCCCCTCCTTGCCTCCGACAAGGTGCTCTTCGTCGGCCAGCCGGTCGCCATGTGTCTTGCCCCCAGCCGGGCCGAGGCCGAGGATATCGCACAGGCCATCGATCTGGAAATCGATGAGCTTCCTGCCGTGGTCGACATGGAGGCGGCGGTCCGCCCCGACGCGCCGCTCCTGCACGAGGGCTGGGGACGCAACGTCTTTCTGACGCGCGAGTTCGAGGCCGGCGATCTGGAGCGCGCACGGGCCGAAGCGGCTGTGACGATCGAGCGGACCTACCGCCTGAATCGCCAGGCCGGTGTTTCGATGGAGGGGCGCGCTATCCTCGCCCACTGGGATGACCGGCTGGACGAACTGGTGGTCTGGAACTCCACCCAGATGCCGCATCAGGTGCGCTACGCGCTGGCGCTGCATCTCGACCTCGACGAACACCGCATCCGCGTGGTCGCACCGGATGTCGGCGGCGGTTTCGGGCTGAAGAACATCGTCTACCCCGAAGAGATCGCGGTGGCCGCATTGGCCGCGCAGGTTCGTCAGCCGCTGCGCTGGATCGAGGACCGGCGCGAGCATTTCCTCGCCTCGATCCACTGCCGCGAGACGCTCTATAACGTCACCGCCTTCGCCACTGCCGAGGGGCGGCTGCTGGGCGTGGACGTGACCGTGCAGGTCGATGCCGGGGCCTATGCCACCTGGCCGAACGGGCCGAACATGGAACTGGGCATGGCGATCAAGAACGTGCCCGGCCCCTACCGGCTGGAGGCCTATCGCGCCCGCGGCTGGACGGCGGCCACCAACAAGGCGCCGATCGGCCCCTATCGCGGCGTCGCCCGCCCCGGCGCCTGCTTCTGCATCGAGCGCACCATCGACGAGATCGCTCGCGCCGTCGGCCGCGAGCCGCACGAGGTGCGGATGGAGAACATGGTCCGCCCGGACCAGATGCCCTACCGATCGCTGACCAACATGCTCTACGACAATGGCGACTACGCCGAATCGGTCCGCATCGCCGCCGACCTTGTGGATGTGGCGTCCGTTCGTGCCCGGCAGGCGCAGGGCGAGGCCGACGGGCGCCTGATCGGCGTCGGCTTCGCCGCCTACACCGAGCAGACGGCGCATGGCTGCGGCGAGTGGATCACCCGCGGCGTCCCGATCATCCCCGGCTACGAATCCTGCACCGCGCGGCTGATGTCGGACGGCTCGCTGCAACTCCTCGTCGGCATCCAGTCGCACGGGCAGGGGCTGGAGACGACGCTGGCGCAGGTCGCGCATCACGAACTCGGGGTGCCCTTCGAGCGCATCTCGGTCCGCCATGGCGACAGTGCGCTCAGCCCTTTCGGCATGGGCACCTTCGCCTCGCGGTCGATGGTCATGGCCGGCGGCGCGGTGGCGCGCGCCTCCCGCATGCTGGCCGCGCGCATCCGTCCCATCGCGGCGCAGCTCCTGCAATGCACTCCCGATGCGATCACGCTGCGCGACGGCGCGGCCCACGGCCCTCAAGGCAGTGTGGACTTCGCCGAGATCGGCCGCGTCGCCTATGTGCGGCAGGAGGGATTGCCCCGCGATGCCGCGCCCACGCTCGACGTCACCGCCACCTATTCGCCCGAGATCGACACCGGGGTCTTCTGCTACTCTACCCATGCTGCGGTGGTGGCGGTGGATCCGGGAACCGGCACGGTGGAGATCCTCGACTACGCCGTGGTCGAGGACTGCGGCACGATCGTCAATCCGATGATCGTTGACGGCCAGATCGTCGGCGGCGTGGCGCAGGGTATCGGGAACGCGCTCTACGAAGAAATCCCCTATGACACTTCAGGTCAGCCGCTGGCCACGACGCTCGCCGATTACCTGCTGCCCGGGGCCCCGGCGATTCCGGGCATCAAGATCGCCCACATGTGCACCCCGGCCGAGCACACCGAATATGGCATGAAGGGCATGGGCGAAGGTGGTGCGATATCGCCCCCCGCGGCGATCGCCAATGCACTGCGCGATGCGCTCGCCGACACGGGCGCAGAACTGTGCGAAACGCCGATGACGCCGCGCCGCGTGCTGGCTGCCATCCTCGCCGCCGAGTCGCGCATCCATGCGCGGGAGGCTGCGGAATGAAGCCCGCCCCGTTCGATTATGCCGCGGCACGCGATCTTGACCATGCTCTCGCGCTCTTCGGAGAGGCTGAAGGAGAGGCGAAATACATCGCCGGTGGCCAGACCCTCGGGCCGATGCTGAATCTCCGGCTGAGCCAACCCGATCGCTTGATCGACCTCGGCAGGATCGACGCGCTGCGCGATGCCCGATCCGAGGGCGACCGGGTGGTATTCGGCGCCGGTGTGCGGCATGCCGAGATCGAGGACGGCCTTCTGCCGGACCCATCTGGCGGGCTGATGCCACAGGCGGCGGCGCGGCTTGCCTATCGTGCGATCCGCAATCGCGGCACGTTGGGTGGCAGCCTCGTTCATGCCGATCCGGCAGCGGAATGGCCGAACATTCTGCTTGCGCTCGATGCAACGGTGCATCTGCGAGGGCTCGCTGGCGCGCGGGAAGTCCGGCTTGGGGACTTCCAGCTCGGGTATCTGACGACCGATCTCGCCCCAGATGAGATCGTCGCGTCGATCTCCATTCCGGTCCTCGGACCGACCGCGCGGTGGGGCTATCACAAGCTCTGCCGCCAGCCTGGTGAATTCGCTCAATCTCTTGCGGTGACAGTTGTTTTCGGCCCCGGGAGGGTGCGTTGCGTGCTGGGCTGTGCCGGGCCGGTGCCGCTCCTGCTCAAGGCCGTGTCGGCGCTTGCCGGGGGGGTGAGCGGATGGCGCGACGATGTCCGGACCGAAATCGCCGCGGCGCTGGAGACGGATCTGTCCGCCGCTGGAATCGCGGTCGACGCGGTGGACCTGCGCGCGCATGCCGCCACGGTCGCCCGCAGCATGAAGGACGCTTTGGCATGATCCGCAGGGAGATCGCGCTCGAGGTCAATGGCAGGTCGGTCCATGCCAGCGTGGAGCCGCGACAGTCGTTGGCGGATTATCTGCGCGACGGCCTCGACCTGACGGCCACCCATCTGGGCTGCGAACACGGTGTCTGCGGTGCCTGTACCTTGCTGCTGGACGGCGAGCCGGTGCGTGGCTGCATCACGCTTGCGGTCGCGGCGGAAGGGCGAAGGGTCGACACCCTCGAGGCCTTCGACGAGGATCCGCTGATGAACCTGCTGCGACAGGCGTTCTCGGAACATCACGGGCTGCAATGTGGTTTCTGCACCCCCGGAATGCTCCTCATGGCGCGCGACATCATCCTTTCTGATCGCGTGGCCTCCGATGCCGAACTGCGGGTGGCGCTGTCGGGAAATATCTGCCGCTGCACCGGCTATGCCGGCATCCTGCGCGCCATCTCCGCCGCTCGCGAGGCCTGGCAGGCACGGCCCCATGCCGCCACCGGGCCGGCATGACGTTCCGGTGGCACGCTCGCTGCGGCCCTGCGCCGGGCGCGACGAAGGATGAGACACCCGACCGGAATATCGCGAGCCGGCCGGTCGGCGCACAAGGACAGAAGGCTCGTTCGATCAAACCGTTGTCCGGCAGAAGAGGGAGAAGTCCAATGCATCGCCGCCGCCTGACGGCCTATCTGGGGGCATTCAGTTGCGCCCTTGCCCTGTGCGCGCTCGGCTCTGCCAGCCCGCTATCGGCACAGACCTACACCGCCCGCATCGGCCATCTCGAGAACCCCGACCAGCCACGGCACATCATGCTGACGCGGGTTGCCGAGCTTGTTTCCGAGCGGACCGATGGCAACGTCGTCTTCCAGATCTTTCCGTCCAGCCAGCTGGGCGGACAGCGCGAGATGAACGAGGGGGTGCAGATCGGGACACAGGAGGCAACTGTTTCGGCCACCTCGTGGATGGCAGGATTCAACCCCTACGTGACCATTCTCGACCTGCCGTTCTTCCTGCCCGCCGACGCCGAGAAGTCGCAGCAACTGCGCGAAGGCCCTTTCGGCGAGCGCCTGCTGCAGACCTTCGAGGCGCCAGGCTATCATGCTGTCGCCTTCTGGCCTTTCGGTTTCAAGCAGATCACCTCGAACCGACCGCTCGACACCATCGAGGACATCTCCGGGCAGCGTTTCCGGGTCATGGCCTCGGACATCCTGATGGCCCAGTTCGAGGCGATGGGCGCCTCGTCGATCTCGCTGCCCTTCGGCGAACTCTACACCGCGCTGCAGAACCGTGTGGTGGACGGGCAGGAAAACCCGATATCGTCGATCCTTTCGATGCGCTTCTACGAGGTTCAGGAGAATATCCTGATCTCGGACCATGGCGCCATCGAGGACGTGATCGTCTTCAATCCCGGGTGGTGGAACAGCCTGCCCGCAGAGTATCAGACCGTGATCACCGAGGCCTTCGTCGAGGTGATCCCCGAGTTGCAGGAACTCTATCGCGTGCAGCGCGAGCAGGGCATCGCCATCATCGAGGCAAGCGGTGCCAATGTGCGCGTGATGGACGACGAGGAACGCGCGACGCTGCGCGAACGCACCTTCGGTCCGACAGTCGAGGTGTATCTGGCACGCAACGGCGACATCGGTGCCGAGTTGATGGCGCTTTACGAGATCGAGTACGCCCGCATCATGGGCGAGTGAAACGCGTTTGCGACGGCGGGGCCGGCCCCGCCGTCGCACCGTGAAGCGGGGGTTCGGGATGACGCACCGACTGCTCGACGCCTTGCGTTTCGTCGAACGCTCCGCGGTTCTTGTGCTGTTCGCCCTGATGCTGGGACTTTTCCTTGCCAACATCGGCGTGCGCAGCCTCTTGCCGCAATATGCGAGCATGATCAGCTGGGCCGAGGAGGCCGCAAGGATCGCGATGATATGGGGCGTTTTCCTGATCGCGGGGATCACGCTCGAGCGCGGCCGGCACATCGCGATGAACTCGCTCGTGATCCAGCTGCGCCCGGCGGCGCGGCGGCTTCTGCGCCGGGCCGTAGGCGTCTCAGGGGCGCTGCTGTTCGGCTATCTGTGCTGGATCTGCGTCAGCCTCATGCAGCTGGTCTTCCGCAGCGGCCAGGTGCTGCCCGACCTGCGCATCTCCAGCGGTTATCTCTACCTCGGACCGGCCATCGGGCTGGGCCTGCTGGCGCTGCGCTACGCGATCGAGGTGATCGCGCCTCAGGATGCCGCCAGCCTGAACCGCGACGAGAGCTGAGGAAACGGCATGATCTATCTGATCGTCGGCGTGACCTTCCTCATCTTCCTGCTCGGCTTCGAGATGATCATCGTTCTGGCGCTGCCATCGGTGCTGCTGAAGCAGGTTTATTTCCCGACCATGCCCGACCTGATCCTGGTGCAGCGGATGATCGCGGGCATGAACCAGTCAACGCTGCTGGCGATCCCTTTCTTCATCCTCGCGGCCGAGACCATGGCCGGCGGGCAGATCGCTGCGCGGCTGGCTAATCTGGTGCGCGTCTGCATCGGCCATCTGCGCGGCGGCGTTGGCAGTACCGCGGTGGCCAGCTCGATGCTGTTCGGCTCGGTTTCCGGCTCGGCGGCGGCAACGGTGGCGGCGGTTGGGCGACTGCTCTACCCCGAGCTTCGCAAGGTGGGCTACTCGCGGAAGTTCTCGCTCGGGTTGATCGCCTCAAGCGCCGAGACCGCGCTGCTGATCCCGCCAAGCATCACCATGATCATCTTCGGCTGGCTTTCCGGCACCTCGATCACGCGCCTCTTTGCGGCCGGTCTCGTCATTGGCCTCGTGCTGGGTCTGATCTTCGTGACCTACGTCTACCTCGTCTCGCGCATCCTTGGCGTCGGCCGGATGGAGCGCGAGGGCTGGGCCGCCCGGGGCGTGGCAATGCGGGGTGCAGTCTGGGCTCTGGGCATGCCGGTGATCATTCTCGGCGGCATCTACACCGGCGTCTTCACCGCCACCGAGGCTGCAAGCATCTCGGTCGCCTACGCCTTCCTGGTCGAGGGGCTGGTCTATCGCAACCTTACCTGGGCGCGGCTGACCGGCATCTTCGAGAGCGCGGCGATCCTGTCCTGCGTGGTCTTCATGCTGATCGGAATGGGTAGCATCCTGTCCCATTTCCTCACGCTCTTTCAAGTGCCTGGCATGGTGCTGGCGCTGATGGACTATTTCGACCGTGACGTGCTGGTGTTCCTGCTGATCGTCAACGTCACCTTCCTGATCGCGGGGATGTTCCTCGATCCCAGCTCGGCCATGCTGATCCTCGTGCCACCGCTCTATCCGGTGGCGGCGGCGCTGGGGGTTGATCCGGTGCATTTCGGCATGATCGTGACACTCAACATCGCCATTGCGATGATCACGCCGCCCTTCGGGCTCGACCTCTTCGTCGCTTCGACCACATTGAACAAGCCCGTCATGATGGTCATTGCCGGCGTTCTGCCTTTCATCCTGGTGAACCTTGTCGTACTCGCCGCCGTGACGCTGGTTCCTGAGCTCTCGACCTTCTTCCCGGCCTGGCTTGGCCTCTGATGCGGCGGTGCCGTCAGGCGACCTTGCGGGAGGCAGGCGGCAACAGCTTTCCAACGGTGCGCTCGGGCCGCCGTGGGGCCACTGCGCCGGGCCGCCACAGCGCATGGATGTAGCGGATGATCTGCGCTGTGTCGCCATGTCGCACACGCAACAGCGGCGGCGTATCGGTGGCAGCCGCGGCCTTCGGCCGGCTCCTTGCCGGCCAGCGCAGCTGTTCCAGCCGACCGTCGCACCGCTCGACGATCAGGCTGTGTCCGCCGGCCATCGGCGATCCTGTCCAGGATCCGCAGTTCGCCAGCCATTTCCCGTGGCGCCGCGCCAGAATCGGCACATGGCTGTGTCCGAAGACGATGCCGTCGGCGCCGTCGCGCAGAACCCGGCGCAGCGCAGCGGCGGCATAGCGCTCGGCCAACGCGCCGCCCTCCCGGGCGATGGCCCGGCCCAGCGACCAGCGCCGCAGCCGGCCCTTGTGCAGTGTCGACATCTGCCGCGACGGAGCCAGGCCGCGCTCGCTCAGCCAGCCCCACAGCCGGTCCGCCAGCTTCGAGCTGCCGCGCCACAGCACCCCGTCGAACTGGTCGCCGTGCATCACGATCAATGCCCGACCGTCGCGGGTGCGGTGCATGCAACGTTCCTCGATGCGGATGCCGAAGCGGCGCAGGATCAACGGGCGGAGCAGCACCGGCAGGATCTCGCGCAGCTTCTCGTCGTGATTTCCGGTTATGAGCGTGATGCGCACCCTCCGACGACGCAGCGTCATCAGCAGGTCAACGAAGTCGCAGTAGTCCTGTGTCCAGTACCAGCGTTTCTCCAGTTTCCAGCCGTCGAGGATGTCGCCGACAAGATAGAGATGATCCATCTCGCAACCGGCGAGAAACTCCGTCAACGCGCCGATGTCGGCGCCCTTGTATCCGAGATGCAGGTCGGACAGGAACACGGCTCGCAGACGCCCGGGGGCAGGAACGATCGGAGTGGCTGGCACGTTCATTGTGCAAGCTCCGCACATCCGGCATGGAACCGTGTCGCGACCATCGCCCAGCTGTAGGTGTCCCGCGTCTGCAGATGCCGCTCGCGCCGGCTGCCCGGCGCGTCCAGCGCGCGGCGCACCGCTGCGGCAAGATCGCCGTCCACCGCACCCAGCCGCGGATCGCAGGCAATGATGTCGCGCGGCCCGGGTGCATTCAGTGCCGCGACCGGCAGGCCCGAGGCCAGCGCCTCGATCAGTACGATTCCGAATGTGTCGGTCTTCGAGGGGAAGACAAAGACGTCCGCCGCGCGATAGGCCTCGGCCAGTGCGTTTCCGGTCAGCGTGCCGCGGAACTCCACCTCAGGATGGCGCCGGCGGAGCGCCGCGAGTTGCGGGCCGTCGCCCACCACCACCTTGCGTGCCGGCCCGATCCGCGCAGTGTCCAGGCGCAGGAAGGCCTCGATGTTCTTTTCCGGCGCCACCCGCCCGACGTAGAGCAGCACGGGGGGCGTGCCCGAGGGGCGCTCGGGGCCGGGCCGGAACAGCGCGCAATCCACCCCGCGCGAGAGGCGTTCCAGCCGCCCGGCGAAGCCCCAGCGACGCAGTTCCGCCTCCATCGAGGCGGTGGCGACATAGGTGAAGGCGGCCGGGGCATGGAAGCGGCGCATCAGCGCCACAGTCATTCGCTTAACCGGGCCGGCAAGGGGTCGGGGCATTCGCAAGGCAGCATAGGCGGGGAAGTTGGTGTGGAAGGCGGTGGAGAAACGCAGCCCCCGCCGCAGGCAATACGCCCGCGCCGCCCAGCCCAGCGGCCCTTCCACGGCGATGTGCAGCGACTCGGGCGCAATGCTGTCGATCATCGCCGCAAGCTTGCGGCCGGGGCGCAGCGCCAGCGGAATTTCCGCATAGCCCGGCAGCGCCGTGCAGGCAAAGCGATCGGGCCCGATCACCTCGACGGTGCAGCCGCGCGCCGAGAGTTCGCGCGCGATGCTCTCGTAGCTGCGCACCACCCCGTTGACCTGAGGCTTCCAGGCGTCCGAGACGATCAGAATGCGGCGAGGCAAGGCAAGCGGCGCGTCCAGAGATGGTGCGGTGCCAAGGGGCTGTGGCATGACGGCACCGAAGCCAACGATCCGTCCCATGCCTGCTGCTCCCTGCGCTTGCCGAGTTTCCCTCACTCCTTGCCTTCGGTCGGTAACAGCATCGTGTCATCAGAGCCCGAAATACCGCAAGATGGAGCATTTCTGCCGGCCGTTTCGGGTCATTCCTTCGTTGATGCTGCCTTTTGGAACAGCGCAAGCTGGCTGGCCCCGCCCAGGTCGGGGTGCCGGCCGGCTATATCGGCCACCGTCACCACGTAGCCTGTGGTCGCGGCCACCCGCCCGGCCCAGCTGCGGAATCTCCCGCGGGTCCACTCGAAACGGTGATCACGATGGCGGAAACGATGTCCGGGCACTCCCAGCAGCGGGTTGAACTCGGCATTGGGAGTGGTCACCACGACGGTCATCGGGTGCAGCCTGACAAACACGGCCCGCTCCAGCTGTGACAGATGGCTCGGGTCGATGTGTTCGAGCACCTCGACCAGTGCGGCGCAGTCGAAGCCGGCAAGATCCGCGTCGGGTTCGGTCAGCGAGGCGCGGCGCAGTTCGATGTTCCGGGCGCAGGCCTCCGCCCGCGCCAGCCGCGCCCGCAGCCGGGTCAGCGCGGCAGCCGAAACGTCGATCCCGACCAGCCGCGCGATGCCCGGCTCGGCGGCCAGTCGCAGAAACAGGTCACCGTCTCCGCATCCGAGGTCGACTACGCTCCGCGCTCGCGACGTGCGAATCGCCGCCTGCACCGCCTCCAGCCGCTCTCCGTGCAGCCAGTTCGTCATGCCTCCGCCCCGCCTGGACGGCGCAGCAGCACGACGTCCTTGGCCGGCACGACGCAATCCCAGCCCCAGCGGTGCGCGAGGTGGCGGAAGGTCTCTTCGCGGTAGAACACCACATGGGTCGGATCCTTGCGGTAATGCCAGCGGGCAAAGCGGGCGTCGTCGGTCTGGAAACAGGTCATGACGCCCAGCCAGCCGGCGGGCCGAACCAGCCCGCGCAGGCGGGCGAATTCCCTGCAAGGGTGGTGGAAATGCTCGGCGGTCTCGGTGCAGGTGACAAAGTCGTAGCTGTGCCGCAGCGGCGCTGGATCGGTGGCGAAGAATGGATCGTAAAGTGCGACCTCGTGCCCGGCCTCGCGCAGCATCGCCGCTAGCGCCGGTCCTGGCCCGCACCCGAAATCGAGCCCGAAGGATCCGGGCGCGAGCCGCGCCATCAGCGGTGTCGCGAGTTTCGACAGGAAGGCGCGATAGCGGGGATCGCCGGGATCGTTCCGGTGGTTCAGGTAATGCGCATGCTCTTCGGCGGCAATCGGATGCTGCGCCGGATCGAGAAACCGCGCCGCGCAGGCCCTGCAGTACCAGTAGCTGCGTCCCTCCGTTTCCATCAGGGGCGCCACAGAGGTGGCGCCGCACACCGGGCAGGCGGCTGGCCCGCTCGCCGCATGATCGCCACGACGTGGAACGTCCGCCCGGCCGCCGGACCGTCTGCCGGCATCGTTCCCGCCGGGTGGGGTGACCTCGCGCCAATAGCCGGGGGCAAGGCCGGCCAGCGTCCAGTCGCCCACGCTCCAGCGGATCAGGCGCAGCGTCGGGTGGGCAACCGCGGCGGTCATGCGCCGCACCTGCCGGTTTCGCCCCTCGCGCAGCGTAACGCGCAGCCAGCAGTCGGGCACGCTCTGCCGCACCCGGATCGGCGGGGTGCGCGGCCACAGCGCCGGCGGTTCGATGCGCGCCACCTGGGCAGGGCGTGTCGGCCCGTCCTTCAGCACCACCCCGCGGCGCAGGCGCTCCAAGGCGGCTTCGTCGGGGATGCCCTCGACCTGCACGAGATAGGTCTTGGGCAGCTTGAAGCGCGGATCGCTGATGCGCGCCTGCAGCCGGCCGTCATCGGTAAGCAGCAGCAGCCCCTCGCTGTCACGGTCGAGGCGCCCGGCCGGATAGAAACCCGGAAGCGCCAGATGATCCGACAATGTCGCCCGGGCCGCCGGGCTGCCACGGTCGGTGAACTGTGAAAGCACACCGTAGGGCTTGTTGAAAAGGATCAGACGGGTCATGGCGCGATCTCCGGAAGCCGGTCGGATCAGCCGTCGCGGCGTTCAACTGCCGCCCTGGTCGAGGCTTCCAGAAGGTCGAGGAGCGCCTCGCACGCGGTTACAGCGGCCGCTTCGTCCCCCGCCACGATTGCGCGCAGCGTGCGGGCGTGCAACTCGGCCGCAGCCCGAAAACGCCCGGTGTCGCTGATCATCGAGAACCAGAACCGCCGCGAGAGATTGTGCAACACCGCCATCTGCTGGCGCAGGAAGGTGTTGTGGGTCGCCTGCGCCTCGATCTCGTGGATCGCCTTGTTGAACCGCAAATAACTGTCACGGTCGCCGGCCTCGATCGCGGCCAGCAGCCCGTCGGACAGCCGGATCATCTCGGCGCGCTCCGCCGCGGTCGCCCGCCGGGTGGCGAGGCGGATCATCTGCGCCTCCAGCGGCCGGCGCGTCTCCAGCAGGTCGAGCTGCCGGGTTATGTCGATCGGCGCGACAAGGACGCCCCGGCGCGGCATCACCTCGACGAAGCCCTCGAACTTGAGCCGCTGCAGGGCCTCGCGCACCGGCGTGCGGCCCAGGGTCAACTCGCGCGCAAGGTCGTTTTCCGACAGGAGTTGATAAGGGGCGAGGCGCCCTGTCACGATCAGGGTCTGGATACGTTCATAGGCCTCCTCGGTCATCGACCGCGGCGGTTGCGCGCCCGTCTGCCCCGCAATGCTGTCGCGCTGGTTCATGTTCACCTCGGCCCCTGTCCGGGCGATGGCGGATGATTATCCATTGACATGATGATGGACAACAATTATCCATCTGATAGACTGCTGACATATCAGTCGCGCACGGGGAGGAGACCGTATGGCCGTCACGGCGCTGGACCGGCGAGTTCTGCCGGAGCTTCTGTGTGACCTCCTGGTTGTGGGCGGCGGTGCGGCGGGCGTTGCCACGGCAGTGACCGGGGCGCGAGGCGGGCTGCGGGTGGCGCTGGTGGAGCGGCACGGATTCTGTGGCGGCGGTGCGGTGGCGGGGCATTCGGGCACGGTCTGCGGGCTCTACGAGGCGTCGGACAGCCTGAAGAACCGCCCGGTGCAGGCGGTCTGGGGCTTCGCCGACGAATTCGTGCGGGCACTGGAGGCGCGCGGCGGGCTGGCCGATCCGGTGCGTTACGGCAAGACCTTCACCCGTGTGCACGACCCGATCGTCTGGCGCGAGACGGCCGACGATTTTCTGGCCGACGCGGGCGTGCAGGTGATCTTTCACGCCGTCGCCGTCCGCGTGCTGACCGACGGCGGCGAGACGGTGGAGGGTGCCGAAGTGTGGACCAAGGAGGGGCCGCTGCGGATCCGCGCCGGCATCACCGTCGACGCCTCCGGCGATGCCGATCTGGTGGCGATGGCCGGTCTGCCCAGCTTCGTCGGCGACAACGGCCGGGTGCAGAACCCTACCATGATCTTCCGGCTCATGGGTGTCGATGTTGCCGCCTTCCGCGCCGCCTATGGCGAGGACACGATCATGCCGCCGGCAGTGTCCGAAATGATTGCCGAAGCCAATGCCTCGGGGCGCTACCAGCTGCCGCGGGCGAAAATCTGGCTGTTTCCCACGACGCGGCCCGGCGAATTGCTGTGCAACTGCACGCGCATCCTCGGTGCCGACGGGCGCGAACTGAACCCGCTCTTCTGGCGCGACTTCGCCGAGGCCGAGGTCGAGGGCCGCAGGCAGGCGCGGGAATACGCCCGGTTCTTCCGCGACCGTTTGACAGGCTGCGCGGAGGCCTTCGTCAACGACACCGGCGTACAGGTGGGCGTGCGTCAGACCCGCCAGGTCGAGGGTCGGTCCAAGCTGATGAACGACGATGTGGTGGCCGGGCGCAAGTCTGCCGACGGCATTGCCCGCTCGCCCTGGCCGATCGAGCTGCATGCCGGCACCAAGCCCCGTGTCGAATGGTTGCTCGACGATGTCTACGAGATCCCCTTCGGCTGCTTCCTGCCGGCCGCGGGACAGCGGCTGATGGTGGCCGGGCGCTGCCTCTCGGCTGAGCACGAGGCGGTCGCCTCGGCGCGGGTCACAGCGCAGTGTTTCAGCTACGGCCATGCGGTCGGCCATGCCGCGCTGGTGGCGCTGCGCGAGGGGATCGAGCCGGCAGCGATCGCCGGGTCCGACCTGCGCGCGATACTCAACCGCGACGGCGCGCGGCTGGACGGCTGACGGGGAGGCGGCGATGAGCGACGAGATCCGCATCGAAATGCAGGGGCCGGTGGGCCTCGTGAGCCTCAACCGGCCGGCGCGACGCAATGCGCTGGGCGCGGACGGGACAGCGGCACTGATGACGGCGTTCCGGCAACTTGCCGCCGACCCCGGCTGCCGCGCTGCGGTGCTGACCGGCGCCCCGCCGGCCTTCTGCGCCGGCAGCGACCTCAAGGAACTCGGCGGCCTCGACGTGCCTGCGATGTGCGCGCATGAGGCCGAGACGGCGCGGCTCGCCCGGCAGATCGGCATGTTGCCCCTGCCCGTGGTCGCGGCCGTCGAAGGCTATGCGCTGGGCGGCGGCATGATCCTCGCGCTTGCCTGCGACGTGGTGGTCAGTGCGCGCGGTACCCGCTGGGATCTGCCCGAGGTGCGCAACGGCTGGCTGCCGCCCTGGGGGTTGCAGGCGCTGATGGCGCGGGTCGGTCCGGTGAAGGCGCGGCTGCTGACCTGGGGCGTGACCGAGGTCGACGGCGCCGCGGCACTGCGGATGGGCCTCGTCGATGCGATGGCCGAGGACGGGCAGGCGCTGGCCGAGGCGCTGGCGCTGGCCGGCCGGCTGGCGGCGCTGCCCGAGGGCGCGGCGCGCTCGACCAAGCGTTATTTCGAACCCTTCGTGCTGGGCGACGCCGAGCGGCAGGACGCCGAGGCGAGCCGCGTCTTCGCCGAGGATGCGCAGAGCGCCGCTTCGCAGGCGACGCTGGCGAAGTTCGCGAGGAAGGCATGAGCAAGCAGACCGACGCCGCCACCGCCGTCGCCACGATCCCGGACGGGGCGACCGTCGCCTCGGCGGGCGTGATAGGCTGGGTGACGCCGGACGCGACGCTGGCCGCGTTGGGCCGGCGTTTCGCCGAGACCGGCGCACCGCGCGACCTGACCTTCTATTTCCCCTGCGGCACCGGCGACGCCATGGGCATCAAGGGCATGGACCATGTCGCCCGCGAAGGGCTGATGAAGCGGATCATTGCCGGCTCTTTCATCAACCCGGTCGATCCCGCCACCGGCCGGCGGCCCGAGTTGATGCGGCTGATCCGCGAGAACCGGATCGAGGCCTGGTCCTGGCCGATCGGCGCCTCCATGCACTGGCTGCGGGAGGTTGCGCGCAGGAGCCCTGGCTATATCACCCGCGTCGGGCTGGGGACCTATGCCGATCCGCGCCACGGCGGGGGGAAGTTCACCGAAAAGGCCGCCGAGGATCTGATCCGGCTGATCGAGATCGACGGCGAGGAGTTGCTCTACTATCCCACATGGCCGATCGACGTGGCGATCATCCGCGCCGCCAGCGCCGATCCCGATGGCAACCTCTCGTGGGAGGACGAGCCGCTGATAACTGCCTCCATCGCGCTCGCCCTGGCGGCCAAGGCCAGTGGCGGGCGGGTGATCGCGCAGGTCCGCCGGATGGTGGAGCCGGGCAGCCGGCCGTCCACCGCCGTGCGCCTGCCCGGTGTCTATGTCGATCAGGTCGTCTGCGACCCCGACATGATGATGACCACCGACGTCGCCTATGAACCCGCCTATTTCTCCGGCCGCCGGCTGCCGCTGTCGGCGCTTTCCGCACCGCCCTTCTCCGTGGACCGGATCATTGCCAATCGGGTGTCGGCCGAGGTCCGCCCTGGAGAACTGGCGATCTTCGGCTTCGGCGCGGCCACCGACGTGCCGCTGGTGATGGCCGAAACCGGCCGCTTCGACGACGGCCGTCTCGCGGATTATCCAGCCACCACCGAACATGGCGCCTATGGCGGCATCGTCATGCCGGGCTGGCAGTTCTCGGCCAACATCAACCCCGACGCGCTGATGGACGGGCTGACGCAGTTCGATGCCATCGACGGTGGCCTCTGCCGCTTCGCCGCGCTCTCCTTTGCGGAGTTCGACGCGGCGGGATGCGTCAACGTCTCGCGCTTCGGCACCGCCTGTCCGGGTGCCGGGGGCTTCATCGACATCGCCCAGAACGCCCGCCGCATCATCCTGGCGGGCACCTTCACCACCGCCGGGCTGAAGGCCGAGGTCAAGGACGGCCGCCTGACCATCACCACCGAGGGCAGGGTGCGCAAGTTCGTCCCCGCGGTGCAGTCGATCACCTATCCCCTCGCGCAAGGCGTCGCCGACCGCGGTCAGGCGGCGCTGATCGTCACCGAGCGCGCCGTCTTCCGAGTGCTGCCCGAAGGGCTGGAACTGATCGAGATCGCACCCGGCATCGACCTCAAGCGCGATATCCTCGACCTGATGGACTTCGCTCCCATCCGCATCGCCGACCCGCTGCCCATGATGGACGCCGCGCATTTTTGTGCCCGGCCCGCCGTCGACCGAAAGGAGACCGCCTCGTGAAGGCCGATGCGATCCCGCCCCCGGTGCTGGCGCTGCTGCGCGGGGGCACCGTGCTGCCCGCCCATCCCCTTGCGCTGACGGCCGACCGCCAGCTGGACCGGACACGCCAACGGGCGCTTACCCGCTATTACATGGACGCGGGGGCTGGTGGCGTGGCTGTGGGGGTACACACGACCCAGTTCGCCATCCGCGAGGCCGGGCTCTATGCTCCGGTGCTGGAACTGGCCGCCGAGACCGTGGCCGACTGGGCCGATGCCGCCCGGCTGCTGGTGGCCGGCGTCACCGGACCCACCGCTCAGGCGCTAGACGAGGCGCGCACCGCTCGCGGCCTCGGCTATCACGCCGTTCTGTTGAATCTCGCGCGGCTCAAGGGGGCGTCCGAGGCGGAGATCCTCCAGCATTGCCGGGCGGTGGCGGCCGAGATGCCGGTTATCGGCTTCGCATTGCTGCCCGAGGTGGGCGGGTTTCACCTGAGCTATGGCTTCTGGAGGGCTTTCGCCGGGATCGAGAACGTCATCGCCATCAAGATGGCGCCGTTCAACCGCTACCGCACGCTCGACATCATCCGCGCGGTGGCCGATGCCGGGGCCGAGGCGCGCGTCACCCTCTATACCGGTAACGACGACCACATCGTTCTGGACCTCCTGCAACCCTTCGTCGTGCGCGATCCGGGCGGCGAAGTCGAACGCCGGCTGCGCATCCGTGGCGGGCTTCTGGGACATTGGAGCGTCTGGGTGCGCCCGGCGGTGGAGATGCTCACGCGGATCCACGCCCTGCCCGACGACGCCGATGTGCCCCAAGACCTGCTGGCGCTCGACAGCATCGTGACCGACTGCAACGGCGCGATCTACGATGCGCTGAACGATCTGCGCGGCTGCATCCCGGGGTGCCTGGAGGTGCTGCGGCGGCAGGGACTTCTGGCGGGGACATGGTGCCTGGATCCGGCCGAGACCATGAGCCCGGGCCAGATCGACGAGATCGACCGGGTGTATCGCCAGTACCCCGAGATGAACGACGACGGTTTCGTGCGGGCCAACCTGCAACGCTGGTTGGCCGAGGATGGCCAGAAGACACCGCTGGTGGCCTGAGCGCCGCGGCACAGGGAGGAAAGACAAGCGCATGATCGACACGCTGCACCCGGGGATGTTCCCCGAAGCGTTCCGCGACGTGGCCCATCTGGAAGAGTTCATGTCCACCCCCAGCGCCGAGGTGGTGGCCGATCTGGCGGCGGTGGAGGGCGACATCCTCATCCTCGGCGTCGCCGGCAAGATCGGCGTCACGCTGGCGCGCATGGCCAAGCGCGCCGCGCCCGACAAACGCATCATCGGCGTGTCGCGGTTCTCCGAACCGGGGGTCGAGGAACGGCTGCAGGCGGCCGGCGTGGAAACCATCCGCTGCGACCTGCTGGACCGCGCGGCCGTCAACGCCCTGCCGAAGCTGCCCAACGTCATCTACATGGCCGGGCTGAAGTTCGATGCCGGCGGGCGCGAGGATTTCCTCTGGGCGATGAACACGCTGGCGCCGGCGATCTGCGCCGAAGCGTTCCGGGACAGCCGCATCGTCGCCTTCTCGACCATCCATGTCTATCCCTGGACCAATCCGCTGCACGGCGGGGTGACCGAGGCGAGCCCGCCGCTGGCCCGGCCCGGCGAATACGCCAACTCGGTCGTCGGGCGCGAGCGCACCTTCCAGTATTTCTCGCGCCTGCACGGCACGCCGGGGCGGCTGCTGCGCTTCGTCTATGCCATCGACCCGCGCTACGGTGTGATGCAGGAGGTGGCCGCCTGGGTGAAGGCCGGCCAGCCGGTGCCGCTGGCCACCGGCCATGTCAACGTGATGTGGCAGGGCGACGCCAACGCCCAGTTCCTGCGCATGCTGCGGCATTGCGAGACGCCGGCGAGCGCCATCAACATCGGCGGGCCCGAGACCGTCTCGGTCCGGCAGCTGGCCCTGCGCTTCGGTGAACTGCTCGGCGTCGAGCCGGTGTTCGAGGGAACCGAGGCCGACAGCTGCCTGCTGGTCAGCTGCGACCGCGCCAACGGACTGCTCGGCAACCCCATGGTCCCGCTGGACACCATGACCCGCTGGGTCGCCGACTGGGTCCGCCACGACCGGCCGATCCACGGCAAGCCGAGCAAGTTCCACGTCCGCTCCGGCAGCTTCTGAAGGGGCAGGGGATGGGCCGCTACCGCAGCTACCTCTATGCCTTCCTCGCCCATGTCGCCTTCGTGCTGCTGTGGCACTTCGCCGTGGTCTGGTCGGGCGTGCCCAAGTTCATCATGCCCACCCCGCTCGATGCCCTGCGCGAGCTGTTCGAGCCACACTACAACTGGGGCACCCATATCTGGGTGACGACGCTGGAGGTGTTCGGCGGCTTCACCCTCGCGGCGGTGGTCGGCGTGGCGATGGCAGTCCTTTTCGTCTGGCTGCCCGGCGCCAATGCGGCACTGATGCCGCTCCTGGTGACGCTGAACATGATCCCCAAGGTGGCGATGGCGCCGCTCTTCGTCATCTGGCTGGGTTTCGGCATCGTGCCGAACATGGTGATCGCCTTCACCATCTGCTTCTTTCCCATCGTGCTGACCACCTATCGCGGCCTGATGGAGGTGGAGCCGGAGCTGATCAACCTCGTGCGTTCGGTCCGCGCCAACCGCTGGCAGATCTTCACCAAGATCCAGCTACCCGGCTCGCTGCCCTACCTGTTCTCGGGGATGAAGGTCGCCGCGGTGCTGGCCGTGGCCGGCGCCATCGTGGGCGAGTTCATCGCCTCGGACCGCGGCCTCGGCAACTTCCTCCTGATCCAGCAGAACATGCTGAACACCGGCGCGATGGTGATGGCGCTGATCCTCATCACGCTGATCGGCACGGCGCTCTATGGCCTCGTGCTGCTGCTGGAATGGGTCTTCGTCACCCGCAAGGAGGTGGCGCGATGACCGCCGCCCCCTTCATCCGCATCGAGAACCTGCGCAAGGTGTTCCGCGTCTCGGGGCGCGAACTGGTGGCGGTGCAGGAGGTCACGCTCGACATCCGTGAGGGCGAACTTGTCTCCATCGTCGGCCCCTCGGGCTGCGGCAAGTCCACGATCCTGTCGATCCTCGCCGGTTTGCTGCCGGCCGATGGCGGCAGCTTCGAGATCGGCACGCCGGAAAGCCCCTTCACCCCCGGCCGCGACATCGGCATGGTGTTCCAGAAGGCGCTGCTGCTGAAATGGCGCACGATCCTCGACAACGTCTTGCTGCCGGCCGAGATCCTCGGCCTGCCCCGGCGCGAGAGCCGCGAGCGGGCGCGCGACCTGCTGCAGATGGTCGGGCTGGACGGGTTCACCGATGCCTATCCGCAGCAGCTTTCGGGGGGCATGCAGCAGCGTGCCTCGATCGCGCGGGCGCTGGTGCACGACCCGAAGCTGATCCTGATGGACGAGCCCTTCGGTGCGCTCGACGCGCTGACGCGCGAGAAGATGAACCTCGAGCTGCTGCGCATCTGGCGCGAGAGCCGCAAGACCATCCTTTTCGTCACCCACGGCATCCAGGAGGCGGTGTTCCTGGGCAGCCAGGTCGCGGTGATGACCGCCGGCCCCGCCCGCATGGCCGACCAGTTCCGCATCGAGCTGCCCGAGCCCCGGCACCTCGACGTCAAGACGACCGAAGCCTTCGGCGCCTATGCGCGCCGCATCTACGGCCTGCTCGGCCTCGACTGAGGCCGGTCCGGCCACACCCAGGGAGGAGAGAGACCATGAAGACCGCATCTGCCCTGCTGGCCGGCGCCGCCGCGCTGGCCCTGGTTCCGGCCACGGCCGGCGCCACAAACCTCAGCCTTCAGCTGAACTGGAACGCCGGCGGCGACCACGCTCCGCTCTACTACGCGCTCGCGCAGGGCTGGTATGCCGAGGCCGGCGTCACGCTGGAGATCCGCCAGGGCTCGGGCTCGGGCATGGCGGCACAGGCCGCCGCGCTGGGCCAGGCCGACGTCGCCATCATCGACACCCCCACTGCGCTGCAGTTCATCGGTCAGGGCTCGCCGATCACCGGCATCTTCGTCGCCTACAACGACTCGCCCTACGGCATCTACTGGAAGAAGAGCTCCGGCATCGCCGGCCCGGCCGATCTCGCCGGCCGCAGGCTGGGCGCGCCTGCCTTCGATGCGGCGCGGCAGATGTGGCTGCCGATCGCCGGTGCGCTGGGCCTCGATCCCGACAGCGTGGAATGGGTCAACATCCAGCCCACCGCCAAGGTCGCCGCGCTGCAGTCGGGCACCATCGACGCCACCACGCATTTCTACTCGGTCCATTTCGTTTACGAGGACGTGTTCGGCGACGACCTCGCCTATGTTCTGCTGCGCGACCAGGGGCTGAACCCCTACGGCCTGGCCTATTTTGCCAACAATGACGCGATGGAGGCCAAGGCCGAGACGATCGAGGCGATGGTGCAGGTGACCCAGCGCGCCTTCGCCTTCTGCCTCGAAACCCCCGAACCCTGCGCCGAGGCGCTGTCGCGCGCGGTCAGCATGCGCCCTGCCGATGCCCAGCGCGAACTGGAGTATGCCGGCCGGGTCATGCCGGGCCTCGACAACGACCTGCCGGTCGGCGCATGGGATTCGGCCCGCATGCGCCAGGCCTACGAAATGGTGGACGCCTCGTTCGACATCACCACCTTCGATCCCGAGACCGCTTTCACCAACCGCTTCATCGACGAAGGAATTTCCTATCCCGATCGCTGAGAGACGGCGCAGAGCTGGCGGGGGGGCTTCCGCGCGCCCCGCCAGCTCTATTTGACGGCGCGTATGCCGGCGAGGATCAGCGTCGTCGCGACCTCGGCGTAGTCCTTGCGGCTGATCCGCCCGCCGTCGCGGAACCACATGTAGACCCAGTTCATCATCCCGAAGAGCGACATCGTCACCGGCATCAGCAGGGGCCGCTCTGGCGTGTCGAGATCGGGATTGATCTCGCGCAGCACGCTGGCGAAACGCCGAACGATCCGCCGCTCGATTTCCTGGATCGACGCTTTCTGCTCTTCGCTCAACGCGTTCATGGCATTGAACTGGACCTTGTGCTCGTTGTCCGCGCCCCGGTACTTCTGCAATACGGTCCAGACCAGGTGCCGCAACCGATCCTCGGGCGGAAGATCAGGGCGGTCCGCCTCGGCGATGGCAGTGTCCAGCTCGGCCAGATGGGTATGGATGATCGCGAAGATCAGCGCGTCCTTGCCGGGATAGTAGTGATAGAGCAGTGCCTTGGATACACTCGCAGCGCGCGCGATCTGCGCCATGGAAGCCTTCTCCATGCCGGCCTCGGCGAACACCGCCGCAGCTTCATGCAGCAGCGCGCGCTGCTTCTCCTCGAAATCGACCGCCCGCGTGCGTGCCATCACCGTTCGTCCCCCGCGCCGTTCAGTCCTTCGGCCGGTTGTCCACCACCCGTTTGGCCTTGCCCTCCGAGCGCGCGACGCCGCCCGGCTCGGTCACGTCGATCCGGGTGGAGATGCCGATGACGCTCTTTATGTGGTGCGCCAGTTCCTTCGCCGAGGCGGCGCGCATCTCCGGCACGGCCGCCGTGGGTGTGGCCTCCACATGCACCACCATCCCGTCCATCCGTCCCTCGCGCATGAGCTCGATCTGAAAATGCGGGGCAAGGCCGCGGCATTTCAGGATCTGTTCCTCGATCTGGGTGGGGAACACGTTCACCCCGCGCAGGATGATCATGTCGTCGGACCGACCGGTCACCTTTTCCATCCGCCGCATGGTCCGCGCCGTGCCGGGCAGCAGCCGCGTCAGGTCGCGGGTGCGGTAGCGCACCATCGGCAGGCCTTCCTTGGTCAGCGTGGTGAACACCAGCTCGCCCAGCGCGCCGTCGGGCAGGACGCGGCCGGTTTCGGGGTCGATGATCTCGGGATAGAAATGATCCTCCCAGATGTGCAGCCCGTCCTTCGTCTCGACGCATTCATTGGCCACGCCGGGCCCCATGATCTCGCTCAGCCCGTAGATGTCGACAGCATGCATGTCGAAGGCCGCCTCGATCTCGCCCCGCATCGCATTGGTCCAGGGTTCGGCGCCGAAGATGCCCACTGCCAGCGAGGTCTCGCGCGGGTCGATGCCCTGCCGGCGGAACTCGTCCAGGATCGACAGCATGTAGGAGGGCGTCACCATGATGATGCGCGGCTTGAAATCCGCCATCAGCGTGACCTGCCGCTCGGTCATCCCGCCCGAGATCGGCACCACCGTGCAGCCCAGCCGCTCGGCTCCGTAATGCGCGCCCAGCCCCCCGGTAAAGAGACCATAGCCATAGGCCACATGCACCAGATCGCCCGCGCGCCCGCCGCTGGCGCGGATCGACCGCGCCATCAGATCGGCCCACATGTCGATGTCGCGTTTCGTGTAGCCGACCACGGTGGGCTTGCCCGTGGTGCCGGAGGAGCCGTGGATGCGCGCCAGCTTCTCGCGCGGGACGGCGAACATGCCGAAGGGATAGGTGTCGCGCAGGTCGGTCTTGGTGGTGAAGGGGAACCGCGCCAGATCGTCCAGCGACCTCAGGTCCGACGGATGCACCCCATGTGCGTCGAACCGCGCGCGGTAGAAGGCCGAATTCTCGTAGGCATGCGCCAGCGACCAGCGCAGCCGGTCCAGTTGCAGCGCCGCGATCTCGTCGCGCGAGGCGGTCTCGATCGGTTCGAGATCGCCGGGGCGGGGCGACAGGTCTTCCATTCTCTCCTCCCTCGACTGGCCGGGCTGCGCGGTCACTCGGGCACATGCGTGCCGCGGACGCTGCGCGAATGGCCGCGGAACTCGGCCACATGCAGGCCGTCCTGATTGGTGACACGGATGTCGTAGATGCCCGAACGGCCGCGCCGGTTCACCTCGCGCGCCTCGGCAGTCAGCCGGTCGCCGATCCGCACCGGCTCCAGGAAGCTGACCGAGGCATGCTGCGCCACCGTCACCTGGTTGTGGCTGTTGCAGGCGAAGGCGAAGGCGGAATCGGCCAGCAGGAAGATGTAGCCGCCGTGGCAGTTGCCCTGCCCGTTCGACATGTCGCGCCGCACCGTCATCGTCAGCGTGGCGGCGCCCGGAGCGATGTGGACGATCTCCATCCCCAGCCGCTGCGAGGCCGCGTCGTCGTTCCACATCGCGGCGGCGCTGGCCTCGGCCAGCTCTTGCGGGGTCATGGCGGCGGCCGTCATTGTCCGCGGAACTCCGGCGCGCGCTTCTCCAGAAAGGCGACCACACCCTCGCGGTAATCCGCGCTTGCCCCGGCCTGCCGCTGCAGGTCACGCTCCATGTCAAGCTGTGCGTCGAGGTCATGTGTCGCTGCCGCCTGGATAAGCCGCTTGGTCAGGCCGAGGCCCAGTGTCGGCCCGGCCGCCAGCCGCGCGGCCAGCGCCTCGGCTTCGGCGATCAGCGCATCGTCTTCCACAGCCTTCCAGATCAGCCCCCAGTCGGCCGCGGTCTCGGCGGCCAGCGGCTCGGCCGTCAGCGCCAGCGCCTTGGCGCGCGCCTCGCCGATCAGCCGCGGCAGCGCCCAGCTTCCGCCCGCATCCGGCACAAGACCGATCTTCGCAAATGCCTCGATGAACCGGGCGGAACGCGCCGCCAGCACGATGTCGCAGGCGAGCGCGAGGTTCGCCCCGGCGCCCGCCGCCACGCCGTTCACTGCGCAGACAACCGGCTTTTCCAGTGCCCGGATCAGCCGCAGCGTGGGGTTGTAGAAGCGCTCCAGCGTGACGCCGAGGTCGGGAATGTCGCCGCCCTTGCGCGGGTCGCGGTCGCCCAGATCCTGACCGGCGCAGAATCCCCGGCCGGCGCCGGTCAGCAGCACCGCGCGCACCCCCGCCTCGTCGCGTGCCCGCTCCAGCCCGGCGCGCAGTGCCAGATGCATCTCCTCGTTGAAGGCGTTCAGCCGGTCGGGTCGGTTCAGCGTCAGCCGCAGCACGCCGCCCTCCTGCGCCACCAGCACGCTTTCCGCCATCGCCGCCTCCCCTGCCTCTCACGGATCAAAAAAATCCTTGCATAGACCGACCGGCCGGTCAATTATATTTCCGTTCGGGGGGAGACCGGCATGCAGGCGCAAGGGGCGACAGACTGCCGACACGCGGCTCACGTCGCCGCGGATCGGGCCGGACCCCGCTTTCACCGCTTCATCGTCTGGGGGAGGAGACCCATGAAGACCATGTTCAAGACAACGGCACTCACGGCCGTGCTCGCGCTCGGCGCCGGTGTCGCCGCGGCAGAGATCCGCATCGGCGCCACCGTGTCCGAGACCGGCGGCGCCTCGTTCCTCGGCGATCCGGCAGCCAAGACGCTGCGCATGCTGGTCGAGGAGATCAACGCCGCCGGCGGCGTGCTCGGCCAGCCGATCAACCTGATCCTCTACGACGATGGCGGCGACCCCAACCGCGCCCGCACCTTCGCCTCGCGGCTGATCGAGGACGACGAGGTGATCGCGGTCGTCGGCGGCTCCACCACCGGCACCTCGATGGCCATCATCCCGGTGTTCGAGGAGGAGGAGATCCCCTTCATCTCGCTCGCCGGCGGCATCGAGATCGTGCGCCCGACCAAGCCCTTCGCCTTCAAGACGCCGCATACCGACCGGATGGCCTGCGAGAAGATCTTCGCCGACATCCAGGCCCGCGGCCTGCGCCGCGTCGGCATGATCTCGGGCACCGACGGCTTCGGCGCCTCGATGCGCGCGCAGTGCCTCGACGTGGTGGGCGACTACGACATCGAGATCGTCGCCGATGAAAGCTACGGCCCCTCCGACGCCGACATGACGCCGCAGCTGACCAACATCCGCGGCACCGCGGGGCTGGAGGCCGTGGTCAACCCCGGCTTCGGCCAGGGCCCCGCCATCGTCACCCGCAACTACGCCCAGCTCGGCATCGAGGTGCCGCTCTACCAGTCGCACGGGGTGGCCTCGGACGCCTTCATCCAGCTTGCCGGCGCCGAGAATGCCGAGGGCGTGCGCCTGCCCGGCACCGCCCTGCTGATCGCCGGCATCCTGGCCGAGGACGACCCGCAATACGCGGTCGTGCAGGCCTACAAGACCGCCTTTGAGGCCGAGTTCGGCCAGCCGGTCTCGACCTTCGGCGGCTATGCCCACGACGCGCTGCGCATCCTCGTCGACGCGATCGAGCGGGCCGGCTCCACCGAAGGTGTCGCGATCCGCGACGCGATCCGCGCGACCGAGAACTTCGCCGGCACCACCGGCATCGTGACCATGGGCGAGGACGACCACCTCGGCCTCGATCTCGCCGCCTTCCGCATGCTCGAGATCCGCGACGGCGGCTGGAGCCAGATCGACTGATCGTCCGCCACCGAACCGGGCGCGCCGCCGCCGGCGCGCCCGGCCTTCAGCCCGCCCACCGTCCGGGAGCCCGCGATGGCCGATCTTCTGCAGTTCCTCGTCTCCGGCATCACCGTTGGTGCGGTTTATGCGCTCCTTGCGCTGGGCTTCACCATCATCTTCAACGCCTCGGACGTGGTGAACTTCGCGCAGGGCGAATTCGTCATGCTGGGCGGCATGATCACCGTCTTCGCGCTGGCCGCGGGCCTGCCTCTCGGCCTCGCCGCGCTGATCGCCATCGTGCTCACCGCCGGCATAGGCGTGCTGCTGAACAAGCTCGCCATCGAACCCGCGCGGGGCGCGCCGGTGGTCTCGCTCATCATCATCACCATCGGCGCCTCGATCTTCATCCAGGGCGTCGCGCAGATCGTCTTCGACAAGCAGATCCACCGTTACCCCGGCATCTCCGGCGATGCGCCGCTGCGCTTTGCCGGCGCAACGATCCTGCCGCAGTCGCTGTGGGTGATCTTCGGCGCCACGGCGGTATTCGTCGCGCTGTGGCTCTTCTTCACCCGTACGCTGACCGGGCGCGCGGTGCTCGCGACCGCCAACAACCGGCTTGCGGCGGCGCTGGTGGGCATCAACACCCGTTACATCATGACGCTCAGCTTCGGCCTCTCGGCGGCGATCGGGGCGCTGGCGGGCCTGCTGATCACGCCGATCACGCTCACCTCCTACGATGTCGGCATTCCGCTTGCGCTCAAGGGCTTCGCCGCGGCGATGCTGGGCGGGCTCGGCAATCCCTTCGGCGCCCTTGTGGGCGGGCTGCTGCTCGGCGTGCTGGAGGCGCTGACAGCCGGCTACATCAGTTCGCAATACAAGGACGCGGTGGCCTTCATCGTCATCATCGGGGTGCTCTTCGTCATGCCGCAGGGCCTGTTCGGCCGCAAGTCGACCGAGCGGGTGTGACCGATGCGCCTTTCGCCCAAACTCGTGTCGCTTTCGGTTCTGGCGCTGCTGGCGCTGGTGGCGCCCATGTTCTTCCCCTCGGGCTTCTACTACCGCATCGGCGCGCTCATCTTCATCAACGGGCTGGCGGTGACGGGGCTGGTCATCCTGATCGGCTATGCCGGCCAGATCAGCCTCGGCCATGCCGGCTTCGCCGGCATCGGCGCCTATGCCTGTGCGCTGGCGCCAGTGCATCTCGGCCTGCCGCCGGCGCTGGCCGTGGTGCTGGGCGCAGCACTCTCGGCCGGCCTCGCCTGGGTGGTGGGCCGACCGATCCTCAAGCTGCAAGGCTATTATCTCGCTGTCGCCACGCTTGGCCTGGGCATACTCATCTCGATGGTGCTGACGAATGAAAGCCAGTGGACCCGCGGCCCCGACGGGATAAGCGTGCCCGACCTCGGCCTGCGCGGGGTGCTCGCTGACATGGGCTGGCGGCTCACGGCGGGACAGTTCTGGTACTGGTTCTCGGCGCTGGTTCTCTTCATCGGTGCCTGGCTCGCGCTGAACCTGCACGACAGTCCCACCGGCCGGGCGTTGCGGGCGCTGCACGGCTCGGAGGTGGCGGCGCGCACGGTTGGCGTCGACGTGGCCCGGCTGAAGCTCAACGCCTTCGTCATCTCGGCGGTCTACGCCTCGGTCTCGGGCTCGCTGCTGGCCATGATGAATCGTTTCGTCACGCCCGAGATCGCCGGTTTCATGCATTCGGTGGAGATGGTGGTGATGGCTGTTCTCGGGGGGGTGGGCTCGGTGCTGGGCGCGATCTTCGGCGCGGCGATACTGACCGCGCTGCCGCAGGCACTGACCATGTTCCACGAATACGAGAAACTCCTGCTCGGCGCGGTGATGATCCTGGTGATGATCTTCCTGCGCGAGGGTCTGCTGCCGAGCATACTGCGCCGCTTTCGGGGGAAAGAGGAATGATCCCGTTGGTTGCAGCCTCCGCATCCGTCGGGCGCCCGCGGCGCGCCGCCGTGCGTCGGGAGGATGGCGCGCCGGTTGCGCGCGCTGCGCCACCGGTCCCGGCGGCGCCAGCACAGGCCGGCCGTTCGGCCGGTCCGTCTTGCCCCCGCCGGAAGGATGTGCCGCGCAAGGGAGTGACGCCATGAGCCTCTTGCAGGTCGAGGGAGTCGGCATCGCCTTCGGTGGGATCAAGGCGGTGGACGACGTCAGCTTCGCGGTGAAGCCCGGCGAGATCGTCTCGGTCATCGGCCCGAACGGAGCCGGCAAGACCACACTTTTCAACATGATCTCGGGCATCTACCTCCCGGGTGCCGGGCGCGTGATGCTTGACGGGCAGGATGTGACCGGTCTCGCCCCGCACCGTCTGGCCGAACGTGGCCTGTCGCGAACCTTCCAGAACCTGCAGATCTTCCAGGCGATGAGCGTTCTCGACAATGCCATGGCCGGACACCACCTGCGCGAGCGGAGCTCCGTCCTGGCCGATCTGCTCGGCCTGCCGGCCTCGCGCCGCCGCACGCGGGCGACGCGCGCCAGCGCATTGCAGCTGCTCGAACGGGTGGGTCTGACCCGCGCCGCGTTCCGCGAGGCGAGTGCGCTCAGCTACGGCGCGCTCAAGCGGCTCGAAATCGCCCGCGCGCTGGCGCTCGAACCCCGCATCCTGCTGCTCGACGAACCCGCCGCCGGCTGCAACGCCGTCGAGACCGAGGAGATCGACCGGCTGATCGCCGAGATCGCCGCCGCCGGCACCGCCATCCTGCTCGTCGAGCATGACATGAAACTCGTCATGCGCATTTCCGGCCATATCGTCGTGCTCGATCATGGCGTGAAGATCGCCGAGGGCGACCCTGCCAAGGTCAGCCGCGATCCCAAGGTGATCGCGGCCTACCTCGGCACCGATGCCGCTGCCGCCAGCCGGGAGGAAGGTGCCGATGCTGACGGTTGAGGGGCTGCGCTCGCGCTACGGCCGGATCGAGGTGCTGCACGGCATCGACCTGACGGTGGCTTCGGGTGAGATCGTTTCGGTGGTGGGCGCGAACGGAGCCGGCAAGACGACCCTGCTGCGCTGCCTCTCGGGGGTGCAGCCGGTTTCGACCGGCACGATCACCTTTCGCGGTGACCTGATCACCACGGTGCCAGCGCATCGCCGCGCCGCCCGCGGTCTTGCCCAGGTGCCCGAGGCCCGGCAGATCTTCACAAACCTCACGGTCGAGGAGAACCTGCGCCTCGGCGCCTATCTCTTCGCCGACGAACGGGTCGACAAGGACATGGCCGAGGCCTTCGCCATGTTCCCGATCCTGAAGGAAAAGCGCAACCTCGCTGCCGGCGGCCTGTCGGGCGGGCAACAGCAGATGCTCGCCATTGCCCGGGCGCTGATGACCCGGCCCTCGTGCCTGCTGCTCGACGAACCCTCCATGGGCCTCGCTCCAATTCTGGTTGCGCAGATTTTCGAGGTGGTGAAGGGCATGAAAGCGCTCGATGTCACGGTGCTGCTGGTCGAGCAGAATGCCTTCGGTGCCCTGTCGATCTCGGACCGCGGCTATGTCATGGAGACCGGGCGGATCACCTTCTCCGGCGCCGCCGCCGAACTCGTCGCCGACCCGCGCATCCGCGAGGCCTATCTCGGCATCTGACCGGGCGCCCGCACTGGCCACGGACCCGAATGAGGTAGGCACCCCATGGTTCTCGACATTGACCGCGCAGGCGACATCGCCGTCCTGACCCTCGACAACCCGCCGGTGAACGCGCTGTCAACCGTCGTCCGGCGTGCGTTGATGGATGCCGCCGAGGCGGTAGATGCCGACCCGCAGGTCGCCGCCGCGGTGCTGGTCTGCGCCGGCCGCACCTTCGTCGCCGGCGCCGATGTCCGCGAGTTCGGCCGGCCGCCGGAGGAACCGCTGCTGCCCGCGGTGATCGGCCGGATCGAGCGCGCCGCAAAGCCCTGGGTGGCGGCAATCCATGGTCAGGCGCTGGGCGGCGGGCTCGAACTCGCACTCGGCTGCCGGTTCCGCATCGCCGTGCCCGGGGCGCGGTTCGGTCTGCCCGAGGTCAATCTCGGTATCATACCCGGCGCCGGCGGCACCGTCCGCACGCCACGCGCCATTGGCGCAGCCGCGGCGGCCGACCTTGCCAGCTCCGGCCGCCCCGTCGATGCCGCGCGCGCGCTGCAACTCGGCCTGATCGACTCGCTGGCAGAGGGCGATCTGCGCACCGCCGCCATCGATTTCTTGCGCGTTGCGCTGTCTCGGCCGCTGCCGCCTCCGCTTTGCGACCGGCCGGTGGCGCCGCCGCCACCGGGTTTCTGGGCCGAGGCCGAGTCCCGTGTCGCCGCTGCGGCCGGTGGTGCCACGGCGCCCTGCCGCGCGTTGGCCTGCGTACAGCGCGCGACCGAACTGGGGTTCGCCGAGGCGCTGGCCTTCGAGCGCGAGACCTTCCTTGCCCTTCGCGACACCGATGAGGCCGCCGCGCTGCGCCGGGTCTTCTTCGCCGAGCGCGCCGCCCCGCGGCCGGCCGCGCTGAAGGGTATCGTGCCGCGCCCCGTCGCCCGCGCCGGCCTGATCGGCGCCGGTCCTGCCGGTCGGGCACTCCTTGCTGCGCTGGCGCGTTCCGGCTTGTCGACGGTTCTGGTCGATGCCGACGCTGACGCACTCGAGGCCGCCCATGCCCCGCTCCGGCAGGGCGCTGCCGCCGCACGGGCCGATGTGGCGACGGGGATTGCAGCCCTTTCGACGGCGGATCTGGTGATCGCGACCGCAGAAGGCGAACCGGCGGCGCTGGCGCATGCGGCCGCGACCTGTGGACCGGCGACGATCCTCGCAAAGCTGGTGGATACCGCGGCCGAGGTCGCCGAACTCGACGGGCTTCCCGGCCCCGAGCGCTGCCTGGCAGTGCATCTGCCGGCGCCCTTGCCCTCAACGCGCCTCATGGAGGTTCTGCCCTCTGCGGTCACTGCGCCCGAGGTTCTTGCGGCGAGCTTCGCCCTCGCGACGCGTCTGGCCCGCATTCCATTGCGCCCGGCAAGGGCCGGCGGCCCGATCACGCCACGCCTGCGCGCCGCTGCGCAGGCCGAGGCCGAGAGCCTGCTGCGCAGCGGTGTGCCCGCTCCCGCCCTGGCTGCCGCGCTGCGCGACTTCGGCGTGGCCCTGGCGCTGCTCGACACTCAAGCGAGCACGGACCTCGTCTGCACCCCCGATCCGGCCGAGCGTATCGCCGTCGCGCTGGCCGAGGCCGGCGCGGAACTGCTGGCGCAGGGTGCGGTGGCGGACCCGGTCGAGATCGACCTCGCGGCGATCCACGGCCTCGGCTTTCCGCGCTTTCGGGGCGGGCCACTGTTCTGGACCTGCCGCCATGGCGCTGACGTGCTGGCGGCGCGCATCGACAGGCCGGTTGCCCCTGCGTTGGCGGGTTTTCTGGAAACGGAAGGGAATTAGGCCCGGCCGTGCCGAAGCACCGTCAGCCGCCAGCGAAGGGTGCGGCGGAACCCCAGCGTTCGCGCACCCCGGCATCGCGGCCGCAGGACTCGCGGTACCGCTTGTAGGCCGTGGCCTTGGTCAGCGGGCCGAACCGGGTCAGCACGATGTCCGAAGATCGGTGATAGCCCTGATGATACGCCTCTGCCGGCCAGAAGGGCATGGCGTCGCGAATCGGCGTGACCACCTGCCGGCCCAACTCGGCGCTGGCGGCGGCGGCGGCACGTTCCGCGCTTGCTCTTTGCGCCGGACCATCGGCGAAGATCGCTGTCGTGTAATGTGCGCCGCGGTCGCAGAACTGACCGCCCGCGTCGAGCGGGTCGACCGAGCGGAAGAACAGGTGCAGGATCTGGTCGTAGCTGATCACGGAAGGATCGAACGCGATCTGTGCCGCCTCGAGATGGCCGGTTCCGCCGCGGGTTACCTGCCGATAGCTCGGGGCTTCCACGGACCCCCCGGTAAAGCCGACAGTCACCGAGCGCACCCCGTCCACACGGTGGAAATCCGCTTCGACACACCAGAAGCAGCCACCGGCGACAGTGGCGATTTCAATGGCGGGCTCGGCCCGAACCCCGTCACGCAGACCGTGGCCGGCGATGATACCGAGAACGAGAAGAACGAGCTTCAGCGTCTGCAGGGTTCGGGTCATGCGGGTCACCTCCTGTCGTTCCAGGGTGCGGGGCATTGTCGCCATGGGCAAGTCACGCCGAGGTGAGGCACGCGGGGTTGAGAATTGTTTCAGCCAGCACGCGCCGGCGGATGGGCGGCGCTTAACCCTTCCTTAAACAGTTCCGCGCGACCTGTTGGGCTACACGCCGGCCCGGAACGATGCGACGAACCGCTTGCCCCCTGATGCTTCTCGCGCTTGCCGGCTGCGCCTCGGCCTCGCCCGAATACATCGGCCTCGAGCCCCGCCGCATGGTGATCGAAGGCACGGAGATCCGGGTCTGGCAGCGGGGCGACCGGGCGCAGGCGATCCGGATGGGATGGATCGCCCGCGGTGAGCATGGCGTGGCGATGGCGCGGATGGTCCAGGCCATCGAGGCGGTCACCGGCTGCGACGTCCGCCAGGACTTCATCGCCGGCGACAGCGGCGTTCTGAACGCGCGGCTGGAGTGCTGACCCGAGCCGGTCAGCCGCTGCCGCGCACCGCCTCGGGATGCTCGGCGATGAAATGCCGCAGCGTCGCGAACAACGCGCGCGCGTGGGCGACGTCGTCCTTGTGCAGCGCGTCTCGGATGTCCTCGCAGATCATCGCCTGCACCTGCTGCGGGCCCCTGTGCAGATGCATCAGATACTCGCCCAGTGCCGAGGCGTTCACCTCCGGCAGGTGCTCGTGCTCGGCGATGGCGGCGATCTCCTCGCGAGTAAGGCAGGTCATGTCCTCGATGTCGTCCAGGCTGATCATCCCCGTGCCTCCCCTGCGGTCCTGTGACGATGGCATGAAACCATCCTGCCGGCGATGTGCGCGGAACGGGTTGCGCCAGATCAAGGCGCTCCGTACCGCCCGGCGCCAAACCCGTGGGGCAATGCGTCAGCGGAGGACAGCATGACCCGCCTAGCCCTCGTAATCTTCTCGATTGCCTCGGTCACCTTCATGGGCATGGCCATAGTGGTCGCTCTCGTGATCGGACAGGACACTCTGGTGCCGATCGTCACCGCTGCGGCCATCGGCCTCGTGCTGTCGCTGCCGGCCAGTTGGCTGGTGGCCCGGCAGATCGCCTGACGGCCGACCGCCCCGCAACGGCGGAGCTGGCTCAATCGGAGGCGAGCACAGCGGCGCATTCGGCGGGCAAGTCGCTCATGCCATAGTCGCGCGGATGCCGGGGGCGTGGTTGGCGCGGAACCTGCGGCACGGGTTTCGGTGGATCGAGATAGTCCGTCACCCACCACGTAAGGGTCTCGTCGCAGCCGTTGCCGCCACCGGATAGCTCCGCCACCGTCGGCGTCTGGGTCTGGCAGTGCCGCGCTCCGCGCGGGCATTTCAGGCGGACGTGGAAGTGATAGTTGTGTCCGTGCATCGGCCGGATCTTCTGCAGCCAAGGGGTATCGGCGCTTCTGGCGGTGCGGCACATCTCGATCTTCACCGCGGCTGCGACAAAGATCCTGTCGACCCGCAGATCAGAGGCGGCGGCACGCAGCAGCGCGTGATGTCCGGCGGTCCAGTTGGCGTTGACACCGCGCTGGTCCTCGGTGCGAACCGAAATGGAACTCAGGGTCTCACGCTCACGGCGGGTCAGGTTCAGGCGCGCCGGTGGCAGCATCCAGATGTCGGCATCGAGACCGATCTGGTGGCTGGTGTGTCCCGACGTCATCGGCCCGCCGCGGGGCTGGCTGATGTCACCGATGTAGAGCCCGCGCCAGCCTATCCGCACCGCCTCGCGGCTGAGATCCTGCAGATAGGCGATGGTGACGGGATGGCCCCAGTTACGGTTGCGCGACAGCCGCATCGCCTGCCATGTCGGTCCGGTCTCGGGCAGTGGCACGAGGCCCGCGGCACAGCCCTTGGCGTAGGACCCGATGGGCTGCGGCGGCTGCGCACTGCCGGCCGTCTTGGCGCCGAAGAGCCGCGCCGCCGTCGGCTCGGCTGCACCGGGCAGGGCGCCGGCCAGGCTTAGGGCGAGCGCGGCGAGGACTGTGCGGACCATGACACCTCCGTCTCTCCTTCCGGTTTCACGAAGACGAGCAGCACAAGGCCGATCAGGAACAGACCGATCAGCGGCGTGACCCCGAGGCGCTGGCTGTCGGTGAACTGGGTGGCCAGCGCCACGAGGCCCGGCGCGAGGAAGGCCGTGACCTTGCCCGACAGCGCATAGAGGCCGAAACCCTCGGTCATGCGCGCCGGGTTGGCCTGGCGAACGAGCATGGTGCGCGAGGCGGCCTGCAGCACGCCCCCCGCCGCGCCGATCGCCGCGCCGCAAAGGTAGAATGCGATGTCGGGTGCCGAGGAGCCTTCGGACAGGGGCATGCCCATCAGCATGCTCCTGTCGGTGGTGACGATGACGCCGCAAACTGCGATCAGGGCGAGAATGGCCACCGCGATTACCGGCTTCGGCCCGTAGGCGCTGTCGGCCTTGCCGCCCAGCCAGCAGGCAAGGGCGCCCACCACCGCCGCGACGATGCCGAAGACGCCGATCTGTGTGACCGACCAGCCCAGCACCCCCGCGGCATATATGCCGCCGAAGGCATAGATGCCGTTCAGTGCGTCGCGGTAGAACATCGACGAGCCGAGATAGGCAAAGAGGCTGGGGTGTCGTGGCAGGCCACGCAGCGTGGCGGCGATCTGCGCGAGGCCTCGGCGCAACGCACCCGCGGCGGGGCGCGGGCGCCGGTGTTCGGGGATGAAAAGGAACAGCGGCAGCGCGAAGACCACATACCAGAGCGCAGAGAAAGGGCCGACCGCGCGGGTGCCCTCGCGCATCTCCGGATCGAGACCGAACGCCGGCAACAGGCCCGCCAGCGTCCGGCCGTTGTCGGTCTCGGCAAAAAACACCAGCATCAGCGCCAGCGCCACGACGCCCCCGGCATAGCCCAGCGCCCAACCGGTGCCCGAAATGCGGCCCAGTTCCTCGCGCGCGCCAAGCCCGGGCAGCAGCGCATTGGTGAAGACGATGCCGAACTCCAGCCCGATCATCCCGACAGCGAAGGCCAGCAGGATCGGCCAGACCGCCCCGGCCTCCGGCACGGCCCACCACAGGGCGAAGCTGCCTGCCACATAAAGCACCGACCACAGCACGAGCCACGGCCGCCAGCGTCCGGCAGAATCGGCGATGGCGCCGAGGATCGGCGCAAGCAGTGCGATGGAGACGCCGGTGACCGCGAGCATCCAGCCCCAGAGCTTCTGCCCCGTCACCGGGTCGGGCGCGACCGAGGCGGCGAAATAGGGTGCGAAGATGAAGGTCAGCAGGAGTGTGTTGTAGGGCTGGTTGGCCCAGTCGAACATGTACCAGGCTCGAATCTGCTGCCTGCGCGTGCGCTGCATCGTCTCGACCCCGCCTGCCGCTGCCGTTGCGCATAAGACCCGGGTGCGGGGCGACGCACAAGCGCCTTGTCGCGCGGCGTCAGGCGTCTTCCGCCGTCCGGGCGAGATCGCGCAGGATCGGACAGTCCGGCCTCGAGTCGCCGGCACAGCTCGAGACCAGTTCGGTCAGCGTCTCGCGCATCGCCTCCAGTGCCGCGATCTTGGCGTCGATCCGGCCCAGATGCTCCTGCGCGACGCGCTTCACATCGGCCGAGGCGCGGCCCGGATCGGCATAGAGCGCCAGCAGCGTGCGGCAATCCTCGATGGTGAAGCCCAGTGCGCGGGCGCGGCCGAGAAAGGCCAGGCGGTGCAGGTCCGCCTCGCAAAAGGCGCGATAGCCGTTGGGATCGCGCCGCGGCGCGACGAGCCCGATCTCCTCGTAGTAGCGGATGGTCTTGGCCGGAAGGCCCGAGCGCTCTGCTACCTCGCCGATGTTCATGCGGCCTCCTCCCTCTGCAGCCGGTCCGTAACGGCCGTCCGTTCCGGCGCCATCACCGGCGCAAGCCGGCGCAACCGCAGCGCGTTGGCCAGCACCGAAACACTGGACATCGACATCGCCCCCGCCGCCAGCATCGGCGAGAGCATGACCCCCAGCACCGGCCACAGCACACCGGCCGCGACCGGTATCAGCGCCGCATTGTACCCGAAGGCCCAGCCGAGGTTCTGACGGATGTTGCGCAGCACCGCGCGTGAGACATGCAGCGCGTTCACGACGCCGGCGGGATCGCCCGAGACCAGCACGACATCGGCGGCCTCGATGGCGATGTCGGTGCCGGTGCCGATGGCGATGCCGACATCGGCACCGGCCAGCGCCGGGGCGTCGTTGATGCCGTCGCCGACGAAGGCGACCGGGCCATCTGCGCGCAGGCTCCGCACCGCCTCGGCCTTGGCGCCCGGAAGCACCTCGGCGCGGACCTCGTCGATATCCAGTTCGGCTGCCACCGCCTGCGCCGTCGCCTGCGCATCGCCGGTGATCAGCGCCACCCGAAGCCCACGGGCCTTCAGCGCGGCAACCGTTGATCGCGCCGAAGGCTTCACCCGGTCCGCCACGGCAAGGAGCCCCGCCGCCTGCCCGTCGAACGCGACGAAGAGCGGCGTCTGCCCCTGACCGGCGGCCGCTTCGGCCGCCTTCGTCAGTGCGGCCGGGATAGCCACATCTTCGGCCGTCATCAGCCGCGCGGCACCGATCAGCACGCTACGTCCCTCCACCCGCGCAGACAGTCCGAATCCAGCGCGCGCGGCAAAACCCTCGGCCGGCGGCAGCGGCAGGTCGCGCGCCGCGGCCGCGCGCAGCACCGCCCGGGCTATGGGATGTTCCGATCCTGCCTCGGCCGCCGCGGCGAGGCGCAGGAGTTCCGCCTCGCCCACGCCTTCGGCCGGCAGCAGTCGCACGAGGTCCGGCCGGCCCGCGGTCAGCGTGCCGGTCTTGTCGAAGGCTACGGTTCGGACACCCGCGAGCGCCTGCATCGCCTCGCCACGGCGAAACAGGACGCCCATGCCGGCGGCCCGCCCACTGCCGACCAGGATCGAGGTCGGCGTCGCCAGCCCCATCGCGCAGGGGCAGGCGATGATCAGCACCGACACCGCGGCGACAAGCGCAAAGGTCAGCCGCGGCTCGGGGCCCACCGCCAGCCAGACCGCCAGCGTCAGCGCCGCCACCGCCATCACCACAGGCACGAAGACCGCCACCACCCGATCGACCAGCGCCTCGATCGGCAGCCGTCCGCCCTGCGCCGTCTCCATCATGCGCACGATCTGTGCCAGCATGGTGTCGCCGCCCACCCGGGTCGCACGGAAGGCGAAACTGCCGCTGCCATTGACCGTGCCACCGATGACCTCGGCGCCGGCGGATTTCTCTACCGGCAGGGGTTCGCCCGAGATCATACTTTCGTCAACATGGCTGTCGCCGCGCAGGATCACGCCATCCACCGCCACCCGCTCGCCGGGGCGAACCTGCACCACGTCGCCTGGCACGATCTGCGCCAGCGGCAACTCCCGCATGCGGCCGTCACGCTCCACCCTGGCGCTGCGAGGTTGCAGCGCGATCAGGCCCCGGATCGCCGCGCCGGTCTGGCCGCGGGCCCGGCTTTCCATCCATCGGCCCGCCAGCACGAGCGTCACGATCACCGCCGCTGCCTCGAAATAGACCGCCCGCGCCGCGTCCGGCAGAATCCCCGGCGCCAGAAGCGCCACCGTCGAATAGGCCCAGGCCGCGCCGGTCCCGAGCGCGACCAGCGAATTCATTTCGGGGGCGCCCTTGATCAGCCGCGGCAACCCCAGACGGAAGAACTCCCGCCCGGGCCACGCCAGTACCAGCGTCGCCAGAAGGAACTGCAGCGCCCAGGCCTGTGTCTGACCAATCGTCGCGTGGATCCAGTGATGAAACGCCGGGCTCAGGTGCCCGCCCATTTCCAGGACAAACACCGGCAGCGTCAGCGCCCCGGCAATCAGCGCCCGTTGGCGGGTTTGTGCCGTCTCGGCCCGCAGCGCGGCTGCGGCCTCATCCTCGTCCGGCGCCTCTTTCGCCGTGTCCGGCAGGCTGGCGGGATAGCCCGCGGCGTTTGCGGCCTCGGCCAGTGCCGCAGGGTCCACGGCGCCGGCAAGGTGTCGGACGGTCGCTGCGCCGGTGGCCAGATTGGCCCGTGCCTCCAGTACGCCGGGCAGGGCCAGCGCACGTTCCACCTTCGCCGTGCAGCCGGCGCAGTGCATCCCCGCCACGGCAAGCCGGGTTTCTGCCTGTCGCGCCGGGTAACCCGCCGCCTCCAGCGCCGCGGTTATCGCATCCGCGGTCGCCGGCGACGCGTCGGCCAGCGCCACCTCGGCCTTGCCGGTCGCGAAATTGACGTCCGCCGTCGCCACGCCGGGCACCGCTGCCAAGGCCTGCCGGGCCCGCCCGGCGCAGCCGGCACAGGACATGCCCCCGATCTCCAAACGCAGCGTAGCGGTCATTGCAGAGCCCCCGTTTCGCCGGAGATAGGGCTTCCTGCGGCTGGAAGGTCAAGGCCCGCATCGGGGCCCCCGCAGCATTTTTCAGGCCGCTGCCGCCGGGGAGCCGGTTGGAACATGCTTCGCCCGACGGAGCAGTCGCGCCTCGGCCATTCCCAGCAGTGGCCGCGCCGGCGTCGCCGGCCCGATGGCCGCCAGCGCTGCCGCCAGCCCGTCGAAGCCAGAGGTCAGTCGCGATCCGGGCAGCAGACTCTCGGTGGCGCAGCCCTCGGCCTCGAGCAGTTCGTGCCGATCGAGCAACACATGCAGATAGGTTACCTGTGGCATCGGCCGGCGCCGGACCCCGGCACCGCCCATCAGCGCCGCCGCCGGAACCAGCACTTCTGCCGCACCGAACAGCAACTCGGCCAGCCCGCTGCGGACAAGCAGCCGGTGCTGCGGCGAGACGAAGAGCGGGCGCCGTGCACCGAGGCAGCCGGCAGCGATCTCCACCGGTGCGAGCACGCCCCGGCCCGTGACCGTGCGCCGGCCGATCCAGCGGATCGGTCGCGCGCCATGGTCCCGTGTCAGCACGGGATCCCCGGGGCGCAGCGTCTCCACCGCCCGTTCACCTTCGGGCGTGGCAATCCGCGTGCCGGCGACGAAGCAGGGAACCACCGTGGGAAACCTGTCAAAGGACAGTGTCTCGTTGCGCGCAGGGTGCCGCCCGGGACCGAACCGCACCGCGCCGCTCTCGTCCGGTTCGAGGCCGCCCACGCTGATGACGAGGGGCTCTGCGGTGAAGATCTGATGCCCCGATGACGAGGCGCGCCCCTGGAACTGATCGTTCTGGGGATTCAGCCCGGAGTAGAGCAGGGTCTCGTCGGCATCATACACATCCACCTGCTGGCCGTTGCGGAAGCCATCCGTGCCACCGGTCTGCCGCACGACGACGCGAAACCACTCATCGGCACTGCCGAGAGGGGTCACGCCCGACAGCGTCACCTGCGTGCCATTGGCATTGCCGCCGGAGGTCAGGCCGGAATAGCTCGCGATCTGCGAGCCGTTCAGGAACAGCGTCTTCTGCACGGCATTGCCTTTCCCGTCCGCGTCCGGCCCGGTATGACCGAGAGCGGTTCAGAAAGGGTGACCTGCCGGCAATCGCTGCGATGCGCGGCGCGCTGCCCGAAGGGCGGGCCTCCCGGCGCCCGATTCAGCCCAGTCCGGCCTCGGCGGCCACCGCCGGCAGGGCGCGATGAAACGCATCAACGATGGCGTCGGCATCGGCCTCGGTGGCGATCAGCGGCGGACAGACCGCGACCGAATCGCCCAGCGGTCGCACGATGACCCCCTCGGCCATCATGCGTGCCCCGGCCAGGGCGCCGAGCGCCCCGGGCTTGCCGTGCGGAGCCTTGGTCGCGCGGTCGGCCACCATCTCGACTGCACCGATCATGCCGATCCCGCGCACCTCGCCGACGATCGGCAGCGCTGCCAGTTCGCGAAGCCGGCGCTGCAGATGCGCGCCAACGCGGGCGGCATTGCCCACCAGATCGCGTTCCTCGATGATGGCGAGGTTTTCCAGCGCCACCGCCGCGGCGACCGGATGGCCGCTGGTGGTGAAGCCATGGCCGAAGGTGCCGATCCGATGCGTCTCGTCAGCGATCGGCTGGAAGATGCGGTCGTTCATCAGGATCGCCGCCATCGGCAGATAGGAAGATGTCATCTGCTTCGAGACCACCATGATGTCGGGTTCGATCGCCATGGTCTCGCAGCCGAATAGCTTGCCGGTCCTGCCGAAGCCGCAGATCACCTCGTCGGCCACCAGCGGGATGTCATGCGCGCGCAGCACCGCCTGCACCTTGGCCCAATAGCTCGCCGGCGGCACGATCACGCCGCCCGCGCCCATAACCGGCTCGCCGATGAAGGCGGCGATGGTCTCGGGGCCCTCGCGGCGGATCGTATCGTCAAGCTCGGCCGCGAGGCGGCTGGCGAAGTCGTCCTCGCTTTCCCCCTCATGGGCCTCGCGCCAGAAATGCGGGCAGCCGACATGGAGGATGCCCTGGATCGGCAGATCGAAACTCATGTGATTGTAAGGCAGGCCGGTCAGGCTGCCCGAGGCGATGGTGATGCCGTGATAGCCGCGCTTGCGGCTGATGATCTTCTTGCGCTGCGGCTCGCCCATGGCGTTGGCGCGATACCACAACATCTTCATCACGGTGTCGTTCGCCTCGGAACCCGAGTTGGTGAAGAACACCTTGCTCATCGGCACCGGCGCAAGCTGGATCAGCTTTTCCGCAAGGTCGATCACCGGCCCGTGCGAGCGATGCGCGAAGCTGGGGCTGTAGGGCAGCTTGCGCATCTGCGCTGCGGCCGCCTGCACCAGCCGCTCTTCCGAAAAGCCCACGGCAACCGACCATAGCCCGGCCAGCCCCTCGATATAGCGGTTGCCGGCGCCGTCGTAGACGTGGATGCCCTCGCCGCGTTCGATCACCAGCGGACCCTGCTCCTGATGCCGGCGGGCGTCGGTGTAGGGATGGAAGTGATACTCGATGTCCCGGGCCTCGGGCGAGTTCGGCAGCGTGTCCATGGTGATCCCCCCGTGATGGGTGCGGCGCCGGTCGCCGGCGGCATTGCCCATCCCTGCGGCCAATGCGTCGCGGCGTCAAGGCGGCGCCGGGCGGCGCGGTGATCTTCACCAATGGTTAACGCCTCCGTCACGGAGGCGTTACACGGCAGGGCAAGACAGGAGGCCCATCCGACGGCGTCCGGCTGTGTCCTGTGGTCGAGGCCGTCGGGAAACCACGACAAGGAGATGCCATGCCTGCCCGACACCTGCGCTGTCTCGCGCTGTCCTCCTCCGCGCTCTGCGCCCTCACACTCGCCCAGCCCGCCGCCGCGTCCTGCGTCGAGAGCGTCGATGTCTCCGGAAATCCCGTCCTCACCTGCGCGGGCACCGGCTCGGACCGGGTGAACGACGACCGTAGCGACCTGACGGTCATGGTCACCGATTCCGGCGAGATCGTCCGGGAAAACGGCCGCGCGGTGCAGTTCGGCGGCGACCGGGTCACCGTCGACAACGCTGGCCTGATCGAGAGCCGTGGCGACAACGACGGCATCCGGAGCAGCGGCAGCGATCTGACCGTGGATAACGCGGGCACCATCACCGGCACCGACCGCGGTATCCGGCTGACCGACGGCGAGGGGCGGTTTACGCTCTTCAACCGAGAGTCCGGCGAAATCCGTTCGCGCCGGCAGGCGGTGCGGCTGGACAATGACGCGCTGCTTTCCGGCAACCTTTTCGAGAACCGGGGTCTGATCGACAGCTCAGAGGGCCGCGCCATCCAGTCCCGCGGTCCCGGCAACGTGGTGATCAACCACGCCAGCGGCGTGATGCGCGGCGGCGAGGAGGTGATCGAGGGCCGGATGGACTTCACCGTCGAGAACCACGGTCTCATCGCCCTGCACGGCCTCGACTGGGATCCCGACACCCGGACCTGGACCAACAGTGGCGCGACAGAAGACGAGGACGGCATCCAGTTCGCCTCGGGCATGCTGGACAACCACGGTGTGATCCTCGCTACTGACGACGGCCTCGACATCGACGAAGGCACGCTGCTCAATCGGTCGACCGGCGTGATCGTTTCGGCCGGCCCGAACGATCTGCGCAACTCGGCCGCCGTCGACATCGATGGCATTCTGCAGGACCCCGGCGGTCCACGCGACGGCGAGATCCCCGGCCCGGTCACGATCGTGAACGAGGGCTACATGGAAGGCCCGACCGGCATCGCTGCAGCGCTGGACGCGGTGCACGAAATCGAGATCGCGAATTCAGGCACGCTGATCGGCCGTGGGGGCAATGCCATCGACCTCGCCCCCGGACAGGGCGACACCACCATTGCGCTCTTCGGCATGAGCGTCGTTCAGGGCGACATCCTGTTCGGCAACGGCGGCCTCAACACGCTGATCCTCGGCCCGTTCGAGACCGGCGCGGCGTTCGACGGCACGGTGTCGGCCCGCGGACCCGGCGACCTGCCGGGCGTGTTCGACGTGGCCTTCGGGGACGGCGTCGGGATCGGGGACTTCTACAGCTATCTCTTCGCCGACGACCGCTTCACGCTCGGCATGCGCGCCGGGGCGGACCGTCTGAGCTTCGATCTCTTCGGCGCCGCCGGGTTCACCCTGGACGGTTCCCGCTACGCGCCGGACGAGTTCGCCGCGCTGCTGCGCTCGGGCGGTGTCGGGGTGATCCCGCTGCCGGCGGGGATCTGGC
>SLBI01000376.1 GCA_007126375.1 Paracoccaceae bacterium
CTTCCGAGCATCCTAGTCCCGGGGTCGGTGCTCAGCCCCTCCCGCATAACCCTCGAAAACAACGGAAAATTCCGGCCACAGCCGGATCGGGAGAACGCTTTCGCTGGGGCAAGTGGCGGAGACGATGGGATTCGAACCCACGAGGCGGTTTCCCGCCTACGCCCTTAGCAGGGGCGCGCCTTCGACCGCTCGGCCACGTCTCCGTCGTCGGGTGTAGCGGCCACCGCGCGGCGTGACAAGGGCTGCAACAGGCGTGGAAGAACTCAATCGTACCGTGGTGGCAAGGAGGCTGCCGGAAGGATGCGTCATGGGGATCCCTCGCGTGGAGGCTGCGACGACCATCGTCCTTCCTGCCTGTCACATCGCCGATCTACAGCAAGCGGCGGCTGACCGCCCTCGTTGCTTGAGGGGCTGCCCGGCGTGACCCCGCAGGGTACGAAGCTCAGGCCACAGGGGCCGCAAACCGCCCCCCAGCGGCTGACGCCATAGACGAGGATCACCTTGAAGTCGGGATGGCCGGATTGGACCTCGGTCATCACCCTTTGCAACGCCTCGCGGCCGTCGCGCCGCAGACCGGAGCGCCCCGAGTCCTCGAAAGTCCGCAGGATCGTCAGCCCAAGGGCTTCGGCATACTTGCGAATGACGTCCAGCTGATTTTCAGTCGATCATTTCTGGTGGTCTGTCGACATCCGGACGCAAACGACAGCGGGTACGTCCTGCTCGGCCGCCGTGCTACCTGTTCGGTCCCGGATGATCGCTTGGACCCTCGCCGGACGGCCCTGTTCGTGGCGAGATCGATCCTGCGCGCGGTTCGGGACGGGGGCCCGGGCGGGTCCGGGCACGCCGACCCTGCGGTGGGCGGGTAACGGACCGGAGGCAGACCGGCGCCGCAGGGCCGGCCCCGGCGGTGCGATACCGGGGCCGGGTGCGGGGGTCAGCCGGCCTGCAGGCGCCGGACAGCCTCGTCGGTGGTCCAGACGGCGTTGGCGAGATAGCGGAAGTTGATGATCGCGGCGAGGTAGCCGTCGCCCTCCGGCACCTTCGCCGCGGCCGTGGCGTCGCGCGCGACCGCCACCTCGAAGCCGTTCTCCAGCAGGTCGCGCAGATGCGCCTCGACGCACAGGTTCGCCGACATGCCGCCCAGGATCACCTGGTCGATCCGCCGCTTGCGCAACTGCAGCGCAAGGTCGTTGTTCTGCGGCCCGTAGACCTTGTGCGGGTTGGCGATCACCGTCGCGCCGTCATGGATGTAGGGCTTGTACTGCGGCATGAAGTCGGCGCCCGAGTCCTCGAAGCCGGCCAGATCCACCGGGCCGGCGCGGTCGAACATTTTGAGGCCGTGCATCACCTTCTCGAGCGCGCCCTCGAACTTCCAGCCGTGATCGGTGGGGTAGTACCAGTGCGGCGAGATGAAGAGTTGCGCACCCGTCGCCTTCGCCGCCGCCATCAGCCGCTCCAGGTTCTCGACCGTGCCATGCTCCTGCACGCTCTCGCCGACAACGCCCCAGGCGACCCCGTCCTCGCGCAGGAAGTCGATCTGCGGGTCGGTGATCACCACGGCCGTGCGCGACAGGTCGAGCTCCATGTCGCCTGGCGGCAGGCCGGGCTCGGCGGGATCGGCATAGGGGTCGGCGGCGTCGGCACGCGCGGCGCCGGCGAAGGTCGCACCGGCGGCGGCCCCGAGCGCGGTCATGGCTTGCCGGCGGCTTAGGCCGGCCTCGGGGGCGTTGGTCGGACGGTCGGTCATGGTGATCTCCTCCTGTGTTGACGCAGGGCAGGTCGGACCGGGCGGGCGGCCTGTTTCATAGCATGTCCGTGAGCGGCCGGCCCCGCGGCCCGGCCGGACGGAGGCCCGAAGGGCAGTGGTCGTCTCGGCCAAGGGTCTGGCCGAGCATGACGATTTCCCCGGCCTCAAGGCCTTCGGCCGGGTCGAGGCGACCCGGGAAACGGCCGGCGCCACAACCTCCGAGGCGTGCTACTTCACGCTGTCGTGGAGGCCTGGAAGCCGTCGACCCGAGCTTCAGGCCGCCGCGCACGCCTGATCCCGTGCAACCCCCCCGATGAACCCCGCCAGGCACGCCCATCCGCCATGGTATGACGGTATCACGGCCCCTGGGTTCCACCCAGCCGCGGCCGATAGAACACAGGTGGCGACGGCTTGGGTCGCGGTATTTGGCGGTCCGCCCGGCTGGTCGATCGTCGTATCGCCGAGCCGGTCGGTCGGGGCGGTAGCCGGCGACCCGCGACTGGCTGCATGAAGGTCGATGGCCTGTCGTTCGCAGTCCGTGCGGGACGGGTATCGTCCGTCATCCGGTTGCGTTTGCCGCTGCACCCGGCCAAGGTTTGATCATGAGCTCATGCTGCACCGGGACACCGGAGGCCCGGCGGACAACGTCACCGCGCGCCCCGATCCTGTCCTTTGCGCGAAACCACGCGGCCGGACCGATGCCGGCGGTCCCTGTCCCTGGCGGGCGGGCCGAGGTGGGAACGCGCCGGCCGCTTCTGCCAGCCGATGGCGAGGGTCCGGTGCGGCGTGTGACGCTCCGCCCGTTCCTGATCTCGCCCACCGCTGTCAGCAATGCGCAGTTCGCCCGGTTCGCCGCTGCCACCGGCTATGTATCGGAGGCCGAGGAGATCGGCTGGTCGGCCGTGTTCGTCCCGCACCTGAACCCGGATGCCGTGGCGCGGCCGAGCGAAGGCAGTGCGCCCGACTGGTGGGCCATCACCCATGGCGCCTCGTGGCGCTGCCCGGAGGGCGGAACCTCGACGATCGACGGGCGGGAGGACCATCCTGCCGTCCATCTTTCGCTGCGCGACGCCGAGGCCTTTGCGGCCTGGGCCGGCGGGCGCCTGCCGACGGAAGCGGAATGGGAACACGCTGCCCGGGGGGGACGGGTCGGTGCCACCTATCCCTGGGGCGACCGGGAGCCCGATGACGACGCCTTTCAGCCCTGCAACATCTGGCAGGGCGACTTTCCGAGCCGCGACACAGCGCGCGACGGCTATGCAGGAACCTGTCCGGTGGACGCCTTCGCACCCAACGGCTATGGGCTTCTGAACATGGTGGGCAACACCTGGGAATGGTGCTCGGACCGGTTTCGCGTGCGCTCGCTGGCAAGATCTGCCGTGCGCCGCAACGCCGTCGCGGCGGCGGGGGGAGACCGCGTGCTCAAGGGCGGCTCTTTCCTCTGCCACCGAAGCTACTGCCACCGCTATCGCATTGCCGCGCGCAGCTCGGCGCCGCCCGACACGGCCACCTCTCACCTCGGCGCCAGGATCGCGTTCGACGCGCTGTGAGCTGTCTGCCACTCCGGAAGGGCCGCCGAGAGATTCCCCGCTCGACCGGTCTGCGGATACGTCACCGCCGGGCGACCGGCCATGCATAGGTGGCCCCGACAATCTCGGCAATCAATGCGCCGGGCAGTTTCAGGCGCATGGGCAGGCGCGCGCCTGCGGCCGCGGTCAAGGCACGTTCAACGCGCTTGCCACCGGCGGTTTCGCGAAATGCCAATACGGGTCATGCGCCCCGGCAGGCAGGATCGGCCCGCTCACGCGCCCGCGCCTGCGTCGAAAAGCTCGGCGACACGGGGCGTGTATTTCGCCACCTTGTCGGGATCGAGCCGCACACCGAGGCCGGGCGCATCGGGGATCGCCAGCATCCCCTCGGCATCCAGCGCGAAGGGCACCTCGGTGAGGTCGTCCAGATAGGCGCTGCCGCCGATGTATTCGACCAGATCGACCCCGGGCATTGCCGCGGCAAGCTGCAGGTCGGCGGCCAGCCCCAGCGCCGTGTTCCAGCCATGGCCGACATAACGGACACCGAAATCCTGTGCCGTCTGCACGATGCGGCGTTGTTCGGTCAGCCCGCCCACCTTGGTGACGTCGGGCTGCACGATGTCGAAGGCGCCTTGTGTCAGGAAGGGCAGAAAGGATTGTCGCCGGGTCAGCACCTCGCCCCCCGCGATGGGCAGGCGTGCGGTGCGCCGCAACGTCACGAAATCCTCCAGCGCATCGGGCACCAGCGGCTCCTCGAACCAGCCGACGCCGTGCGCGGCCAGCATTTCGGCGGTGCGCAATGCCCACTTCAGCCCGTTGGGCCAATAGGCATCCGAGGCTCCGGCATCGACGAGCAGCTGCCCGCCTTCGGGCAGGGCCGCGCAGGCGGCGGCGACGATGGCCTCGTCGAGCCGCGCATCGTCGCGTCGCCCGAACGGGCCCCAGCCGATCTTGAAGGCGCGGAAGCCCTGCGCGCGATAGCGCGCGACGGTTTCGCCCATTTCGGCCGGATCGCACATCAGGAGCGAGCAGTAGGGCCGCACACGGTCGCGGTGCCGCCCGCCCGCAAGGATCGACACCGGCAGGCCGGTGACCTTGCCCAGAATATCCCAAAGTGCCAGATCGATGCCGCTGATCGCATGGGTCAGCGTTCCGCCGCGGCCGAACCAGAAGGTGTTCTGGTGCAGCTTCTCGCTGACCCGCGCCGGCTCCAGCGCATTCTCGCCCAGACACAAGGGTTCCAGCTGCGCCAGCGCCGCCATGGCCAGCCGGCCGTCGGTGAAGCTGCTGCCGAAGCCGGTGATGCCGGCGTCGGTGTGCACCGCGATCAGGGTATGGATCGAATCCTCCGGCCGGATCTCGTTGGACCAGCCGCCCGGCGGGCTTTCGCCCAGAAGTGGCGCGGCGACGACGCGGGTGATGCGCACGGGCGGCAGCGATTGGCTGTGTTCCTCGACCATGGCGCACTCCGTCCTTCGGGTCTGTCCGCTTGACAGCCCGCCGGATAGTATACAATCATACGAAAGGCGCAAGCGGGCGCTGGGCCCTCATGGCGCACATGCAGGCGGCGTGCCCACGAAACGCGCAGGCAGGGGAGGCAGGCGAATGGCCGAGCCGGAGGTTCGCAGCCGCATCGCGGGAGACATCGACTTCGACCGCGACGGGCGGCAGGCAGCCTATCTGCGCGCGCCGCTGTCGCGCAACACCTCCGGCTGGGGCATCGTCGAGATCCCCATCGTCGTGATCCGCAACGGCACGGGTCCGACCGTTCTGCTGACCGGCGGCGTCCATGGCGACGAATACGAGGGGCCGATCGCGCTGTCGGAACTGGCGCGCACGCTCGATCCGGCCGAGGTGCAGGGGCGGGTCATCGTCATGCCGGCGGTCAACGTGCCGGCGGTGCTGGCCGACACGCGGCTTTCGCCCGTCGACAACCGCGACATGAACCGCTGCTTTCCCGGCGACCCGCGCGGCACCTTCTCGGAAATGCTGGCGCACTACCTCGACGCGGTGATCCTGCCGATGGTCGATCTGTCGGTCGATCTGCACACCGCAGGCCATTCGGGCGACTCGGTGCCCTCGACCAACATGCACCACATCGCCGACCCCGCCCTGATGGCGCGCACGCTGTCGGCGGCCGAAGCCTTCGGCGCGCCCTACAACGTGGTGTTCGCCGGCGTGGACGAAGGCGCCACCCTGACCTCCTCGGTGGAGCGGCGGGGCATCCTCTCGCTGGGCACCGAACTGGGCGGCTGGGGGCGGGTGAAGATCGAGGGTGTGCGCATCGCCCGCCGCGGCGTGCGTAACATCCTGCGCCACGCCGGGGTGATCGAGGGCACGCCCGAGACCGCGCAGCGCGACGGCAGCCCGGGAACCCGGCACATGCAGGTCGGCGATGCCGCCTGCTATTCCTTCGCGCCGACCACCGGCACCTTCGAGCCGTGCAACCTCGTCGGCGAGGCGGTGCGTGCCGGCGCGCCGGCCGGCTATCTGCATTTCGTCGAGGACATCGACCGCGCGCCGCTGGAGGTGAGCTATCGCGCCGATGGCATCCTGTGGATGTCGGCCGGTCCCGGCCGGGTGACGCGCGGCGACACGGTTGCGGTGGTGATGCACCCCTACACGGGCTGACGCCGTCGCAACTTGACCCGCCGGCCCGCGGGCGCCGGCCCTGCCGGAGGATACCATGCCGAAGATCCTGATGCTCGACTGCAAGCAGGAGATCTCGTCGTTCAACCCGCTGCCGTCGGAGTATTCCAACTTCCACGTCATCCGCGGCGACCGCATGCTCGACCACCGCGGACTGAATACCGAGGTCGCCGGGGCACTGGCGATCTTCGACGGGCGCGGCGATGTCGAGGTGATCCCCACCATCGCCGCCCGCGCCGGCAGTGCCGGGCTGCTTTCGGCCGCGGGCTGGGCGAAGCTGTCCGGCGAGATCCTCGAGGCGGTGGCGGCGCGGGCGGACGAGGCCGATGCCGTCTATGCCTCGATGCACGGTGCCATGGGCGCCGAGGGCGAACTCGATCCCGAGGGGTTCCTGCTGACCGAGGTGCGGCGGATGATCGGGCCGGACACGCCACTTGTGCTCTCGCTCGATCTGCACGGCATCTGCACCGACAGGATGCTTCGGCAGATCGACGGGCTGACGCTGTATCACACCTATCCGCATGTGGATTTTGCCGACACCGGCGCGCGGGCGGCGCGGTTGCTCCTGCGGTTGCTCGATGGCGAGGTGCGGCCGGTGATCGCGCGGGTGGTGATGCCGGCGCTGGTGCGCGGCGATGAGCTGGTCACCGCCACCGGCTGCTACGGCGATCTGATCCGCGAATGCCAGCGGATCGAGCGCGACGACACCGCGCTGGCCGCCGGCATCATGATCGGCAACCCGTTCACCGACGTGCCCGAACTGTGCAGCCAGGTGCTGGTGACCTGCGACGGCGACGCCGAGACCGCCCGCGCCGAGGCGTTGCGGCTGGCGGCCGAGTTCTGGCCGCAGCGGCACCGCATGCAGGGCAAGCTGATTGCGCTCGACCGCGCCATCGCCCAGGCCCGCACCATGCGCGGGCCGGTGATCTTCACCGACGCCGCCGACGCCACCTCATCGGGAGCGACGGGCGATTCCAACGCGATCGTCAAGGCACTGCGCGCGGCCGGCTACCCCGGTCGCGTGCTGGCGCAGATCGTCGATCCGGCCGCGGCGGCCGCGGCCCACGCCGCCGGCGTCGGCGCCACCATCCGCACCACGCTGGGCGGCGCCATGGATCCCGCGCGCTATCCGCCGATGGAGGTGGAGGCGCAGGTGCGGCTGTTGTCCGACGGCCAGGCCCGGCTGGAAACGATGGGCACGCCGCTCGATGCCGGCCCCTCGGCGGTGCTGGCGTTCGCGAACTTCACCATCGTGGTGCTCAGCCGCACGGTCAGCCTGTTCGACCGCGCGCTCTACTACTCCAACGGCTGCAACCCGCGCGACTTCGACCTCACGGTGGTGAAATCGCCCCACACCGAGTTCCACATGTACGACGCCTGGGTCGAGAAGAACTTCAACATCGATGCCCCGGGGGCGACATCGGCCGACCTGCCCAGCCTCGGCCACACCATCTGCGCCCGGCCGATGTTTCCGATGGAGCCGGACGCGACCTTCACTCCGGAGGCCGTCCTCTACGCGCGGAGCGGCGGATGAGGATCGAGGCGGTGGATTTCTTCTACCTCTCGATGCCCGAGGTGACGACGGACGCCGACGGCAGCCAGGATGCGCTGCTGGTGCGGGTCGCGGCCGGCGGGCATGTCGGCTGGGGCGAGTGCGAGGCCGCCCCTCTGCCCTCCATCGCCGCCTTCGTCTGCCCGATGTCGCACGGCGCCTGCCGGCCGGTCTCGGCCTCGGTGCTGGGCGCGCGGCTGGACGGGCCGGCCGACATCGCCGCGATCTCGGCCCGGGTGGCGCGGGACAGCATGGATCTGCTGCAGGCCGCGCACACGCTCTCGGGCATCGAGATGGCGATGTGGGATCTGCTGGGTCGGCAGCGCGCCGAACCGGTCTGGCGGATGCTCGGCCACCGCCAGAGCGCGCCGAAGATCCCCTATGCCTCGCTGCTGTTCGGCGACACCGCGCAGGAGACGCTGGCGCGGGCCCGCAGCGCGCGGGCCGATGGTTTCGCCGCCGCCAAGTTCGGCTGGGGCCCCATCGGCACCGGGCACCCGGCGATGGATGCCGAGCACTTCGTCGCCGCACGCGAGGGGATCGGGCGCGACGCGCATCTGATGGTCGATCTCGGCCAGATCTTCGACGAGGATGTCGAGGCCTGCGCCGCCCGCCTGCCGGCGCTGGACGCTGCGGGGGTCTACTGGCTGGAAGAGCCCTTTGCCGGCCACGCCTATGAAGCCTACGCGGCGCTGGCCGCGCGCAGCCCGCGGGTGGGTCTGGCCGGCGGCGAGGCGGCCCACACCGTCGCCATGGCCCGGCACCTGATGGATTTCGGCGAGGTGCGCTTCATCCAGATCGATTGCGGCCGGATCGGCGGCATCGGTCCGGCCTATGCCGTGGCGAGGCTGGCGCAGGCCCGCGGGGTAACCTACGTCAACCACACCTTCACGACGCATCTGGCGCTCAGCGCGTCGCTGCAGCCCTTTGCCGGCATCCTCGACGACCGCATCTGCGAGTACCCCGCCGCACCGCGCCCCCTCGCCGCCGCCGTGGCCGCCAATCCGCTGCACCGCGATGACAATGGCGAGATCCGTGCCCCCGAGGCGCCCGGCCTGGGGATCGATGTCGATACCGCGGCGCTCGCCCCCTATCTGGTGGATACCGAGATCCGGGTGGGCGGGCGGCTGCTCTATTCCACGCCTGCGCTCGAATGACCCCGAAATGAGCGGGCCGCCCGACATCCTGTTCCTGTTCTCGGACCAGCACGCCCGCGCCGTCAGCGGCGTGTGGGGCGACCGGCTGGGAGCGACGCCGCATCTGGATGCGCTGGCCGCGCGCGGCGTGGCCTTCGACAATGCCTATTGCCCGGCGCCGACCTGCACGCCCAGCCGGATGTCGCTGCTGACCGGGCGCTGGCCGCACGAGCAGTCCTGCTGGACGCTGGAGGATGCGCTGGCCTCGGACCTGCCCACCTGGGCGCATGCGCTGGGTGCGGCGGGGTATCGGACCATCGCCATGGGCCGGATGCATTCGATCGGCCCCGATCAGCACCACGGCTTCGCCGAGCGCCACGTCGGCGACTGC
>SLBI01000157.1 GCA_007126375.1 Paracoccaceae bacterium
GCCTTGACCGTCAGGATCGCGCCGGTGGCGCCGACCGGGTGGCCCAGCGCGATGGCGCCGCCGTTGGGGTTCACCCGCGCGCCGTCGAGGCCGAGGCCGCGGTTCACGGCCAGCGCCTGGGCGGCGAAGGCCTCGTTCGATTCGACGACGTCGAAATCGCCGATGGCGAGGCCGGTGCGGGCGAGGAGCGCCTGCACCGCCGGGATCGGGCCGATGCCCATGACCTTCGGATCCACCCCGGCATGCGCGTAGCCGATGACACGCGCCTGCGGCTTCAGGCCCGCGCGCTCGGCCGCCCCGGCCCGCGCCAGAACCAGCGCCGCGGCACCGTCGTTGATGCCGCTGGCGTTGCCGGCGGTCACCGAGCCGTCCTTCCTGAACACCGGGCGCAGGCCGGCCAGCGCCTCGGCCGTGGTCGCCTTGGGGTGTTCGTCGGTGTCGAAGGCGATCTCGCCCTTGCGGGTGCGGACCGTGACGGGAACGATCTGCCCGGCGAAGCGGCCCTCGGCGAGGGCCTTTGCGGCGCGGGTCTGGCTTTCCAGCGCGAAGGCGTCCTGATCGGCGCGGCTGATCTGGTGCTGCTCGGCGACGTTCTCGGCCGTCACGCCCATGTGGCCGGTGCCGAAGGGGCAGGTGAGCGCGCCGGTCATCATGTCCACCGCGCGGGCATCGCCCATCTTCTGGCCGAAGCGGGCCACCTGCAGGGCGTGGGGTGACCGGCTCATGCTCTCGGCACCGCCGGCGAGGCCGAATTCGGCATCGCCCAGCGCAAGTGCCTGGATCACCGAAACCACCGCCTGCGCCCCCGAGCCGCACAGGCGGTTCACGTTCATTGCCGGCACATTGTCGGGTACGCCTGCCTCCATTGCGGCGACGCGGGACAGATACATGTCGCGCGGTTCGGTATTGATGACATGGCCGAAGGCGACATGGCCGATCTGTCCGCCCTCTGCGCCGGCGCGCGCCAGTGCGGCACGGGCGGTGACGGCCCCGAGTTCGATGGGCGGGACGGTTGCGAGGCTGCCGCCGAAGCTGCCGATGGCGGTGCGCGCGGCCCCGAGGATCACGATGTCGTCCATGCCATTTCCTCCCAGCCGACGATAGTTCTCCATCTTGCCGCCCGGTTGGCCGATGTCCAGCGCTTGACGACGTGTTCACGCGGGCGCAGGTGGGCGCTTCGGCAAGGATGTGCCGACAGCTGCGGGCAGCCATGACACAGATGCAGGCAGATGTGGCGGGACGGCGGCTCCTGCTCGGCGTCGGGCTGGGCTCGGCGCTGGCGGTCGGGGCGACGGTGGCGCTGCATGGGCCGTCGCTGCCGCTCTACGCAAACCGCTATGGCATCACCCTGGCCGATGCGGCGGCGATCGTGGCGGCGCAATGGGGCGGCGCCTTTCTTGCCGTGGCTTCGCTGATGCTGGGCGCAAGGCTGACCGCGCGCTGGGCCCTCGGGGCGCTGGCGCTCGGCTGCGGTCTGATCGCGGCCGGGGTGAGCTGGCCGCTGACGCTGGCCGGGGCGGTGATCCTCGGCTGCGGGCACGGGCTCTCCTCGGCGGTGTTCAACAGCCGGCTGCTGGCCGAGTTCGGCGTCCGCGGCCCTTCGGTGCTGGGTCTGGCAAATGCGCTGTTCGGTGTCGGGGCCATCGCCGCGCCGCTGCTGCTGCTCGCCTTCGGCAACGATCCGCGCATCGTCTTTGCCCTGCTCGCATTGGGCGCGGCGGCACTTTTGCCCTTTGCGCGTCCGCCGGTGCGGGTCGCGACGGGTGCGGCGGCGGACGGGCCGATGGCGGAAGGTCTGGGCAACCTGATCCGTCGTGGCCGTGGTGTGGTCTGGGTGGGGGTGGGTGCGGTCGGTGCCGAGGCGGCGCTGGCGGGCCTCGGGCCGGCGGCGCTGATCGCCCGCGGCACGACGCAGGAGGCCGCCGCGCTCTGGACATCGGCGCTGTTCGCGGCCTTCGTGCTTGCCCGGCTTTCGCTGGTGTGGCTGGCGCTGCGGATCCCGGCCCGGCGGCTGGTTCAGGCGGGACTCGCCGGGCTGGCGCTGGCGATGGCCGGTGCGGCGCTGGGTCCGCCGGGGCCGTTCTTTGCCGCCGCGGGGGCCGCGGTCGGCATCCTGTTCCCCAGCTATTTCGTACTCGGTGCCGAAGCGTTGGGGCGCACCCCGCGGGCTGGCTCGGTTCTCGTGGCGGCAAGTCTCGCCGGCGGTGTCGGCATGCCTGCCGTGCTTGCCGGGATCGGTGCCGCGCTGTTTCCCGTCCTGGGTGTATTCGCCGTTCTGCTTTTCGTCGCGCTGCCCGCCCTCGCTCCGCGATCTGTCCGGGAAACCGCCTGAGGCAATGTCGATGCAGGGCGCGCGGGCCGGACCCCGCGCCTTCGCGGCGTCGCTGTCCGTCAGGCGCGCCCGCGGTGGCGCGAGGCTTGACCGTGCCGGTCCCGTGCCGCTAGGCCGGACCATGCCCGCGAGCCAGGGAGACGCCCGATGAACCGCCCCCTCTCCGCCCGGATGCAGCCGGACAACCGTGCACAGGGCAGCCCCCCCGACTACATGCCCGGCTTCGGCAACGATTTCGAGACCGAGGCGCTGCCCGGCGCCCTGCCGCAGGGGCAGAACAGCCCGCAGCGCTGCGCCTACGGGCTCTACGCCGAGCAACTCTCCGGCACCCCGTTCACCGCGCCGCGCGGGCGGAACGAGCGGAGCTGGTGCTATCGCATCCGCCCCTCGGTAAAGCATGTCGGCCGGTTCCGTCAGATCGACATGCCCGGCTGGAAGACCGCGCCGCATGTGATCCCGGGCGTCACCAGCCTGGGCCAGTACCGTTGGGACCCGGTGCCGATCCCCGACGAGGCGCTGACCTTCCTGACCGGAATGCGGACGATGACCACGGCCGGCGACGTCAATACCCAGGTCGGCATGGCCACGCATGTCTATCTCGCCACCGCCTCGATGCAGGATGAGTATTTCTATTCTGCCGACAGCGAGTTGCTGGTGGTCCCACAGGCCGGCCGCCTGCGTTTCCTCACCGAGCTTGGCATCATCGACGTGGAACCGCAGGAAATCGCTGTCCTGCCCCGTGGCATGGTGTTCCGGGTCGAGGTCGCCGAGGGGCCTGCGCGAGGCTTCGTCTGCGAGAACTACGGCCAGAAGTTCGAGCTGCCGGGCCGCGGCCCGATCGGGGCCAACTGTCTGGCAAACCCGCGGGACTTCAAGACTCCGGTGGCGTCCTTCGAGGATCGCGAGACGCCGAGCCGGGTAATCGTGAAATGGTGCGGCGGTTTCCACGAGACCGGGATCGGTCATTCGCCGCTCGATGTCGTCGCCTGGCACGGCAACTATGCGCCCTGCAAATACGACCTGCGCACCTTCTCGCCGGTTGGGGCGGTCCTGTTCGATCATCCCGACCCGTCGATCTTCACCGTGCTGACGGCGCCATCGGGCATCGAGGGGACCGCGAACATCGATTTCGTGCTGTTCCGCGACCGCTGGAACGTGGCCGAGAACACCTTCCGCCCGCCCTGGTATCACAAGAACATCATGTCGGAACTGATGGGCAACATCCACGGCATCTATGATGCCAAGCCCAAGGGCTTCGTGCCCGGCGGCATCAGCCTGCACAATATGATGCTGCCGCACGGGCCGGACCGGAACGCCTTCGAGGCGGCCTCGGCGACGGAGCTGAAACCGGAAAAGCTGGAAGACACCATGTCCTTCATGTTCGAGACTCGCTTTCCCCAGCATCTGACCGAATTCGCCGCCCACGAGGCGCCGCTTCAGGACGATTACATCGCCTGCTGGGCCGACATGGTGAAACACTTCGACGGGACGCCCTGAATGGTCGCGCCGGCGCCGCCCCGCGGCCGGGCCGGGAGGCATCGATGCCGCTGATCGCGAGTTGGGTGCCCGGGGCGAACGAAACCTCCTGCGGCTTTCCGCTGAACAACCTGCCCTGTGGGGTCTTCGGCGAGCCCGGGGCGCGCGGGCGGCTGTGCACCGCGATCGGCGACAGCCTGCTCGACTTGACCGGGCTGGCCGAGGCGGGGCTGGCGCCGCGACTGGGAACGGGCCCGGATCCGCTGCGTGCCGACGTCTGGAACGAGGTGATGGCGGCCGGCCCTGCCGCCTGGGCTGCGTTGCGGGAGCGGCTGACGGCGCTGCTGGCCGAGGGAGCGGAGGAGCAGGCGGCGGTGGCGCGGCATCTGCGGCCGCTTGCGGGAGCGGAGTTGCGCCTGCCCTTCCGCGTCGCCGAGTTCACCGACTTCTATTCGGGGCGCCACCATGCGCTGATGGCCTCGCGGCTGCTGCGGGGGCCCGAGGCGACGCTGCCGCCGGCGTGGGACCACATGCCGATCGGCTACAACGGGCGGGCGTCGTCGGTGGTGGTGTCGGGCACGCCGGTGCCGCGACCGTGGGGGCAGATCCGGCCCGATCCGGGCGCGGGGCCGCTCTTCGCGCCGTCGCGGCGGTTCGATTTCGAGCTGGAGCTGGGGGCGATCGTCGGGCAGCCCACGGCCGGGCCCGTAACGGTGGCCCGGGCGGAGGCGATGATCTTCGGCTATGTGTTGCTGAACGACTGGTCGGCGCGCGACATTCAGGCGTGGGAGTACCAGCCGTTGGGCCCGTTCCAGTCAAAGGCGACGGCAACCACGATCTCGCCCTGGATCGTCACTGCGGCGGCCCTGGCGCCGTTCCGGGTGGCGGGACCGGTGCCGCCGGTGCCGCTGCTGCCATACCTGCGCCCGCATGCTCCGCTGCATCCGGACATCGGTCTTGAAGTGGCGCTGGCGCCGGCAGGCGGGGCGGAGACGGTGATCGCAAGGACCAGCGCGGCCGAGCTGAGCTATGCGGCGGCACAGCAGCTTGCGCATCACACGACCTCGGGATGCCCGATGCGGGTGGGCGATCTGCTGGGATCCGGCACGATCTCGGGTCCGGCGGCAACGGCCCGCGGCAGTCTTCTGGAACTGAGCCAGGGTGGGACGGCACCGCTGGCGCTGCCGGGCGGGCAGGCGCGCACGTTTCTGGAGGACGGCGATACGGTCTGTCTCCGCGGCGCGGCCGAGGGTGCGGGAGTCCGCATCGGTTTCGGCGAATGCCATGGCAGGGTCCTGCCGGCGGCGCCGTTGCCGGGGGACTGGCCGGCATGAGGCCACGGCTCCGTGACCCGCGGCTCAGGACACTGTCGGGCCGGCCCCTTGGCCAGATGCGGCGTGCAGACGAGGAGGCCGGTGGTGAAGCCGGTGCTGCCGTCTTCCAGCAGGCGGGCGTCGATCCCGGCCGCGCGAAGTTGCCGGTGCAGCGACGCAGCGCCGCGTCCTGGCAAGGACGGCGAGGCTGCCATGGCCATCGGCCGCCATCGCCGCGACCTCCTCGCCGATGCGCGCGGTAATGGCGCGCGCGTCCGGAAGCGCGATCACCTCCGGCTCGGGGCCGTACCGCTCCATGGCGACCAGCTCGGGGGGTCGGGGCGATCTGCAGCGCGAACTGAATGATCTGCCATGTGGCGCGATAGCTCCCGTTCAGCGTCGCGCGGGCGCCGCCGCCCAGTGATTCGGCGATCCGTTCGGCCCCGGATGCGCTGCAGGGGTGCACCGCCCGGGTTGCGACGCCCGGGACCGTCTTGCGGCAGGAAAACAGCCGCGCCAGCACGGCGTGATGGGCCTGTGTGCAGTCCTGCATCTCGTCGACCAGCAGGTGCCTGACGCAAGGGCAGGGGTTCTCCATCGCTTCGGTCAGCATCTGCAGGAAGACCAGCGGGAACACATCGGCATATTCGAACCGGCCCGGCGCGGGGCAAAACATGTCGGGCCGCTCGATCCAGTCGAAGAACGCCAAGTGGGATTGGCGCAGGGTGGTGCGCCGCACCATCGCTTCCCTCAAGTGGTCATGGGCGGCCTGCACGTCGCGCCGATACGCCGACCGCCGGTCGCCGACGGTGCCGAGGCGGGCGTCGATGCGGTGCAGACAGGCGCTCAGGCGCGCCTCCTTCGCGTCGTCGGCGGGTTCGGGGGTGTCGTTCATGGTGGCGTCGTCCGTCCTGCAGGTCGGGCGTCCCGGTCGAGGTCGCAACGGAGTCGACAGGGGCACCGAAGGACGTCGGCAACCACTTCGCCCAATGCGGCCGGAGGGATGCCGCTGGAAGCGGTGATCCGGTAGCCTTCCCTTCCGGCACCCGGGGTTCGGTCCGGCGCGACATCGTTGGGCCTCCCGCAACCTGCCATGCACGGCGGCGGTGTCGCGCCAGCGATGACAGCGTCTCGTCGCGTGAAACCGGAGAGAGCGAGAGTTCTTCAGCGCAGTCGACAGCCCGGCTCCTGGGCCTGCAGACCGATGCTCCGGCGGCAGGCCAGTTGTCGTCAGTCGCCACATGCGTTACCCATGCCGCAGTGCAGCATGAGGATGACATGGCGGGCTCCGACACACGCAAGGTGATCAATCTGGCCCTTCAGGGCGGCGGTTCGCACGGGGCGTTGACCTGGGGGGTTCTTGACCGGCTTCTGGAGGATGACCGGCTAGAGATTGCCGAGATCAGTGGCACCAGCGCCGGTGCGATGAACGCGGTTGTGCTGGCCGATGGGTATGAACGGGGCGGGCGCGACGCGGCGCGGGCCGCACTGGAGTCATTCTGGCGGGCGATCAGCAGGGCGGCGCTGGCCTCGCCGCTGCAACGCAGCCCGCTGGACCGGGTGTTGGGGCGATTCAGCCTGGATGCTTCTCCCGGGTATCTGTTCTTCGAGGGGCTCAGCCGCGTGCTGTCGCCGTATCAACTCAACCCGATGAACGTGAACCCGCTGCGCGACATTCTCGAGAAACAGGTCGATTTCGGCAATGTCAATCGCTGCAAGGCGATCTCGGTGCATGTGACGGCGACGCATGTCCGCACGGGACGCGCGCGCGTCTTCTCGCGCGGCGATGTCACGCTCGACGCGGTCATGGCTTCTGCCTGCCTGCCGCAGCTTTACCCGGCGGTCGTCATCGAAGACGAACCCTACTGGGATGGCGGCTACAGCGCCAATCCGGCGCTGATGCCGCTGGTCACGAGTTCGGCCAGCCCGGATATCGTGATCGTCCAGATCAATCCCGTCGTCCGCCATGACACGCCCACGACGGCCCGCGATATCCTGAACCGGGTGAACGAGATCAGTTTCAACACCTCGCTGATCAAGGAATTGCGTGCGATATCCCTGATGCAGCAGATCGTCACGGCCAAGGGGGTCGACCTCGGCGCGGCGGGCCGGACCCACATCCACCTGATCCATACCGATGCCGAGGTGCAGGATCTGTCCGCCTCCAGCAAGATGAACGCCGAATGGCGCTATCTGCGTCTGCTGTTCGAACGCGGGCGTGGTTGGGCCGAAGCCTGGCTCGAGGCAAGTTTCGATCGTGTCGGGCAGGAATCAACCTTCGATCTGGGTGCCTTCTTCGACGATCCTGCCGCGGCGATGTCGCAACCGGCGGACTAGGCGATGCTGGGCATACTGGTGATAGCTGCCGCACTTGCAGGGCTCATGTTCCTCGCCTATCGGGGCCTGAGCTTGCTTCTGCTGGCGCCGGGCATGGCGATACTGGCGGTCCTGTTGGCCGAGGGCGGCCCGGTTCTGGCGAGTTATACGCAGGTTTTCATGCAGGCCACGGGTGGCTTCGTGATCCAGTATTTCCCGCTGTTCCTGCTGGGGGCGGTGTTCGGCAAGCTGATGGAGGCGTCAGGTTCGGCGCGGATCCTGGCGGATGGGATCATCCGGGGGCTGGGGCCGCGGCGGGCGATCCTGGCCGTGGTGCTGTCCTGTGCGGTGATGACCTATGGCGGCGTGTCGCTCTTCGTCGTCGCCTTTGCCGTCTGGCCCATTGCTGCGGCGCTGTTTCGTGAGGCCGACCTGCCGAAGGCGCTGATCCCCGCGACCATCGCGCTCGGTGCCTTCACCTTCACCATGACCGCTCTGCCGGGCACGCCGGCGATACAGAACGCGATCCCGATGCCCTATTTCGGAACCACCCCTTTCGCAGCACCCGGGCTCGGGGTCATTACCGGGGCACTGATGCTGGGCCTGGGCTGGGGCTGGCTGGAATATCGTGCCCGGGCGCTGGGGCCGGGGTATGGCGGTGAGGCCGAGCGGACCGCGAAGGAAGGCGCCGGCGGATCCCCGTCCCTGGGCGTTGCAGCGATACCGCTCGCCCTGGTCCTTGTCCTGAATCTCGTGTTCACCTTTCTGATCATCCCGCTGATGGACACGGAGTATCTGTCGCTGCCGGAATACGGGGCGACGGATGTGGGATCGGTTCGCGGCGTATGGTCGATCATCGCGGCGCTCACGCTGTCCTCTTTCGCATTGGTGGCGCTCAACTGGCGCCGACTGGCGGACGACATGGCCGGCACGCTGGAGCATGGTGCGCAGGATTCCCTCAAGCCCATATTCAACACGGCAAGTCTCGTCGGCTTCGGGGCAGTGATCGCTTCGCTCTCGTCCTTCGGCGTGATCCGCGACTGGGTCGTGACCGTGGGTGGCGAAAACCCGTTGATCTCGCTTGCCATCGGCACGAGCCTGCTGGCGGGCATGACCGGTTCGGCTTCGGGCGGCATGTCGATCGCGCTTTCCACGTTGGGCGAGACCTACATGCAGATGGGCGAGGCCGCCGGTATCTCTCCGGAGCTTCTGCACCGCGTGACGGCTGTGGCGACCGGCGGCCTTGATGCCCTGCCGCATAACGGCGCCGTGATCACGCTTCTGACGATCTGCGGCTTGACGCACCGCCAAGCCTACAGCGACATCGCAGTGGTCGCGGTGCTGATCCCGATCTTCGCGCTTGTCATGCTGGTGACGCTGGGAACCCTGTTCGGGAGCTTCTGAGATGCGCTCCCGGCCGGCAGGCCCACGGTTCGAGGGATTTGCACTAGCGCCCCGAACAGAGGTCGCTGAACCAAAGCCGGCAATGGCCCGCCGACGGCGCGTCGCATCGCTGGACAAGGCTTCGCCGTTGCAGATGTGCGCAGCCTGGGTGCGACCTGGGATGCAGACCGCTCGCCACGGCCGCTCACTGCCCTGACCAGTCGGCCTCGCCGGCGCCGAAGTGCCGTCCGTTCCCGGCGAACTGCAAGTCGCTGTCACAACCTGGCCTGCGCTGGAAAACGCTTGCCCGTCCGGTTCACGGAATGTCAGGTGCCGGTCCGTGAGGCCGATTTTCCAGAGCAGACTGGCCGATCTTCGACCCGGGCAATCGATCGAACCGCAACGTCACGGTGCCGGCTGGCGCTCCCTGCATCTTCAGCCCCCGTCGCGCGGGCTGGTGGGAGTGCAAGGCCGCCGTGCGGCACCCTGACAGTGCAATATCCGGGCCGGCACCGCAGGCCGCGTTGCCGGGATACCGCACATGGCCGGGGATCGGAACTCTGCGCATCCAGGGTTCGATCCTGATGGCATCGGCAACACGAAGGAATCCGGGAGTCGTGCAGGGATTTGCGTTGGCGCTGTCCGACCGAGCCGTCGCGGTCAGTCGTCGCCATCGATCCTTTCGGGCAGGTCCCTGCGCGATGTTGCGGCGAACTCTTCCAGTTCCTGCTCGCTCATGCTGTCCAACATCTCCCTTGCGGCGCCCTGAAGGCCGGATTTGTCAGCCTCGCCACGCTTGACGGCCAGTGCGGCGCCGGCTGCCTTTTGCTGGGCTTTCGACCTGGCTGGCATTGTCGTATCCTCTCCTGCCTGTTTCGGCGACGAAGGGTATATGGCCCAAAGGGTCGCGACCGGAAGCGATCCCGCTTGTCGGCATGCTGCATTGCACCCAGTTTATCTTCCACCATGGCGGATACCTGCCGCGACTGCCTGCCGGAGCCATCAAGGGGCGCGCCCTCAGCCGGAGCCATGAAGATGGCGCTGTGGCGATCGCGGCAGCGGCAGCGGCAGGCAGCCTGAACCGCGGCGCACGACAGGCAAGGTGACAGTTGTCGAACCGACGGGCTCCCGGCGGATCGCACGCCCCGGCACGCGGTCAGACAGGGTGCCGGGCACCTCAGAGGCCGGACAGCCAGGGACGGAGCGCGGCAGCCTCGGTTTCGACCGTGGGAAGGACGACCGTCTCCCGCGACGCTGCGGGCAGGATGCCGGCGGCACGGTCGGCGAGATCATGGCCGATCCGGTCGGGATCGGCGACCAGCAGCGCTCTGCCGGGATGCGGCGCGGGACTGCCGCCGGAGGGATCGACTGCGGCGAGGACAAGCCGGCGATATCCGGCCGGGTTCTCGGCCATCGCCACCACCTGTGCCGTGAGGCGCTCAGGGTCGAGCGGTCGCAGGCCTGCCCGGATCGCCTCACGGCGCGGGGTGAACCAGGGGAAATACAGTTCGTTGTCACGGGCTATGGTCCATAACCGTGTCAGATGCGTGCCGGCATCGCAGGGGGGTATGTCGGGGGCATGGGCTGCGGCGAAGCCGTCGGTATCGCCGGCCGGTGGAAAGCAAGGGCGGATCAGCGCCAGTGGGTGCGTGGAGCCATGCCGCGCAGCGAGTGCCAGCGCGAGCCCCGACGTCAGGCCCCGGGATGCGAGCACGTTGCATCCCTCGCGCCGCCAGAGGGTTTCGAGCGTATCCAGAAGGTCCGCCTGACCGGCGCCTTCCGGCAGTGCCGCCGAAAGCCCGACGCCCGGCAGATCAGGTATGGTGACCCGGGCGACATCGGCCAGATGACGCATCAGCGGCAGTTCGACCATGCCGCTTCCGGGCAGGTCGTGAAGCAGCATCAGGCGCTTTTGCCCCGCGCCGGCATGGCGCAGGCGGACAGGGCCGGTCGGCGTGTCCACGATCTCGGACCATGGTCGGTCGGGGCGCGGCCTGGTGGCTGCCGGGCGGGGAGCCGCGGGAAGGGGATCGGCGTCGGCGAGGAACCCCTCGATCCGGTCGGCCCAGGCTGCGACGTCATGGCTGTGCGCCTCCACCGCGACATTGGCGGGCAACGGCGGCAGGCGCTCCAGGTGCGGGTGCAGAAGGTCGTCGCGCCGGGCCATGATCAGCGCCGGGCAATCGAGCGCTGCCAGCGCTGCCTGCGGCCGGTAGCGGAAGGCTGCGGCATAGCCCAGCCGCCACAGGTCCATGACCTTCAGCATGTCCACCGCGGTGGCGTGCATCTGCTCCGCCGGCGGCATGTCAATGGGGTTCCGGTTTTCCGGCAGCGGGCCTTCGTTCCACGGAAAGAACAGGTAGTTCTCGCGCAGCCGTGCCCAGAGGCCGGGCAGGTGAAGGCCGTCCCACAGCGGCAGAAGCGGTTGCAGGTAGCCGGTGAGGAAGCGTTGCCGCTCCGCCTCGGTGAAGACGGGAAAGCCGTCGAGGATGATGCGGCTGAGCCGGCCCCTGTGGCGTTGCGCAAGGTCCAGCACGATCAGCCCGCCGGTGTGCCGGCCGTAGGCGGCAGCGCGACCGATCCCGAGGGTCTCCAGCGTCGCCGCGAAGGCATCGGCGAAATCGGCGATTTCGGGGCGTGGCAGGGGCAGCGGCTCGCTGTCGCCATAGCCTGGAATGTCGAAGGCGAAGGCGGTGAAACGGCGCGACAGCCGTTCCACCAGCGGCGCCTGCTCGACCGAGGATTTCGGGCAGGCGTGCAGCAGCACCACAGGCGGACCGCTGCCGGCCCAGCGCATGTGCACCTGCCTGCCCGCGACGGTTACGAAATGCCGCCGGTGGCCGCTCATCCCGCCCCCATCACCAGATCGGGCACGAAGGTGACCAGACCGGGAAAGGCCACCACGAGGAGCACCACTGCAAGCATGGCGGCGACGAAGGGCCAGACCTCTACGTCACGGATGCGCACGTCGCCGACCGAGGCGGCGATGTAGAGCTGGATGCCCACCGGCGGCGTGACCGTGCCGATCAGCAGCGTCATCAGGACGATCAGGGCCACCTGCAACTCATCGAGGTTGAAGGCGGGGATGAGTGGCATGAACACCGGTACGAAGATGATCATCGCCGCTAGCCCCTCGACGATCAGGCCGATCAAGAGCAGCATCAGCACGATCAGCAGCAGCAGCATCATCGGCGAGGGGTCGAACCAGCGCAGCGCGCTCACCACGAGCCCGCCGAAGCCGTGCAGCGAAAGCAGGAAGGCGAAGACCGAGGCCGAGGCGAGGATCACCATCGGCAGCGCCGTCATCTCGACCGCATGCGCCAGCACGCGCGCAAGGTCGCGCGGCCGCAGGTCGCGATAGACGAAGAGCCCGACGCCGAGGCCGTAGAGGCAGGCGACCACGCCGGCCTCGGTCGGTGTGTAGAAGCCCGAGAAGATGCCGCCCAGCAGGATGACCGGGGCGAGGATCGCCGGAAGTGCCACGAAGGTGATGCGCCCGCGGTCGCCCCAGGGCACCCTGTCCGAGCGCGGATAGCCGCGCGCCTTGGACATGAAATGCACCAGCACCATCAGCGAGATCCCGATCAGCAGCCCGGGCACGATGCCGGCGAGGAAGAGCCGGCCGATCGACATCTCGGTGATGGTGGCATAGATCACCATGCCGATGGAGGGCGGGATGATCGGCCCGATGGTGCTGGAGGCCGCGGTGATGCCGGCGGCGAAGCCGGGCGAATAGCCCTCCTTCTTCATCGCCGGGATCAGCATGGAGCCGATCGCCGCGGTATCGGCCGAGGCCGAGCCCGAGATGCCGGAAAAGAATATCGAGGCCAGCACGTTGACCTGTGCCGTGCCGCCCGGCCGGTGGCCGACATAGGCGCGCGAGAGCAGCACCAGCCGCTGCGTCAGCCCGGCCTGGTTCATGATCACCCCGGCAAGGATGAAGAAGGGCACGGCCAGCAGCGGGAAGGAGTTGATCGAATCCACCATCCGTTGGGCTGCGATGATGCCCGGCAGGCCGATGTAGAAGAGGTTGATCACGCTGGAGCAGAGCATCGCCACCGCCACCGGCACGCCGAGGACCAGCAGCACGAGGAAGACCCCGAAGAGAAGCGCCAGTTCCATCGCCCTATCCTCTGCCGCGGCGGAAATGGCCGATCTGCCAAAGCAGGATCAGCAGCATCACGGTCAGGCAGGCAGGAACCGAGATGTACAGGATCGCCTGCGGCGCCCACGGCAGGCTGTAGAACGCGGCGTTGCGCTTGTTCCAGGCGATCTGCCAGCCGAACCACGCCACCGAGCCATAGGCGAAGAGCGCCGCCAGCCGGCCGATCAGCAGCGACCAGCGCTCGGCCCAGGGCCCCAGCCGGTCGATCAGGAAGGTCACGCGGATATGGCTGTCGCGCATCGTCGCCGCCACCGCGCCCAGATACACGGCCCAGACGAACAGGTAGCGGCCCAGCTCCTCGGTCCAGGCCGCCGAGCCGGTGAAGAAGGTGCGCAGCACCACCTGCACCGTGACCATCGCCACGGCCAGGCAGAGCAGCGCCGCGGAGGCGGCATCGGTCAGGAACAGCCCCCAGCGGCCGCCCTCGGGGCCCCGGCCGGGATCGGCCGGGGCGGCATCGTGCGGGTTCCCGGTCACGGCTTCACTCGGTCGCGAGCAGGATTTCGAGCAACTCTTCCGATCCGGGATGCCGGGCCGACAGCTCTTCCCAGAGCGGGCGCATCGCGGCCTGCCACTCCTCGGGGTTCTCCGGCTCGACAACAGCCATTCCGAGTTCCTCCATGCGCGCATAGGCGACCTCGGCGCCCGGGACGAGGATGGTCTCGTTGACCCAGATGCCGGCCTCGTCGCCGGCTTCGCGGATCGCCGCCTGCTGTTCGGGTGTCAGCCGGGCGAGGCGGTTCTGGTTCACGACGATGCCCATGGCAGCAAACATCTGGTTGGTCTTGACCAGCGAGCTGGTCACCTCGTTGAATTTCATGTCGAGCGCGGCGAAGGCGGGCGAATCGAGCCCCTGAAGCACGCCGGTCTGCATCGCCAGATAGATCTCGCCCCATGTCACCGGCGTCGGGCGCGCGCCCATGAGTTCATACATGCGGATCCAGGTCTGCGATTCGGCGGAGCGCATGTTGACGCCCTGCATGCCGGCCAGCGAGGTGATCGGCTCGCCGCGGAAGATCAGGTCGCGGAAGCCCACCTCCAGCCAGCCGACGATCTCTGCGTTCGAGTTGGCGGCGACGCCGTCCTTGATGCGGTCGCCGAACTCGCCGCGCAGCGCGTTGCTGGCATGCTCCCAGCTGCGGAAGGCGAAGGGGTAGGAGGTGACGGTGATCGGCCCGTAGTAGCTGTCCATGTGGCCGAGCGAGGTCAGTGTCGCATCCACGCCGTTGTTGTTCAGCAGGTCGAACAGCTCGCGCTCCTGGCCGAGCTGGGCAGCGGGGATGATCTGCACCTCGACCGTGCCGCCGGTCTTTTCGCGCACGAGGTCGGCGAATTTGTTGGCGGTCTGGTCGATCATGCCGCCGACGGCATGGTGATGGCCCAGCCGGAGGCGCTCCTGCGCGGCCAGCGGCGCGGTGAGCAGCGCCGCGGCAGCCAGCGCGGCGGCAAGGGTGGCGGTCAGGCGAAGCGGCTTCATGGCGGTCTCCCTGTCGCCGGCGGTTTTTCCGTGCGTCCGTCCCGGGCCGGCACCGGGGCGGGGAAGGGTTCAGGTGCGGGCGGCGAACCAGTCCTCCGCCGCGAGGCTCTCCCACAGCCGGTTCATGATCCGCGCGGCGCGGGCGCGCAGCAGCGCCTCGTCCTCGGGCAGGAACCTGCCGTGCAGGAGTTTCAGGCGGCCGTCCACGGCGACATGCGATACCGCAGTGCCGTTGGCGTAGAGCAGGTGATGCAGCGGCTCGGGCGGCAGGGCGGCGTCGCCCACCAGCGGGCCGGTGATGTCGATGGCGGTGAAATCGGCCCGCGCGCCGGGCGCGATGCGGCCCAGATCGGCCCGGCCAAGCCCGTCGGCCGGGATCCGGGTGGCGCTGTCCACCGCCTCGGCGATGGTGGGGGCACGCACGTCCGTGCAGTCGCAGGAGGCGAGAGCCGCGGCGCGCACCCGCCCCTTGATCACGGCCAGCTTCACGTTCTCGACAGCGTCGTTGGAATGGGTGTCAAGGCCGATGGCACTGGCGACGCCGGCAGCCAGCGCCTCGGGGTAGGGCTGGCTGCTGACGCCGGCGCCGCCCGCCGAAGGGCAATGCACATAGACCACGCCGCGGTCGCGCAGGAGCGGCCCGTCTGCAGCCCAGTCCACCGCCGTCATGTGGGCGCCGAAGACCGGCCCCTCCAGAAGCCCTTCGCGCTCGAGCAGGCGGACCGGCGAGCAACCCCAGAGTCTGTGCACGGTGTCGCGCTCGCTCGCCCGCTGGGCGATATGGATATGCAGCGGCGCGTCGAGGTCCTGCAGGGCGCGGCGCAGCGCCGCCAGTGTCTCGGGCGTCTGCGTGTCGGTCGCGTGCGCGGCCATCATCGGCAGCAGCAGTGGGTCGCCGCGGTCGGCCAGCGCATGGGCGAAGGCGAGGTTCGCGCCGGTCTCGGCGACGGTCTGCGGTACCGAGTCGGTCAGCACCGAATCGCTGTCGCGGAACCAGACATGCGCCAGCCGGTCGGTCGCCGGCACCATGATCGCCGGCCAGCCGCGCACTCCCCAGCGCCCGGCGACGCGGACATAGCTGTCGGCCTGCGGCCGGCTGAGCGACATCTCGAACTGCGCGGTGCAGCCCGAGCGCAGCATCTCTGCCAGATTGGCCGCGGTCAGCGTGTCGATCTCGTCCGGCGCGAGTTGCTCCATCAGTTCCAGCGGCCGCATGTAGGGCCGGCCGGATTCGATGGTGCCGCGGGTGGGCAGCCCGGCGGCAACATGGGTATGCGCGCTGATCAGACCCGGCAGCACCAGATGCGCGCGCGCATCCAGCAGCGGCAGCCCGTCGGGCGGGTCGCCGGCGCCAACTTCGGCAAAGGCGCCGTCACGCACGATCAGGCAGGCATCGCGCAGCAATTCCGCTCCGCGGCCGCGATCGACCAGCGCCCAGCCGGCCGCGACCGCATATGGGCCGGCCGCAAGCTGGGACCGAATGGACGAGAACTCGGCAGGCATGGCGACCCCGGACACTGGCCTCCCAAGTCTTGGTGTTGTCTGATTGTTAAGTCAACTGGCTTGGGTGCCGGGAGTCAGCCGGTGGTCGGGGCCGTGCCACCGTCCTCGGGGTCACCGGCGGCGGTCGGAGCGGGCTCGGCGGGCAGCGGACGCCACAAGGTGCCGCTGGGGCTCGTGTCGGTGGCGAGGTCGATGGAGAACTCGTAGGTGTCGGGGCGATAGAGCGCGCGGATGTAGTTGATCGGCCGGCCGGCGTGGTCGCACGCGACGCGGGTGATCGAAAGGAGCGGCGCGCCGTAATCGATATCCAGCAACTGGGCTGTGGCCGGGTCGGCGATGGTGGCCGAGACGCGCTGATGCGCCGAGGCAACGCCGCCGCTGGCGCGGATCAGCAGGCTGAGCAGCCGCTCGCTTCCGAGGTCCTCGCGGTCGAAGGTGCGGCCGATGTGCTCGGGCGTGTAGGTGGTGGCGAGCGAGAAGGGCCGGCCGTCGTAGCTGCGCCGGCGCACCGCCTTCTGCACCGTCGTGCCGGGCTGCAGGGACAGTTGGCGGGCGATCTCGGGCGGAGCGGCCACATAGTCGAACTCCAGCACCTCCACCGTGGTTTCCAGGCCGAAGTTCAGAAGGTTGTCGATGAAGCCGTTGAGGTCGGCCGAGATCGTCTTCACATTCAGGTTCGGTCGCGCGAAAGTGCCGACGCCCTGGCGGCGCTCGATCAGGCCCTCCTGTTGGAGCTTGTCCAGCGCATGCCGGATCGTCACCCGCGAGACGTTGAACATGCCGGCGAGCTCCATCTCGCCCGGCATCGGCTCGGTTCTGGAATAGACGCCCTGCGCGATCTGCTCGCGCAGCACGGTGAAGACCCGGTGGTAGCGTGGCACCGGGCTGTCGGCTTGGTCCTGGGCGCGGGGCTGCATGGCTGTGCCTTCGGGGCTGTTTCGCCGGGACGTGGCGACTGCGTCGCACCATCCATACCCTATCGACGGGGTGAAGGTAAAAAGGTATTGTTGTTGCAATGGTAATACATCGAATTTTCGGGACGGGCCTCCCGACTGCGCTTCGCCTTGGCACAGGACGGGCATGACCGAACCGGCGAAGCCGCTGTCGGGGCGCGAGCGGCTGATCCTGCCGCTGCAGTTGGCGCTGGTGGCGCTGGCGATGGCAGGGGCATTGTGGTCGGCGCCGTGGATCGGGCCGGCGGCCGCGTTGGTGCTGGTGGCGTTCCTGACGCTGTGCCTTGCCGACCGGCGCGGGGTGACGACGCTGTTCACACTGGCGGTGGCGGGGCTGGCGACGGATGCGCTGGCGACCGGGCGCGGCGATATCCTGCTGGCGGCGCTGGCCCGCGGCGCCCTCTTCGCGGCACTGTTCACCGCGCTGTCGATGCTGCAGGCGCCGGCAGCGGGGTCGGGAACCCTGCTGCGGGCCGGGCGGGCCCTGATCGCGCAGCCACCGCGCAGGCGCTATGCCACACTGTCGTTGGCCGGGCATCTGTTCGGTGTGGTGCTGAACATCGGCACGCTTGCGATGCTGGGCGCGATGATCCGGCGGGCGACCGAAGCCGCGCGTGGGCCGGGCAACGGGCCGGAGAGCGGGCGGGCAGGTTCCGTCGTCCCGCCCGAGCGGCGGAGGGCGCTGATCGCGATGTTGCGCGGCTTCGTGACCATGCCGCTCTGGTCGCCACTGTCAGTGGCACCGGCCGTGCTGCTGGCGATCACGCCGGGCGTCACATATGGCCCGATGGCGCTGCAGGCCGTGGCGATCGCGCTGACATTCTTTCTGGTCGGCTGGGCGATGGATTCGGTGCGCGCCGGGGGGGAGGCCGCAAGAACCGCTGCAAGCCCTGCAGATGCCCCGCAGGAAGGGCCGCGGGGCTGGCCGCCGATGGTCGGGCTTCTGGGCATCATCGTCGGTCTGGTGGCGGCGGTGCTGGGGGTCTGGGCGATGAGCGGGGTTCAGTTGCCGCAGGCGGCGACCATGGCGATCCCGCCGGCCGCCCTCGCGTGGTTCCTGATCCGCGCCGTTCGCGACGAAAAGGGCGCCAGGCGGCTGGCGGCGGCGCGCTCCGGCGTAAGGATGCTGGCCCGGGGGCTGCCACGGGCGCGACGCGAGGCGGTAATGATGGCCTGCGCCGGGTTTCTCAGCGTTGCCGTGCCTGGGCTCGCCCCGACAGAGGCGCTTGCGGCGGCGCTTACGACGATCCCGAATGTCGCCCTGGTGCTGCCCGCGGTGGTGATGCTGCTGATCGTGCTGGGCGCGATGGTGGGGGTGACGCCCCTGGTCGGGCTGGCGCTGCTGGGGGCGATCGTTGCCGGGATGCCCGGGCTCGGCATCCGGCCCGAGATCATGCTGGGTGCCTACATGTGCGGCTGGACCGTCGCCGCTCAGACCTCGCCCTGGACCGCCAATACGATGATGATGGGATTGGCCGCGGATGTGCCCTCGACCGCGATCACCCGCTGGAACGCGAGCTATGCGCTGGTCACGCTCGCCCTCTCTGCCGCGGTGCTGATCGCGGCCGGGGCGGTCATCGGCTGATAATCCTGTTGACACAACATTAATACAAGTCCAGTCTGCGCACTGCAGGAGGGGGGCGCACATGGAACATGTCTTCACCGAATCGCAGATGGAAAAGGATCTCGGCTATGCGCGCGCGGTCTGTGTCGACGGCTGGATCTATGTCTCCGGCACGGCCGGCATGGATTATCCGAGCGGCGACATCCCCGAGGATGTGGGCGAACAGACCCGGCTGATGCTGCGCAACATGGAGGCGGCGCTGGCCGAACTCGGCAGCGGCTTCCAGGATGTGGTGAAGCGCGCGATCTACATCCGCGACACCGCCGACACGCGGCTGATCTATGATATCATCGGCGAGACGATGGCGGGCAAGTGCAAGCCGGCTTCGCAGGGGTTTCGTACCGATTTTCTCCACCCGCAGATCAAGGTGGAGATGACGCTTGTCGCCCGCCGGGGCTGCGGCTCGGCATAGCCGACGGTTCGGTCCGTCCGCGGGCTGGCCATGTGTCAAGGCGGCGGCCGCAGGCCGTCCGTGTCAGTCAGGGAGGCAACAATGAAACGTCGTGAGTTTCTCGCAGCCGGCAGCGTGGCCGCTTCGGCATTCGGCGCCGGGCTGCTTTCCCCGGTTACGCTGCGCCGGCTGTCGGCCCAGGGTGCGTCAGGCATACTGCGCTGGGGCGGCAACCTGCCCAACGGGCTGGATCCGCATACAGTGTTCGATGTGCCCTCGGCCTTCGTCCGGGCGAACGTCTATGATTCGCTGTTCGAGTACGACGGGACCCCGCCAGAGCCGATTCCGCTGCTGGTGACGGGCAGCGAGGTTTCGGACGATGCGCTGACCTTCACCTTCACGCTGCGCGACGACGTGCGCTTTCACGACGGCCGGGCGCTGACGTCCGAGGATGTCGTCTACAGCTTCCGACGGGTGCTGGCGCTGGCGCGCGGCCCGGCGAGCACCTTCGCGCCCATTCTGGATCCCGAGGGGATCGAGGCGCCGGAGCCGCATGTGGTGCGCTTCACGCTGAAGAACACGTATGCGCCTTTCCTCGCTTCGCTGCCGATGGTGGCGATCGTCAATTCGGCGCTGCTGCAGGAGCACGAGACGGACGGCGACTGGGGCTCGGCCTGGCTTGCGAACAACGGTGCCGGCTCGGGCGCCTACAGCATCGCCGCGGGCTCCTTCGTGCCGGGGCGCGAGCTGAACCTGCTGCGCAACGCCGACTACTTCCGCGGCTTTCCCAGCCCGCAGCCGATCGACGAGGTGCGCGTGCGCCCGGTGGACGACGACGCGACGCGCATCCTCGCGGTGCTGTCGGGCGACATCGACACCACGCACGGGTATATCCGCGCCGAAGAGCATGATCGCGTCCGAAACGCGGAGGGCGTGCGGCTTTCGGCCGAGCCGGCCTTCCGGACCTACATCCTGCGGATGCACAACAGCCGCGGGCCGACCGCCAACGTCCATTTCCGCCGTGCGCTGTCCTGGGCCTTTCCCTATGGCGACTTCATCCAGCAGATCCTGCAGGGTGTGGTCGAGCGCAACCCCGGGCCGATCCCGACCAGCCTGTGGGGCCACCCCGCGGACCTGGAAGGCTACAGCTTCGATCTGGACCGTGCCCGGGAAGAGCTTGACCGCGCCCGCGACCATGGTGTGGACATCGCCGAACCCTTCACCTTCCTTGCGCTTGTGGGTTTCGACGAGACCGAGCAGGCCGCGCAACTGCTGCAGGCGCAGCTGCGCCGACTGGGCGTGACGATGAACATAGAGTTGGCCCGTTGGGCCGACGCCGCGACCCAGGCCGCCGACGAGTCGCGCGCGCCGGTCATCTGGGCGCACTGGGGCAGTTCCTACCTTATCGACCCGGAAAACTGGATCGGTTCGTTCTACAGCCGCAGCGCGCTCGGCAGTCAGCGCGGGTCGTCCTACTACCGCAACGACGAGGTGCAGGACATGATCGACCGTGCCCGGTCGGTCCTCGACCGGGCCGAGCGCGAACGGCTCTACGAGGAGATCTCGCGCCGGCTGGTGGACGAGGCCGTCGATATCTGGGTCTACAACAGCCAGACCTTCCGTGCCGTGCGCGAGCGGGTGGGCGGCTACCGCCCGGCCGCCGTTGGCGATGCGGTGGCCCTGCGCGAGATGTGGATCGAGGGGTGACCGACCGCCGGCGTCCGGGTGTGGAGGAGCGATGCTCGGCCTGATCCTGAACCGGCTTGCGCAGGTCGCCTTCGTGCTGGCCGGTCTTACGGTCCTGACCTTTCTGCTGGTCAGGGCCGTGCCGACCGATCCGGCGACGATCCTTGCCGGCGAGGGCGCGACGGCCGAGCAGCTTGCCACCATCCGCGAGCGCTACGGCTTTGACCGGCCGCTGCACGAACAGTTCGCGGCCTATGTCGGTCAGCTCGCACGGGGCGATCTGGGCATCAGCGTCTATACCAGCCGACCCGTCGCCACCGATCTCGTGCAGCGATTGCCGGCCACGGTCGAACTGGCGCTCGCCGCGCTGGTCCTTGCAATCGCCCTCGGCATACCGATGGGGGTTCTGGCGGCCACAAGCTATCGCCGGATGGCGGACCACCTGCTGCGCGTGCTGTCGATGCTGGGGTTGGCAGTGGCGTCCTTCTGGCTGGCGATCATGCTGCAGATGACACTGAGCCTGAACCTCGGCTGGTTTCCGCTGCGCGGCCGGATCGACACGGTGGCCGAGCCGCCACCGGGGGTAACCGGGCTGTTCACCATCGACTACCTGCTGGCCGGGCAGCCGGCAATGGCCTGGCAGGCTCTGGTGCATCTCGCGCTGCCGGCGGTGACGCTGGCGCTGCCGGCGATGGCGACGATCTCGCGCTTCGTGCGATCTTCGCTGATAGAGACGCTTCAGAAGGATTTCGTCGCCTACGAGATCGCCATGGGCTATCCGCGCCGGGTTGTGATCTGGAAATATGCGCTGCGCAACTCGCTGTCGGCAACGGTGACGCAGATCGGGCTGCTGGTCGGTCTGCTCCTGTCGGGAAGCATCGTCGTGGAGGCGATCTTTTCCTGGCCCGGTCTGGGCGACTACATCTACCGGGCGATCATCACCGGCGATACCAACCCGGTCCTGTCCGCCACCCTGCTGATCGGGGTGATCTACGCGGTGGCCAACATCCTGGTGGACGTGATCCAGGCGCTGATCGACCCGCGGGTAAGGTCCGGGCGATGAAATTCGTGTTGCGCGCGCTCTTCCGCGACTGGGCGGCGGTGTTCGGCCTGGCTGTCATCTTCCTGCTGGCGGTGCTGGCGATCTTCGGGGAATGGATCGCCCCCTTTCCCGAGGATGCCTTCGACGTGAAGCCCTGGCAGCGGCTGCGCCCGCCGGGGCCCGAGTTCCTGCTGGGCACGGATGCGCTGGGGCGCGACATCCTCTCGCGCATCATCCTCGGCGCCCGGGTGGCGCTCGGGATCGCGCTGACGGTGGTGGCGGCAGCAGCGCTGATCGGCGTGCCGCTGGGGCTGGTCGCGGGCTACCGCGACGGCTGGCTGTCGGATGCGATCATGCGGGTGACCGACATCTTCCTCGCGGTCCCGCAACTGGTGCTGGCGCTTGCCTTCGCGGCGGTGATGGCGCCTTCGATCCAGACAGCAATGCTGGCGCTGACCCTGACCTACTGGCCCTTCTTCACCCGCATTGTCTATGGCGAGACGCGGCGGGTGCGCAGCGCGCTCTACATCGACGCGCTGATGGCGGTGGGGGCGGGGCCGGCGCGGATCGCGCTGATGCACATCCTGCCCAACATCATGCCGGCGATCATCGTGCGCGCCACGATCGGGCTGGGGGTCACCATCCTGATCGCCGCCGCGCTGGGGTTCCTGGGCATGGGCGCGACGCCGCCGACGCCGGAATGGGGGCTGATGGTGGCCGAGAGCCGGCGCTACCTGCCGGATGCCTGGTGGTATTCCACGTTCCCAGGCATCGCCATCCTGCTGGCGGTACTGGCCTTCAACCTGCTGGGCGACGGGCTGCGCGACGCCGTCGATCCGCGGCTGCGGCGGTCACGGTGACCGCGATGGCCGACGATACCGCCCCGATGCTGGAGGTGGACGACCTTTCGGTGCGCATCGGCACATTGGACGGCCAGTTGGAGGTGCTGCAGCAGGTGCATCTGCGGGTGATGCCCGGCCAGGTCGTCGGGCTGGTGGGCGAATCCGGCTGCGGCAAGAGCACGCTGGTGCGCGCCGTCCTGCGCATCCTGCCCGACAGCGCCCGGCAGACCGGCGGCGCGATCCGTTTCCGCGGCACCGACCTTGCCACGCTGGACGAGCGCCGCATGAGTCGCGAGATCCGCGCCCGGCGGATCGCCTTCATTCCGCAGGATCCCTATCTGGCGCTGAATCCGCTGTTCACCGTCGGCCAGCAGCTGATGGAAATCCTGCGCTGGCACGGGCAGGCGCAGGGCGGCGGCCGCCGGCAATGGCGCGCACGCATTGCGGCGCTGTTCGCGCGAGTGCGCCTCCCCGAACCCGAGGCGATGCTCGACCGCTTTCCGCACCAGCTTTCGGGCGGGCAGCGCCAGCGCGTGCTGATCGCTGCCGCACTGCTGTGCGATCCCGAACTGATCGTCGCCGACGAGCCGACGACCGCGCTGGACGTCACCACCCAGCAACAGATCCTCGTACTGCTGCGCGAACTGGTCGAGGAACTGGGCGTGGCGGTGCTGTTCGTCACCCATGATTTCGGCGTGGTGGCGGAACTCTGCAGCGCGGTGACCGTCATGTATGCCGGCCAGACCGTCGAGGCCGGGCCGATGACGGAGATCCTGCACGCCCCGCAGCACCCCTATACGCGCCGTCTGGTGGAGTGCCACCCGGACCGGATGCGCGAGCTGCGCGGCATCCCCGGTGCGGTGCCCTCGCTGGTGAATCCGCCGGGCGGCTGCCGCTTTCACCCGCGCTGCGACCGGCGGGTGGCCGGTTGCGAGACCCGGCCGCCGCAGCTGGTCGATGTCGGCGGCGACCATGCCGTCAACTGCATCCATGTGCATGGGGGCGCGGCATGAGCGATCCGATCCTCAGCGCGGACGGTCTGCACACCCATCTCGGCGGAAAGCGGCGCTGGTTCGGTCGCTCCACCCCGCCGGTGCGGGCGGTGGACGGGGTCGATCTGGACTTGGCGCCGGGCGAGATCTTCGGGCTGGTGGGAGAGTCCGGCTGCGGCAAGACCACGCTGGGGCGCACCCTGCTGGGGCTGGAACGCGAGACCGCGGGCCGCATTCATCTGCGGGGCCGCGAGGTATCGGGCCTTGCACCTGTGGCGGCCCGGCGCGCGCGCAGCGCCGTGCAGTATGTCCATCAGGACCCCGGCGCCGCGCTTGATCCGTGGTGGAGCATCGGCGCCACCCTGCGCGAGGCGCTGGCGATCGCCGGCGTGGGGGGCGCGGATCGCGAGGCGCGCATCGACGAGGTGATGGAGGCGGTCGGCCTGCCGGCAACGGTGAAGCGGCGCTATGCGCATGAGCTTTCGGGCGGGCAACTGCGCCGGGTCGGGCTGGCGCGCATCCTGGTGCTGCGGCCCGAGGTGGTGATTCTCGACGAGCCGACCTCGGGGCTCGATCTGTCGGTGCAGGCGACGGTGCTGCGGTTCTTCCAGGAGACGCGCGAGCGGTTCGGGCTGACCTATCTGTTCATCTCGCACGATCTCGCGGTGGTGCGGCTGATCTGCCAGCGCGTCGCCATCATGTATCTGGGCCGGATCGTCGAGACCGGGACGGTGGAAGCGGTGTTCGGTACCCCGCGCCACCCCTATACCCGCGCGCTGATGGCCGCGGCGCCGCATCCCGATCCGGAGCGGCGCGCCCGCGTGCCGGCGCTGGACGGCGAACCGCCCAGCCCGCGCAACATTCCAGTCGGCTGCCGGTTCCGCAACCGCTGCCCGCATGCGGTGGTACGTTGTGGCGAAACCGATCCGGCGCTGGAGGAGACCGGTGCCGGGCATGCGGTTGCCTGCCTGCGCTGGACAGAGATCGCGGAGGCGACGGGCGCGACCGAGGAAAGGAACGGATATGTCAGCTGACGGCGCAGCCCGGGGGGCGGCCTTCGAGATCGGGGTGGATACCGGCGGCACCTTCACCGATGTGGTGGCGCGCGGCCCAGACGGCGCGATCCGCTGCATGAAGGTGGCGAGCACCCCACGCGACCCCGGCGCGGCGATCCTGTCGGCGCTGGAGCTGATGGGCCGCGACTGGGGCATCGCGCCGGCCGACATCGGCCGCTTCGTGCACGGCACCACGGTGGCGACCAACGCGGTGCTGGAGCGCAAGGGCGCCCGCGCCGGGCTGATCACCACCCGCGGCTTTCGCGACGTGCTGGAGATCGGCCGCAACAATCGCCGCGACGAGGAGCTCTATTCCTGGGCGCTGACGCCGAACACGCCGGTCTTCCTCGCCCCCGGCCCGCGCCGCAAGGAGGTGTCCGAGCGGATCACCGCCGAGGGCGCCGTCGCCGTGCCGCTGGACGAGGACGAGGTTGCCGCCGCCGCCGATGCGCTGGTCGCCGACGGCTGCGAGGCGATCGCCATCGCCTTCCTGTTTTCCTTCCTCAACCCCGATCACGAGCGCCGCGCCGCCGAGATCGTCCGCGCCCGCCACCCCGAGGTGCCGCTGTCGCTGTCGCACGAGGTGGACCCGGCCTTCCGTGAATACGAACGCACCGCGGTGACCTGCTTCGACGCCTATGTGAAGCCGGTGATGCGGCGCTACCTGATGCAGACCGACGAACGGCTGCGCGCGCAGGGGGTGGCCTGCGGGCTGCAGGTGATCCAGAGCCGCGGCGGCATCAGCGGCGCCGGCACCGCCACGCTGCGCCCGGTGCGGCTGCTGCTGTCGGGCCCCGCGGGCGGGGTGATCGGCGGGCAATCGGTGGGCGCGCAATGCGACGAGGAGCGGCTGATCACGCTCGACATCGGCGGCACCTCGTCCGACATCGCGCTGATCGACGGCGGCCGGCCGCTGATCCGCCAGACCTTCCTGATCGATGGGTTCACGATCCGCGTGCCGATGGTCGATGTGAACACCATCGGCGCCGGCGGCGGCTCCATCGCCTGGGTGGACAAGGGCGGCGGCCTTCGGGTGGGGCCGCATTCGGCCGGGGCCGACCCCGGGCCGGCCTGCTACGGGCAGGGCGGCGACGAGGCGACGGTGACCGATGCCTCGGTCGTGCTGGGCTATCTCAACCCCGGCAACTTCGCCGGCGGCCGGATGACGCTCGATCCCGACCGCGCCCGCGCCGCCATCGAGGCGCGCATCGCCCGGCCGCTGGGGCTGGGGGTGGAGGAGGCCGCGCTGGGGATCCACCGCGTCGTCAACGCGCAGATGGCCGAGGGCATCCGCTTCGTCTCGATCCAGCGCGGCCACGACCCGCGCCGCTTCGCGCTGGTGCCGCTGGGCGGGGCAGGGGGGTTGCACGGCATCCCGCTGGCGCGGGCGCTGTCGATGACGCGGCTGATCGTGCCGGAACATCCGGGCGTGCTGTCGGCGCAGGGGCTGCTGGACGCGCCGGTGGAGCATGAGGCCGCCGCCGGGCTGATGCGCCCGCTGGCCGAGGTGACGCAGGACGATCTTTCCCGCATCTGCGCCGAGCTGGACGCGGCCTGCGCCCAGCTCATGGCTGAGGAGGCGACCGGCGGCGGGGTGCCCGAGATCCGCCACTCGGCCGAACTCTGCTACATCGGCCAGTCGCATTACCTGGAGGTGCCGGTCGATCTGGACGCCGCCGACCCGCCCGCCGCGCTCTACGAGGCTTTCCTGTCCGCGCATGCGCAGGTCTATGGCCATGCCGTGCGCCGCCCGGTCCGGGTGGTGAACCTGCGCAGCGTGCACCGCGTCCGCCGCACGGCCCCGCCCGGCGCCGCCGCCGCCCCCGCCGCCGACCCGCGCCCC
>SLBI01000010.1 GCA_007126375.1 Paracoccaceae bacterium
GCGCGCTGGAAACCGTCGTCGCCTTTCTGGAAACGGTGCATCCCTATGACAGCCTGCCGCGGGACGAGCTGGCGCAGGTCGCCGGTTCCTTCAGCCGCAGGGAATACCCCGCCGGGGCCGAGATCTATGCCGCCGGCGAGCCGCTCAAGGGCCTCTATCTGGTCAAGCGCGGCGCGGTCGAGGTGCTGGACCGCAACGGCGGCCTCGTCTCGATCCTCGGCCCGAGGAACAGCTTCGGCGAGCGCGGGCTGCTGCGTGACGGGCTGGCGCTGACCTCGGCCCGGACCACCGAGGAGGCGGTGCTGCTGATGCTGCCGGCCGATGCGCTGCGCCGGCTGATCGCCGAATACCCCGCCTTCGGCCGCTTCTTCAGCCGCTCGCGCAATACCGAGACGCGCAGTTCCGACCTGGCCACGTTGAAGGTGGCCGATCTCATGAGCCGCAAGCCGCTGACCTGCGCGCCCGAGACGCCGGTGGGCGAGGCGGCGGCGGTGATGCGCGACCGCAAGATATCGTCGCTGGGGGTGGTGGACGAGGCCGGGGCGCTGATCGGCATCGTCACCACCCGCGACCTGACGGCGCGGGTGCTGGCCGAGGGCAAGGGCGCCGACACGCCGGTGGGCGAGGTCATGACCCCCGATCCGCTGACGCTGGGGCCCGACTCGCTGGGCTCGGACATCCTGCACATGATGCTGGAGCGCCGCATCGGCCATCTGCCGGTGGTCGAGAAGGGCGAGCTGCGCGGCATGATCACCCAGACCGACCTGACGCGGTTCCAGGCGGTCTCCTCTGCGCAGCTGATCCGCGACGCGGCGGTGGCCGAGAGCGTCGAGGACATGGCCGCGGTGACCGCGCGCATTCCGCGGCTGCTGGTGCAGCTGGTCGGCGCCCACAACGCCCATGAGGTGGTGACCCGGCTGATCACCGATATCGCCGATGCGGTCACCCGCCGGCTGCTGAAGCTGGCCGAGGCGGAGTTCGGCCCGCCGCCGGTGCCCTATCTCTGGCTCGCCTGTGGCAGCCAGGGCCGGCAGGAGCAGACCGGCATCTCCGATCAGGACAACTGCCTGTTCCTCGACGATGCCGTGACCAAGGCCGACATGGCGTATTTCGCGAAGCTCGCGACCTACGTCTCGGACGGGCTGCATGCGGCGGGCTATGTCTATTGCCCGGGCGAGATGATGGCGACCAACCCGCGCTGGTGCCAGCCGCTCCGGGTCTGGCGGCAGTACTTCCGCGGCTGGGTGGAGACGCCCAACCCCGAGGCGCAGATGCTGGCGAGCGTGATGTTCGACCTGCGCCCGATCGGCGGCGAGACCAAGCTGTTCCGCGACCTGCAGGCCGAGACGCTGGCGATGGCCTCGAAGAACTCGATCTTCGTCGCGCACATGATCTCGAATTCGCTGAAGCACCAGCCGCCGCTGGGGCTGTTGCGGGGCTTTGCCACGATCCGGTCGGGCGAATACCGCAACCACATCGATCTGAAGCTGGGCGGGGTGGTGCCGGTGGTCGATCTGGGCCGGGTCTATGCGCTGAAGGGCCGGCTGACCGAGGCCAACACCCGTGCCCGGCTGCTGGCCGCCGAGGCGGCGGGGGTGATCAGCGCCTCGGGCGCGCGCGATCTGATCGAGGCCTATGACCTGATCGCGCGCGTCCGGCTGCAGAGCCAGGCGGCGCTGGTCCGCGCGGGCCGCAAGCCGGACAATTTCATGGCGCCGTCGGATCTGAGCGATTTCGAGCGCAGCCATCTGCGCGATGCCTTCGTGGTGGTGCGCACGATGCAGTCGGCGCTGGGCCACGGCAAGGGGATGCTGGGCTGAGCGGACAGCGGAGCGGACGGGGGGCCGGGGAGGGGCCGCGCATGCTTCTGGAGTTCATCGGAGCGATCGTGGTGGCGGTAGGCGCCGGCGGTTTTGCGCATTTCGCGCAGCGCGTCGCCGGTGGCCGGCTGCCGATATGGATCGTGCCGGCCTCGGCCGGAGGGGCGATGATCGCCTTCGTGGTTTACATGGAATACACATGGGCCGGACGCATCGTCGACCAGTTGCCCGAGGAGGCGACGCTGGTGTCGCGGAACGCCACCACAGCGTGGTTCCGGCCCTGGACCTATGCCTGGCCGCTGACCAACCGCATGACCGTGGTGGATCACCGCTTCGACCGGCGCAACCCGGAGCATCCGGATCTGGTGATCAGCCGGGTGGTGCTGCTGGGGCGCTGGGAGCCGGGCCGGCCGGTGCCGGTGGTGGTGGATTGCGCCGCCGGCCGGCGTGCCGATCTGAGTGCCAGCGTGGTGATCGGCGAGGACGGGGCGATCGAGGGGGCCGACTGGCTGCGCCTCGCGCCGGACGATCCGTTGCTCGGCGCGCTTTGCGCCGAAACGTCCTGAGGGGAGGAGGGACAGCATGGGAGGAGAGGGCCGCAAGACCATCCTCGTCATCGAGGACGAGGACAACATCGCCATTGCGCTGGATTTCCTGCTGACCCGCGAGGGCTATGGCCATGAGCGCATGTCCACCGGCGGCGGCGCGCTGGAGCGCATCCGCGCGCTGCAGCCCGATCTGGTGCTGCTCGACATCATGCTGCCCGAGGTTTCGGGCTACGAGATCTGCCAGCAGGTGCGCGAGGACCCGGGCCTGTCGGAGGTACGCATCCTGATGATGACCGCCCGCGGCTCGGCGGTGGAGCGGCGCAAGGGGCTGGCGATGGGGGCGGATGGTTTCATCTCGAAACCGTTCGACCTGAAGGAGTTGCGCGCGGAACTGCGCCGCATCCTCGACGGCACGGCCGAACCCGAGACCGACGGGCCGGATGCCTCGGCCGCCGGTCGGGCAGGCTGAACCGCGATGATCGCCCGCCTCGGCCTGCGCCTGCGCCTTCTGATCCTCTTCGCGGCGCTGGCGCTGGCCAGCCTCGCGGCGCTCGCCGCCGGCCTCTGGCTGGGGTTTTCCCGGCTGGACCGGCCGGAACTGCTGAACGCCTTCGTCCAGGGCGGGCTGATCGCCGGGTTCCTGATCGTGGGGCTGGTGGTCTGGGTCTGGTATCTGTTCGACCAGAACGTCGGCCGGGCGATCGAGGGGCTGTCGGCGCAGTTCCGCGCCCGGGCGCATGCCGGCATCGACAGCGCCATCGACCCCGCCCCGGCGCGCTATCTCGGCGATCTGGCGCCGGCCGCGAATGCGGTGACCCGCGAACTGACCGAGACCCGCAACGCGCTGGCCGAGGCGGTGGCGCGCGAGACCACCCGGCTTTCGGCCGAGAAATACCGGCTGGAGGCGCTGCTGGCCGATGTGCCGCTGGGGGTGCTGCTGTGCACCGGCGAGCATCAGATCGTCTTCTACAACAGCCAGGCGGTCGATCTGCTGGGCGGCGGCGCGGCGCCGGGGCTGGCGCGCGATCTGTTCGACTATCTGCGCGAGGGGCCGATCCGGCTGGCCTACGAGCGGCTGAGCGAGGCGAATGATTCCGATGCCGCCTCGGACCTGCTCTGCGCCACCACCGGCACCGCCAAGGTGCTGGCAGGGCGGATGCGGGTGCTCGCGCGCCGCGATCCGGGCCTTGCGCCCGGCTATGTGCTGACGCTGCGCGATGTCACCGCCGACATCGCCGCGCATTCGGCGCGCGAGTCGCTGCTGGCCGAGGTGTTCGATCGGGTGCGCCGGCCGGCGGCCAATCTGCAGACGGTGATCGGCGTGCTGGCCGAGGAGCCGGACATGCCCGGCGCGGCCGCGCTGAACGCGGCGCTTGTCGAGGAGGTGCGCGCGCTGACCTCGGCGATCACCGAGCTGGGGGAGCGCTATGACGAGGGCCGCACCGACTGGCGCCCGCTGGCGGCGACGCGGGCGGCCGATCTGATGGACAGCGCCCGCGCCCGGCTGGAGGCGGCGGGGCATGCGCTGGAGACCGAGAGCCCCGACCTGATCCTGCGCTGCGACGGTTTCGAGCTGGTGGCACTGATCGCCGGGCTGGCCGAGCGGCTGGCCGCGCACCGGCTGGGCACGCGGTTCCGCGCGGTGCTGACCGAGGAGGACGGGCCGGGTGCGATGCTCAGCCTCGAATGGCCGGGCGAGGCGCTGCCGGTGGGCCGGCTGGACGACTGGCTGGCCGAGCCGCTGGAGGCCGGGCTGCCCGACCTTTCCGGGCGGGCCGTGCTGCAGGGCCACGGCACCGAGGCCTGGCCCGAGCGGACCGAAGCGGGCGGCGCGATCCGCATCCCGATCCGCAACGCCCGCCGTGCCGGCAAGCGGGTGACGCCGCTGAGCCGTGCCGTGGTCTATGATTTCGAGCTGCTGTCCAAGGCGCGCAACGCCGCCGTCGCCGACAGCCTGCTGGAGGATCTGACCTATGTCGTGTTCGACACCGAGACCACCGGCCTGACCCCGTCGGTCGACGAGATCGTGCAGATCGCCGCGGTGCGCGTGGTCAACGGCCGGCGGGTGGACGGCGAGGTGTTCGACACGCTGGTCGATCCGCAGCGGCCGATTCCGGCCGGCTCGACCGAGGTGCACGGCATCACCGAGCAGATGATCCGCGGTGCGCCGACCATCGCCGAGGCCGGCCGCGCCTTTCACCGCTTCGCGCAGGGCGCGGTTCTGGTGGCGCACAACGCGCCCTTCGATCTGGAATTCCTGCGCCGCCACGAGGCCGCCATCGGCGCGCGCTTCGACAATCCGGTGTTCGATACGGTGCTGCTGTCGGCGGTGATCTACGGCCAGAACGAGGTGCATTCGCTGGATGCGCTGACCGCGCGGCTGGGCATCACCATCCCCGAGGCTGCGCGCCACACCGCCATCGGCGACACGATGGCCACGGCGGATGCCTTCCTAAAGCTGCTGCCGATGCTGCGGGGGCGCGGTTTCACCACCTTCGGCGAGGTGCTGGCCGAAGTGCGCCGCCACGGCCGGCTGCTGCGCGACGTGAACCAGAAGGAGACGCTGGGCTGAAGCCCGCGCCGCTGCCGGCCCGCCCCTCTGGACCCGGGCCCGGGCCGGGCCTATAAGCCCGGCCATGTCGGGGCTGCACGCGATCCAGCGAATTACCGGCCCGGCGCTCTGAACCACGGAGCCGCCGGGTCAACGCTTTCGCCCCATCTTTCAGCCCTTTCGCCCGGGGATGCCCCATGCCCAACGACAGCCCGACCCTGCCCGATTACCGCGCCAGCCTGTTCCTGCCGCAGACCGGCTTTCCGATGCGCGCCGGCCTGCCCGCCCGCGAGCCCGACTGGCTGGCGCGGTGGGAGCGGATCGGTCTCTATGCCCGTCTGCGCGACAAGGCCGCCGCGGCCGAGGCGGCCGGCACCCCGCGGCCGCCCTTCACGCTGCATGACGGCCCGCCCTATGCCAACGGGCATCTGCACATCGGGCATGCGCTCAACAAGATCCTCAAGGACATGGTGGTGCGCAGCCAGCAGATGCTGGGCCATGATGCCCGTTACGTGCCCGGCTGGGACTGTCACGGCCTGCCGATCGAGTGGAAGATCGAGGAGCAGTATCGCGCGAAGGGGCTGGACAAGGACAGGGTCCCGGTCGTCGATTTCCGCCAGGAATGCCGCCGCTTCGCGGAAGGCTGGGTGGACATCCAGCGCGCCGAGTTCCAGCGGCTTGGCGTGATCGGCAACTGGGCCGAGCCCTACCTCACCATGGACTACCACGCCGAGGCGGTGATCGCGGCCGAGTTCATGCGGTTCCTGACCAACGGCACGCTCTATCAGGGCTCGAAGCCGGTGATGTGGTCGCCGGTGGAAAAGACCGCGCTGGCCGAGGCGGAGGTGGAGTATCACGACCACCAGAGCCATACGGTCTGGGTGCGGTTTCCGGCTGTCCGGGCGCCGGAGGCACTGGCGGGCGGTGGCAATCCGGTGCTGAAGACGGCCGGGACCAGCGGCCTGTCGGTCCTCATCTGGACCACCACCCCTTGGACCCTGCCGCAGAACCGGGCGGTCTGCTATGGCCCCGGCATCTCGTATGGCCTTTACGAGGTGGTGGGCCGGCCCGAGGAATGCTGGGCCCGGATCGGCGAGCGGCTGATCCTGGCCGATGCGCTGGCCGAGGAGGTCTTTGCCCGCGCCCGGCTGGACGTGAAGAACCCCGATCTGGTGCGCCGTCTGCGCGATGTCTCGGCCGACGAGCTGGCGGGGCTCACGCTGGCCCATCCCTTCCGCGGGCTGGCCGACAACGGCGAGTGGGATTTCGACGTGCCCATGCTGGCGGGCGATCACGTCACCGACGAGGCCGGCACCGGCTTCGTGCACACGGCGCCCAGCCATGGCGACGACGACTATCAGATGGGCCTGAAGCACGGGCTGCCGATGACCCACAACGTGCTGGAGGACGGCAGCTTCCGCCCCGACCTGCCGGTCTTCGGCGGCAAGGTCATCATCACGCCCAAGGGCAAGGAGGGCGACGCCAACGCCGCCGTCATCGACACTCTGATCGAGGTGGGGGCGCTGCTCGCGCGCGGGCGGCTCAGGCATTCCTATCCGCATTCCTGGCGCTCCAAGGCGCCGCTGATCTTCCGCAACACGCCGCAGTGGTTCGTCGCCATCGACGCCCCGCTCGACGACGGGATGGGCGAGCATGGCGCGACGATCCGCGCCCGGGCGCTGGCCTCGATCGACCGGCTGGTGAAATGGACCCCGCCCAGCGGGCGCAACCGGCTGCATTCGATGATCGAGAACCGGCCCGACTGGGTGCTGAGCCGCCAGCGCGCCTGGGGCGTCCCGCTGACCTGCTTCACGAAGAAGGGCGCGCGGCCGGACGATCCCGGTTTCCTGCTGCGCGACCCGGCGGTGAACGCCCGTATCGTCGCCGCCTTCGAGGCCGAGGGGGCGGATGTCTGGTATGCCGCGGGCTTCAAGGAGCGCGTTCTGGCCGGCCTGCACGATCCCGACGCCTACGAGCAGGTGTTCGACATCCTGGATGTGTGGTTCGACAGCGGCTCCACCCATGCCTTCGTGCTCCGCGACCGGCCGGACGGCACCGCGGACGGCATCGCCGACCTCTATCTGGAGGGGACCGACCAGCACCGCGGCTGGTTCCATTCCTCGATGCTGCAGGCCTGCGGCACCATCGGGCGCGCGCCCTACAGGGGCGTGCTGACGCATGGCTTCACGCTCGACGAGAAGGGCATGAAGATGTCCAAGTCGCTGGGCAACACCGTGGCCCCCGAGGATGTGATCCGCCAGAACGGCGCCGACATCCTGCGGCTGTGGGTGGCGCAGTCGGATTATACCGCCGATCTGCGCATCGGCCCGGAGATCCTGAAGGGCGTGGCCGACAGCTATCGCCGCCTGCGCAACACGCTGCGCTTCCTGCTCGGCAACCTCGCCGGGTTCGAGGAGGCCGAGCGCGTGGCCCCGGCCGACATGCCGGAACTGGAACGCTGGGTGCTGCATCGCATGGGCGAACTCGATGTCGCCGTGCGCGCGGGCTATGCCGCCTACGACTTTCAGGGGGTGTTCCAGAAGCTCTTCACCTTCGCCACCACCGACCTCTCGGCCTTCTACTTCGACATCCGCAAGGACGCGCTCTATTGCGACCGGGCGGACAGCCTGCGCCGGCGCGCGGCGCGCACGGTGCTGGATCTGCTGTTCCACCGGCTCACCACATGGCTGGCGCCGATCCTCGTCTTCACCATGGAGGATGTCTGGCTGTCGCGCTTTCCCGGCGAGGAGGGCAGCGTGCATCTGCACGACATCCCCGAGACCCCCGCGGCCTGGCGCGACGCCGACCTCGCGGCGAAATGGGCGGGCATCCGGGCGGCGCGGCGGGTGGTGACGGCGGCGCTGGAAATCCAGCGGCAGGACAAGGTGATCGGCGCCAGCCTGGAGGCGGCGCCGGTGGTCCATGTCCGCGACGCCGAGGTCCGCGCGGCGCTGAAGACGGTGGATTTCGCCGATCTCTGCATCACCTCGGCCATCTCGCTCACCGCCGATCCGATGCCGCAGGAGGCGTTCCGCCTGCCCGAGGTGCCCGGCGTCGGCGTGGTGTTCGAAAAGGCCGAGGGGCAGAAATGCCTGCGCTGCTGGAAGATCCTGCCCGATGTCGGCCGCCACGCCCGCCCCGGCACCTGCGCCCGCTGCAACGATGCCCTCGGATGAGGACATCGCGGCGGTCCTGATGGACCTCGCGCATCGGCGGGGCAGGGGGCGCGCGCTTTTGCCCGTCCGAAGCGGTGCGCGCTTGCGGTCGACTGGCGCGGCCTCATGCTTGATGTGCGGCTTGTGGAGACAGGGCCGGCGGCCGCGGGACAGTTGCAAGTCACGCAGAAGAGCCGGCCTGTCGATCCCGGGGCGGCGCAAGGGGCCATTCGCTTGCGGCTCTGCCGAGCGGCACGCAAAGGGTACGGCACGGCGACCGCGCCAGGGTCTGCGGACAGGGCGGGATCGCGACCTCCCTTTCAGGCGGCCCTGCGGCGAAGTCGCCCCAGCAGGGCGATGCCCCCCATGGCGGAGACCATGAACCACAGGCTCGCGGGAAGCGGGATCGGAGTTATTGGCGCGCCTGCTTTCACAAGTTCCGCCGCTGCGCCAGCGACCCGACTGTTGGTGGCCGTGGTCAGGTGGACAAAGTCTTAGAAGATGAAGGAGTCCTGTTCCGCCTGCGCCCTGTCCTCGCAGATGATCGCACCGTCGTTGCATGCGGGCGATGTCCCGAGTTCCGTGAAGCCGTTGTCCGGCGATCCGGCCTGCAATTCACGGATCAATCCCACGACATCGAGAACGTATGTATCGATTCCCGGCGTGAACAGCGTGAACATCGTCTTTAGCAGCGCCTCGGAGTATTCGGTGTTCTGCGCGGGTCCGCTGGCGACGTCAAAAAGTCCGGAATCGCCGATGTCGTATGGCGTCAGCAGCAGGACAGGGCAATCGCGTTTGGCTCAGCTCTCTGGGGTCGGCTCTTTCAAGCCATTGAGAATGCTGCGTAAGAACCCCTCATCCCACCCCGCGCGCTTGAGTTTTATGGAGAGCGATCCC
>SLBI01000204.1 GCA_007126375.1 Paracoccaceae bacterium
CGTCGACCATGCTCAGGATCCGCTCCACCTCGCCGCCGAAATCGGCGTGGCCGGGGGTGTCGACGATGTTGATGCGCGTGCCCTGCCATTCAACGCTGGTGCATTTGGCCAGGATGGTGATGCCCCGCTCGCGCTCGATGTCGTTGGAATCCATGGCGCGCTCGGCCACCGCCTGCCCCTCGCGAAAGGCGCCGGACTGCTTGAGCAGCTCGTCCACCAGCGTGGTCTTGCCATGGTCGACATGCGCGATGATCGCGATGTTGCGAAGGTCCATCGATTTTCCCCGGGAGATGCCGCGCTGCCGCCATAGCGGGTTTCGACCCCTCGCGCCAGCCCCGTTCGGCGCCCTGCGCGCCGGCCCGCAACGGAGCTTCGTGATGCGGCGGCCGCGCCTGCGCCGCCTGTGCGCAGGGCGGCAGCCTCACCCCGGGGCGGGGCGGAACGCTACTCGGACCGCAAGGGCGCGATGTCCACGCCCAGCGCGCCCAGTTCCGCCCGGATCTGTTCGCGCAGCTTCGGGCCGTCGCCGCGCCATGCGGCGAAGGAGGCTTCGATCTCCGCCTCGTCGAAGGGGCGGAAATCCGCCGGGACGTCGTCTCCGCCCCACGCCTCGATGATGTAGTTCAGCACGGCCGCCCGCTGACGGGTGTCAAGCGCGCCATTGCGCATCCCGCCGACATTGATCAGGAACTCGCGCCCCCGCGGATGCTGCAGGAACTTGCCCACCACCCCGGAAAAGGGCGGGATGCCACGGTGGTGCACGCCTTCGCCGTCGGGCAGATGACAGCCGCTGCAATGGTGCAGGTACTGCGTTTGGGCAAAGCTGTGGTCATAGACGTTGCCCTGCCGCTGGGCGTCGTCAAGGGCTGACGCCGCCCCCGCGGGGAGCATTGCCGCCGCCGCCGCGAGCGTCGCGGAAAGAACAAGGCCAGAGCGTGTCATCCGAAAACCTCCATCCTCAACCGGGACGCCCGAAGGGGGCGCTGCCCTTACCGGCGCGGGACCCTGCATCGGTCCCGGTCGCGGCGCCGGCGTCCGGAAACGCCAGCGCCGACATCAGGCCCGCCGCAGTCACCGCGTGGGCGGGCCCGGTCATCAGGTCTCCTCGACCCCGACGATCAGTGCGACGGTGCAGTGATAGGTCTGCGCATCGTTGGCCATGCACCAGTTGATGCCGTTATGCAGACCCATCCGGTAGCCCGGCCGCTCGCGGATGTTGTTGGAGCAGCTGGTGACCTCGCCGCCGCAGCCACCGCCGCCGCAGCAGTCCTGATACGAGATCAGATAGTGCCGGCCATCGGCGGGATTCTCGCAGGTGCCGACCCAGGTGACCACCGAGGCTTCGGTTCCCGGCGTGCACTCGCTGACCGAGCCGTTGCAGGTGGTGCAGAGCCGGCCGCCCAGCGCGCAGTAGCGCCAGTAGTCACAGGCCGTGTCGTCGGTGTCCTGCGCATCCTTGCCCTCGGCGCCGAAGGCGAAGGCGGCCCCGCCGGAGCGGTCGAACGGCAGCATGGGTATCATGGTCCCGGCCACCATGTAGGTGCCCAGCCGGGTCAGGACATGCCGCCGCCCCATGGACTGGGCCGTGTGACGGGTGGCGCTTTCCGTGGCCGCATCCAGCCACGCCGTGATGCTTCTCAGTCTCTGGAACATGGTTCAGGACTCCTTTCTCAGCCGTTCGAGGTGGCAAGTTTCTGCTGGATGAACTTCTGGACCGACGGCACCCCGAGGTCCTTGGCGTTGAGCAGGCTTTCGAGTTGCTCGCGGTTGTTGACGAGGCCCTTCGAGACGATCTTTCCGGCCTCGTCGATCACCACGCCATAGGGCAGCCGCGCCACGCGCAGCGCGGTGCCGAGCGTTGCGGACAGCACGTAGGGGAAGTCCGCCAGACCGTTGCGCGCGATGAAGTCGCCATGCCGGTCCAGCTCGCCGTCGCTGGCCAGGACGACGTCGAGCCAGCGTTTCTCGTCGTCGCGGATGCGGCGCACGATGGGCAGGAGCTTCTTGCAGACCGGGCAGCCCGGCGCCACGAAGAAGATCAGCTGGCTTCGGTCCCTGGCACCGCCGACCGTCACCGTCCCGCCCGTCAGGCTTTCGAACGAGAACACCGGCGCAGGATCGCCCATCTGCAGACCAGCCTCGGTCATCAGGGCGCCCATCGGGGCCACACGCTCGAACAGCACACCCACCTGCCGCGACAGCAGGATGAAGCCGACGAGCAGCACGAAGGTCACGATCGACAGGACGATCAGCACGATTGTTGTCATTGTCACGTCTGTTTCCTTTCCGTTGGCCGGGAAACCCCGGTGCTGTCAGCGTCGTGCAGGAAGCCGCAGCGCGATCGCCGCGCTGCGGGTCGCCACGCTCTCGAAGAGCACCAGCGCGAGGAAAAGCAGGGCGACCGAAACCGCCGTCACCAGAATCCCGGCGACGCCCAGCGCCATGTCGATGCTGTCCGCCGGAACACCGATCAGTGCCGGCAGCAGGATCACCAGCAGCGCCGCATTCCGCGCCACGAGTGCCCAGGAGATGACGTCGCCCGGCCCGCCGCACCCGCAGTCGATCTCGCGCCGGCCGCGCAGGAGGTTGATCGCCATCGCGCCGGCGTAGATCACCAGGAGTGCCGCGGCGAGCGCCGCCGCAAAGGGCCGGGTCGCCAGGACGCACAGCCCAAGGGCCGCGACGACCTCGGCCCCGGCAAGGAGCGGCACCGCCCGGGGCACGAGCCGTTCGGGCAGCAGCTGGTAATCCGCCAGCGTGCCCTCGAAACTCGGGTCCTGAAGCTTGTGCACGGCCGCCCGCGCCATCACCACGGCGACGAAGATCGCCGCGATGTTCGACAGCAGAAGGCCGTTGAAGCCCGACAGCTCGACCATCACCGCACCTCCAGCTGCTGGCGCGAGATGCCGGCCTCGCGGACCGCCGCCTGCACCGGGGCGAAGCCGTTCCGCGTGTCGAGGACGTAGCGGATCAGCTCCCGCGTCTCGCCGTTGTTGGCAAACAGGCTGTCCTCCATCCCGGTGATGGTCAGAAGGCCGCTGATCTCGGTGCGCGAGAGCACCTCCTGCGCCTCGATGTCGATCGCCCAGATCTCCTCCGAGCGCGACTTGTGCGAGCCTTCGCGCGCGTCCGAGTGCATCAGCAGGTAGAAGACGCCATAGGCGGGCACATAGGCCGTCAGCTGCCCCCCGCCGGGGCGCCAGTCGCCCTCGATGCCCTCGACGACCGAGAACATGCCGACCAGCTCCGGCATCTCGCCGTCGAGATCCATCATGTAGAGGTTGCCGGTGAAGGACGGGAACACGTAGAGGCCGTCGACCAGCTCGCCGTGGATGAACAGCGCGTCCTCGTCGACGTCGAAGACCTCGTCGCCGGCGGTGCGCACGGTTTCCGTGCCGTCCGCGTTGAACGCATAGGTCGCGAAGGACCCGTCGCTGCAGATGGTGGAGAACGCCACCGAGGTGAGCGCGGGATAGATGCCCCAGCAGCCGGGCGTGTCGATCTCCAGCGTCACCTCCTTCGCCTCCAGATCGATCACGGTGACCGAGGTGCCGGGGGTTGCGTTCTGGAGAAAGGCGAACCGGCCGTCGTACGAGGCGCGGAACAGCGGACGCTGCGACTGCGCCACGGTGATGCGCGGTGGCAGCTCGATCTCGCCCATCAGTACCAGGGTGTCGGGATCGAAGTACTCCAGCACATCGGTCCGGTCGCCGCGGGTGTGACGGCTGAAATACGACGTGGCCACGTAGACCGGACCGCCGTCGACGACCGGCGGCAGCATCTTGATGTTGCGGCCGGCGCCCAGCGTGCCGAGGAACGCCAGCGTGTCGGAGGCATAGACCTGCACCCCCGGGTTGTTCTGCACGTAAACCCGCGGCCCCTCGAAATCGATGGTTCGAACCGTAAGGTCGTCGAGCGGCAGCGGCGGGGGAATTTCGTCGGCCTCGCTGTTGTCTTGGGCCAGGACGCCACTACATGCCATTGCGGCAGGCAGGGCGAGAGCGCACAGGCGCAGCAGTCGTCTGGACATGTCGGCTCCTTGGTTCCGGGGGTCGAAGGCTCCATGAAGCCACGCCATCCCGGCAGACCGAAACGCTGCACTGCGGCAGGACGAGCAAAAGAACCGGTGTTTGACTCTTTTGCGTATTCTTCGCCCGGTTTTCTGCACAGCATGGTCACAACTTTTGCGCGTTCATAAATCTCCCTTTGCGCGTGCTCGCTCCGTCATCATCCGTGGCGTCCGATTCGCAACAGCCGACCGCGCCCGCGCCCCGAGCCCAAGGCATCGCGCCCCCACGCCCCGCCCGAACGCGCCGCCGTACCAGTCGCCCGGCGCCCCATCCGGCGAAGCGAGTCCAATGCAACCGGAAGCGGCCGGAGACGGGGGTTGTGCCTGGTCTCGCCAGGTGTATGCAGCAGGATCGCCGCCGCCACGGTAACGCCGCGCCGGACCTCGGTCGGGGCGCCGTCGTTCATGGGATAGGAGCGAGGTGGAGCGAGACGTCCACTGACGGGGACGGTGCCACGCTGCGGACGCCGCTTGACCGGCCGCAAGGGTTCTGGTGCAACAATCGGTTTCGGACCTGACGTCTTCTTTCCCCGGACAGTCCATGCCTCGCCTTGTGTGATCGGTGTGCCGAGCGCCGCGAAGCCGTTCGGGGCGGCGACGCGGATCCGGGGTTCTCCGCCTGACGGTCGAAGCTCCGCGCCATGGGTCGCTGACCCAGCAGCTTGACGCCATGCCGAACCACGCCTTCATCGTCAGGCACGTCTGGATCGCGGCGTCGCTGTAGTGGGCTGCCGCCCGCGCTTGCCGGTCGGAGCGGCTTCCGAGCTCATGGCCGGCTCGAACCGGATCGTCAGCGAGCCGCGGCGCTTGCGCGTCCCGCCATACCCGGCCAGTTTCCGGTCTTTTGGGCGGGCGGTTTGGGCCTGCTCATGCCCCGCAGCTACCACGCTGTATCCACGCGGTGAATCCCTCACGCGATTTCTGCGACAGAGTTTGATCCGTTCCCCATGGCGGGGGGATGAGCCGGCGGGCGATCCCTCGCGGCCGGGCCGGCCTTCTGTTCCCCATGGCCCCGGTGCGCACGGCGACCTCGGCGAGCGCGCTGTCGGACGACCCCGTTGCTCAGGGCGAACCCGGCAGGAATGACCCCTCGGTGCCGGTGGCCAACGGCCAGCGCGACTTCTGGCTCCGCGGCCATGTCTGCGTCGTGGTGACCGGCTGCGGCGGTGATGTGATCGCGCCCGCCATGCAGCGCAATGCCCATCTGGGATCACCCGTTGACGGCGATGAACCCGCACTCGCGCGACGCCCTCCAGCCGTCGCCCCCGGCGGGCATAGCCGCGTCCAGGCTGCGCTCAGGTTTCGGAGATCAGCAGGACCAGTTCCGACTGCCGGTGGACGCCGAGCTTTGCGAAGATGGCCGACAGATGGGTGCGGGCCGTGTTGATGCTGATGCCGGCCCGGCGGGCGGCGGCGGCGCGCCCATCGCCGCGGGCGATCTCGATCGCCAGCCGGGCTTCGGCAAGCGTCAGGCCGTGGCGGGCCATCAGCCGCTCCACCCGCCGCGCCCGCTGCCGTTCGGGATGGTGCAGCACGAGAAGCGCCGCGGGTTCGGGCAAAAGGCCGCCTACAAGCCGCAGGCCATCGGGCAGCGCATGTGGCCGAAGCACCTCCAGCTGCAGCGTCGCTCCGGTGAGCCGGCAGGGCAGATCGATCCGGCCCACGGGGCTGCAGACGGTCGGGTTGGCGCAGGCCCGGATCGCGGCGAACAGCCGCTCGGTCAGGGCGGGCGCGTGCAGATCGAGTCGCCCGTCCAGCAGTCGCAGCGTCTCTCCCTCGGCCAGCATTGCCTCGGCTTCGGAATCGGCCCAGATTACTCGCCCGCCGCGGTCGACCAGAAACAGCCCCTCGCACGGCGGGTGCCCCTGGCACAGCAGCGCGCGCTCGATCCGGTGCAGGCGACGCTGGGTCTGCACGGCGCGCAAAAGATGCGGCAGAAGCTGCGAAAAGCAGCGGCGCATCTCGGCGGTGATCTCGTCCCGCCCTGGCGCCGTCTGCAGCACGAAGCTGCCGAACGCCGGACCGTCGCAATAGAGGTTCGAGGCGAGCCGCTCGGCACCCAGACCCGAGCGCGCCCAGAACTCGTTCTGAAAGGCGCTGGCGAAATAGCGCTCGCGCCCGGTCACCGACAGGTCGGTCACGACACCGGGCGGGATCGCGTGGGTCGCCGAAGCGGTGGGGTCGTGCTGCCACCAGAAACGCCCATAGGCCTCGACGATATCGGGGTCGGCCCGGGGTGTGACCACATTGGACAGTCCGATGCGCGGATCGACCACCACGATGGCGGCGTTGGCGCCGCCGCTGCGGTCGGCGATCCGGCTCAGCACCTCGGCCCAGGCGCCGCTGTCCAGCGCTGCCTCGTAGATCGAGCCGATAAGTGCCGACGGATCTCCCGCCACCTCTGTCCCCCCGGCCGCGATGCGCCACCGCGCCGCCCCAGCCTCCGCCGCTCGCGCGTGCGGGCACGGATGGCAGCAAGGATGCTGGCAAGTCCGGCGTCGCAAGGCAAGCGGGAATTCCTGCGCAACTACGACGAACGTCGCATGACCGGGTTGGACGGCACGATAGGATACCCTTCAAGTCAGGATTTGCGGGACAGGATGACGCCGCGCGCCACGCCCCATCACCGGCCGACAGTGCCGCAGGCGGTCGGGATCGCCGCGATGCCCTGCTCGGCGCGGAGGCACTGGTGACCGCCTCGTCCGTCACGTTGCCGCGTCTTTCGGGGCGGTGCGGTCTGCTGCTGTCGGTGGCGGCGCTGGCGTTGACGGCAGCCGTGGTTCCGGCGGCCGGCCCCGCCGCGGCGCAGGTCGTGGCCGACGGGCGCACGGCAACGACGCTGCAGACCGCCGGAAGCGTCACCGACATCCGCACCGGTACCGTCAGCGGCGGGCACGGGATCAACAGTTTCGGCCGCTTCGATGTCGGGGCCGGCCAGACGGTGAACCTGCACGCGCCCGCCGGCACCGCGGGCACCGTCAACATCGTCAACGGCCCGGCGAGCGTCATCGCCGGCCGGGTGCAGGGCATGCAGGACGGCGCCGTGGGCGGGGCGCTCTATCTGGCCAACCCCAACGGCGTGGTCGTAGGCCCCGGCGGCGTCGTCACCGCCGGCAGCGTCGGCATTTCCACGCCAGCGCAGGCCTTCGTGGACGGGATGTTCGGCGCCGACGGCTCCGTCTCGGCCGGCCATGTGGGCCAGATCGTCGGCGGCAGCACGCCCCTGTCCGGCGCCTCCATCGAGCTTTCAGGCACCATCCATGCAAGCGACCGCGTGGTGCTGCGGGCCGGCGGCGATCTCTTGCTGCACGCCGGTGCGCAGGTAACGGCCGGGCGGGCCGGCGGCGCCGGCGGCAGCATCAGTGCCACCGCATGGGGCGATGTCCGGCTGGCCGGGGGCGCCGTCATCGCCGCAGAGGGCGAGGGCGCCGGCCACGGCGGCACCGTCTACGTCTTTGCCGATGGCGCGGCGGTGCTGGGGCGCGACGCCGTGGTCTCGGCTGCCGCGCTCGGCACCGGCGACGGCGGCTTCGTCGAGGTCTCGGCCGAGGAACGGGTGCGGATCGAGGGCGACCTGCGCGCCCATTCCGCGGGCGGCGGCGCCGGCGGGCTGATCTACATCGACCCCGACGATGTCGAGATCGTCTCGTCGATCTACAGCAACGGCGCGCATGTCCTTGTCGAGGCCAACATATCGATCACCGTGCTGCCCGGTGCGGTGGTCTCGTCCCGGCGGGTGACCGCGGGGGGTGCGAACGACCCGGCTGCGGCCAGCCTCGATCATGAGACCGCCGCCTCCACCGGCCCCTCGGGCGATATCACGCTGACGGCGCCGCGGATCGACCTTCTCACCGGCGCGAAGCTGCTTGCACAGGGAAGCGACGGTTTCGCGGGCGGCGCGATCCGGTTGCAGGCGGTCGAGGACAGCGCCGTGCCCGTCGGCGCGGCCCGCATCGGCATGGACACCGCTACGCTGCGCGGCCGGCAGATCTTCGTCACCGCCGCGACCACCAAGACCGCCGCGATTCTCAGCGCGGCCGAACAGACCGCTTACCGCGAGGATCTGGGCGCCCGCGGCGGGCCATCCGGCCTTGCCGATCTGATCGAACTGGCGGCCTATGACCTCGGGCAGCAGGCGCGCGATCTTGTGCAGGCCGGGCTGCCGGTGCTGATCTTCGGCCTCGACGGCGCGGCGCGGATCGACATCGCCGGCAGCACGCTGGAGGCCGTGCAGGCGCTGGAGGTGACCGCCACCGCCGCAACCGACCTGACCCTGCCCGGTGCGGGGCTGCTGGCCGTCGCCACCGGCGCGGCGCAGACCGGGGCCGAGGTGCAGATCGACGACAGCCGGCTGACCCTGACCGGCGGTCCCTCCGGCGCGGTGCTGCGTATCGAGGCTGCGGCCGACACCGACATGTTGCTCTCTGCCCAGACCGCCGCGGTGGCGGCGGCCGATACCGTGGCGCGGGTCGCGGTGACCGGCAGCACGGTCGAAACGCTCGCCGGCCGCATGGTGCGGATTGCCGCCACGGGGCGCGAGGATGTCTCCGTCACCGGCAACGGGGCGCAACCGACAGACGGCCTGCCAGCCCTCGGGGTGACGGCGGCGGCGGCGCTGCGGGCGGCCGAGGCGGAGGTGCTGATCGACGCCACGCCGGGCCGGGCGGGGGGCAGCACGGTGTCGGGCAGCACCGTGCAGTTGCTGGCGACGCTGGACCGAGCGGTCACGGTCTCGGCCACCGGCCATGATGCCTCGGCGGCACCGCTGACCGGCGCGCTGGCGGTGTCCAATGCCGACGGCACGGCGCGGGTGGCGGTGGGCGGCACCATCACCGCCAGCACCGGCAACGTCGAGATCGAGGCAATCAACCGGGCCGGCCGTGTGGAC
>SLBI01000039.1 GCA_007126375.1 Paracoccaceae bacterium
AAATCCCCACGATCTGTGCTTCGGCAAAGCGTGACCTGCGCATCGACTGCTCTCCCCGGTGCTGCGAGCGCTACAAGAACAGGCTCTTCGAATGAATGGCCCGGTTCTGTGGGGGCAGGTCTCTCCCGCCGCCATTGGTAGATCTGCTGCCGCGCCATGTCATGCCGCTGCGCGACATCCTGCACCGTCCAGCCGTTCACTCCGACCTCGTCCAGAATCGCCAGCTTGGCCTCATCCGTCCAGCGACGCCGCCGCTCCACCCCGAGAAGCACCTCGTCCCGCATGCCCGCCCCCGTCGAAGCTGACGCCAGCAATAACGTCAGTAACGACGCAGGCTACCCCGCCGCCCCCACCCAGGGAAGGTGGCTGCAATCGGGCGGTTACCCTGCCACTTCGGAGTCCGGGTTTCACCGGTCGTCCTCGTGTCGCGCCCGGCCTCGGCCCGGCAGATGCCGTGCGCAGCAGGGCCAGCCCCGCCCGAACGCGAACGCGCCCCGCAAGGGGGCGCGCCACTTGTTGCCAGTCCTGCAACAAGCCTCTCAGGCAGCCCCGCTCTTGGCCGCAGCCTTCGCGCGCGCTTTCACCGGCGCCCAGAGTTGCTTGTTGGCCAGATAGAGCAGGATTGTGAGCACCCCGAGGAAAATGACGCCTGTCAGACCGGCACGCTTGCGGCTGTTCAGATGCGGCTCGGCGGTCCACATCAGGAAGGCCGCCACGTCCTTGGCCATTTGCTCTTCGGTTGCGGGGGTGCCATCGGCGTATTCGATCATGTCGTCGAACAGCACCGGCGCCATGCTGACCCAGTCGCCATAGGCCTCGTTGTAGTAGAACATGGTTCCGGCTTGGAAATCATCCTCGCCGGTGTAACCCAGAAGATAGGACGCGATGTACTCCGGCCCGCCCAGCCCCTTGCGTAACTGATTGATCAGCAGGCCGTTGGGCCCTTCGAAGCCGATCCGTGCCTTTGCCATCAGGCTGAGATCGGGGGCACCCTCGAAACCGGGGTCGGGAAAGTGATCGGTCTGTTCCGCGGTCCGCCAGTCGCGCAAATCGGGGTCCCAGACCTCGTACATGTCGGCGAAGGCGCGCATCTGTTCGGGCGGCAGTTCGGGTCCACCGGGGTCCGACAGGGTGCGGAAGGCCACATACTGCAGTCCGTGGCAGGCCGCGCAGAGCTCGTGATACACCTGCAGGCCGCGCTGCAGCTGGTTGCGATCATATGTGCCGAACGGGCCTTCGAAGGAGAAGTCGAAGTCCGTGATCTTGCCCAGCTCGCCGGCGGCCATCGCCCCCCCCGAAGGCAGGGCGAGAGCCGCGGCGCAGACGGCCGACATGGCCAGTTTCCTGAAAGTCATCGTCGTATCCTTTCCTCTGCGCCGCTTACTCGGCCGGAACGCGCTCGGGCTCGGGTCCGGTCGAACCGCCGCCACCGCGCGTCGTCTGCGCCTTTACCGTTTCGACGAAGTCCTGCTCGATCGTCGCGGGTGGGGTGGTCGGCTTCTCGCTGATCCCCAGCCACGGCATGATCACGAGGAAGTAGGCGAACCAGTAGGTCGTGCCGATCAGCGCAATGGTGGTGTAGACCCCTTCTGCCGGCATCGCACCGACCCAGGTCAGCACCACGAAGTTCACGATGAACAGCCAGAACCACAGCTTGAACCGCGGACGGTAGCGGCCGGAGCGCACCGTCGAGGTATCGAGCCAGGGCAGGAAGACCATCACGATGATCGCGCCGAACATCGCCAGCACCCCGAAGAAGGTGGCGTCGATGATGCCGAAGCTCAGGAACTGCACGATCTGCACGATCCAGACATCCGAGGTGAAGGCACGCAGGATCGCATAGAAGGGCAGGAAGTACCATTCCGGCACGATGTGCGACGGCGTCACCAGCGGGTCGGCCTCGATGTAGTTGTCGGCATGGCCGAGGAAGTTCGGCATCCACGCGACGACCATCCAGAAGAGCAGCAGGATCAGCGCCAGTGCGTAAAGGTCCTTGATCACGAAGTAGGGCCAGAACGGCAGCGTGTCCTTCTCGGCCTCTTCCTTCGAGGTGCGGCGCACCTCGACCCCGGTGGGATTGTTGTTTCCGGTGGTGTGGAACGCCCAGATGTGCACGATCGTCAGGCCGAGGATCATGAACGGCAGCAGGTAGTGCAGCGAGAAGAAGCGCGTCAGCGTCGCATTGCCAACGGCGGGCCCGCCCAGCAGCCAGGTCTGCAGCCCCTCGCCGACGAAGGGGATTGCGCCGAACAGACCGGTGATCACGGTGGCACCCCAGAACGACATCTGACCCCAGGGCAACACGTAGCCCATGAAGGCGGTGGCCATCATCAGGATGTAGATGAGCATGCCGATGATCCAGGTCACCTCGCGCGGCGCCTTGTAGGAGCCGTAATACATGCCGCGAAAGATATGGAGATACACCGCCAGGAACATCAGCATCGAGCCGTTCTGGTGGATGTAGCGCAGCATGTCGCCGTGGTTCACGTTGCGCATGATGTGCTCGACGCTGGCGAAGGCCATGTCGACGTCCGGCGTGTAGTGCATCGCCAGCACGATGCCGGTGACGATCTGGAGCACCAGCGTGAAGGTCAGGACGATCCCCCAGATCCACATCCAGTTCAGGTTGATGGGCGTCGGGATCTTGATGGTGTCATAGATCAAGCCCACGATCGGCAGGCGGCTGTGAAGCCACTTCTCGCCGCCGGTCTTCGGCTCGTAATGATCGTGCGGAATTCCAGACATGCGAGGCTCCCTTATCCGAGCTGGACGGTGGTGTCGTCGACGAATTCGGCGACCGGGATGTGCATGTTCTCCGGCGCCGGGCCGCGGCGGATACGGCCCGCGGAGTCATAGTGCGACCCGTGACAGGGGCAAAACCAGCCGCCGAAATCTCCGGCGCCGTTGCCCAGCGGCACGCAGCCCAGATGGGTGCAAACGCCGGTCATCACCAACCACTCGCCCGCGTCGTCCATGGTACGGTTCTGGTCCGAGGCATCTCCGGGCTTGTTTGGATTGCGCGAGTCCCGATCCGGCAGGGCATTCAACGCGACGTCGCGCGCCATGGCGATCTCTTCCTCCGTGCGGCGGCGGATGAACACCGGCTTGCCGAGGAAGTTCACGGTCAACTGCATGCCCGGTTCGACCGTGCTGACATCGACGAAGATCTGCGACAGCGCCTGCACGTCGGCGCTGGGGTTCATCTGGTCGACAAGCGGCCAGATCGCCGCGCCGGCGGTCACGACGCCGGCGCCGGCGGCCGCGTAGTAGATGAAGTCGCGGCGGCTGCTGTCGGTCTCTTCCACATGGGACATCGGTATCTCCCTCCATCGGCGCGGGACTCGGCCGCAAACGGAACGCGGCCGCAGGGGACCACGGCCATCGCGTCCCATTTAGCGGGCGCGCCGGGGGCCGTCCAGCCGCGAACCGCGGCCACGATGCCGCAGTTTCCGCCGAAGGGAATCCGGATTGGCGTCACCCGAAGGCCCGCGCCCGCCCGCCTCAGGCCTCGGGCGGCGGGGTTGCCTGCATTGACGGGCGCTCGGAAAAGCGGGCCATCCACTCGGTCAGCCCCGGGCGTCCCCGGCGCCAGTCGCGTCCGGGATGACGGAAGTCGAGGTAGCCCAGCGCGCAGCCCACGGCGATCTGGCCGAGGTCCAGCGGGCCGGCGAGATGGCCGAGCCAGCGCCCATCAAGCACGTCGAGTGCGCGGACGATCTTGGCCCACTGCGCCTCGACGATGGAGTCCATCGCCTTTTCGGCAGGGCGCAGCCGGTTTTCGTAAACCATCAGGATCGCCGCATCCATGATGCCGTCCGCAGTGGCCTCCAGAGTCAGCATGTCCCAAAGGCGTGGCCCGGACGGGCTGAGCCGCCCGCCGGCGAGATCGTCAAGATAGCGACAGATGACCCGGCTGTCATAGAGCGCCGGGCCGTCTGCGCGCTCCAGCGTGGGCAGCTTGCCAAGCGGATTCAGGGCGGGCAGCGTCGGCCCGGCATCCATCGGCGAGACGACCGTGGGCAGAATCTCGACCGCATCGGTCTGGCCGGTCTCGTGCAGCAGCACCATGACCTTGCGGACATACGGCGAGGCAGGTGCGTGAAACAGGCGCATCGACATTCCTGTCCTCAGACCCGGCGCAGCCGCAGCCGGCCGAGTGCCGATAGGTCGATCTCCACCCCCGGACCCTGTGTGCCGACGCGCACGGTCCGGCGAAAGCGGGCGGCGCCGTTGAACTGGTCGCGGTCGTCGGCGCGATGGGCGGTTACACCCTCGGGCAATTCATCCATCGCGTCCTCGGCACGCTGGTCCGTGCGGCCGCGCGGGATCAGGCCCCGACGCGTCGCAACATAGGCGACCAGCGCGACAGCGCCATAGCGCAGCGCCACTCCGGCAATGGGGGCTAGGGGCAGGGCCATTCGCGATCGCCTCCTCTCGGCAGCGCCGTCAGCGCAACTCGGCAGCAAGATTAGGCGAGCCGGTCGCCCCTGTCCATCCTGTCACCGCCTCTGCCATGCGGAGGTCGTTGACCTGAGGCCCACGCGCGGCGATCCTTGCTGGGAGGCAACCGTTGCGGACGGGAGGGAACGATGGTCCTGAAGGGGCAGGAGGTGCGCCGGACCGGACCGGGGCGGTCGCGGCGAATTGTGCTTGCGGCGGCGCTTGCGTTGCTTGGCCCGCCGGCGGCTGCGCAGCAGGAGCCACTGCCGCCGCTTGCGGATTTCGAGGCCTTCGCCGGGATCGCCCTGTTGTTTCAGTCGGACCCGCCCGCCGCCGTTGCGGCCGCCGAGGCCCTGATCGGGCGCAGCGATGATGCCGATCTGCGGCTCGATCTGGCCGAGACGGCGCTGGAGGCCGGCGTTCCGCAGGCCGCGCTGGAGTGGGTGTCCGGCCTGCCCGCCCGTCTCGACCCGGCCGACGGCCGGCGCGCGCGGGCGCTCGATGCGATCGTCTCCGCGCATCTGGCGCTGGGCGACGGGGCGGCGGCACTTGTCGCGGCCGAGGCCCGCTACCTGGCGCTGCGCGACCGGGTCGGGCCGGAGAGCCCGCTGCTGATGATCGAACTCGATGCGCTGGAGGCGCTTGCGGAGCGGCTGCGCCTGCCCGCGCCGGCGCTGATCTCCGACGAGCGTGCACGGCTCCTTGTCCGGCCACGCCACATCGGCACGCCCGAGGATCCGCAGGCGGTTACGATCTGGTACGGCACCAACCGGCAGCGCGGCGGCGCGGCCGACCCGGCGCGATTCTACGGCAGCGAGCGCGGGCCGCTGGAGGTCGGGCGACTGACGGTGACGGTCCCGCCCGGCCACCTCACGGGGGTGATCGAACGCCCGTCGGTTTGGTCGCTCACCGGCCGGCTTGACCCGGACCGCCATGTCGTGCTGGCCGAGATCGTGCCGCTCGCCCGCGACGCCTTCGTGGAGGGCTGTTGCGGGCAGGCGGACCGGCTGCTCTTCATCCATGGCTACAACGTGAGTTTCGAGTCCGGGGCGCTGCGTGCCGCGCAGCTCGCCTTCGACCTCGAATTCGACGGCTCGGCCCTGTATTTCTCGTGGCCGTCGAAGGGGACGCTGCTGGGCTATCTCTCGGACGCGAACGGGGTGATCCCGAGCCGCCCCGCCATCGCCGAGTTCCTGGAACTGGCGACGCGGGGCGAGGGCAAGCTGCACCTGATCGCGCATTCCATGGGCAACCGCTACGCGCTGGAGGGGCTGGAGGCGTTCCTGCGCGACAATCCCGACCGCCGGCTGGGCCAGCTGATCCTGACCGCCGCCGACATCGACGCGGGCGAGCTGGAGGCGCGCTTTCCGGTGCTGCAGGCGCGGGCCGAGGGGATCACCCTCTATGCCTCGGCCAACGACCGGGCGCTCGCGGTGTCGCGCCGGGTGAACGGCCGGCCGCGTGCGGGCGACCTCGCGGGCGTGCCTACAGGGCTGGAGGGCCTCGAGATAGTCGATGCCTCTGTGTTGGAGGCCGATGCGCTGGGCCACAGCTATTTCGGCGACGCGCCGCAGGCGCTGGCGGATGTGCTGGGGCTGATCCGTCTGGGCCTGTCGGCGCCGGACCGCTGCGGCACCGCGCCGGGCGAACCCCTGCCGTGGCGGCTGACCGAGGATGGGTGTCGGGTCGAACCGCTGCGCGCGCTGGCCGACCTCACTGCGCTCTACGGTCCGGCCGCCGCCGCCGAGGCCGGTGCGCGTGCCGAGCGCCCGGGCCCCGAGGGTGCGGAATTCTGGCGCGAGGTGATGAAACTGTTCGAGACCGCCACCGGGCAGCGTTGAGCCGGGCGGGAAGGGCAGCTTCACAGCCCCTTTGCCACCGCGCGCAGCTCGAACTTCTGGATCTTGCCGGTCGAGGTCTTGGGAAGGTCGCGGAACAGCACCTGCTTTGGCGTCTTGAAGCCGGCAAGCCGGGCTCGGCAGAAGGCAATGAGCTCGGCCTCGTCGGCCTCGGCGCCGTCCTTCAACTCGACGAAGGCGCAGGGCACCTCGCCCCATTTCTCGTCCGGCTTTGCCACCACCGCCGCAAGCAGCACCGCTGGATGGTGCATCAGCGCATTCTCGACCTCGACCGAACTGACGTTCTCGCCGCCCGAAATGATGATGTCCTTCGAGCGGTCGGCGATCTTGATGTAGCCGTCGGGGTGGCGGAACGCGAGATCGCCCGAGTGGAAATAGCCGCCCCGGAATGCCTCGGCCGTGGCTTCGGAATTGCGGTAATAGCCCTTCATCACGGAGTTCCCGCGATGCGCCACCTCGCCGAGCGTGGCGCCGTCGCGCGGCGTGGGCGTCATGCCGGGGTCTAGAACGGTGACCTCCTCCATCATCGCCATGGCGACGCCGGTCCGCGCCTTCATCGCCGCGCGCTCCTCCTGTGGCAGGCCGTCCCATTCCCCTGGCCGCCAGAGGCATTCGGTGACATGGCCATATGTCTCGGTCAGCCCGTAGACCTGCGTGACGTTGAAGCCCAGCGGCTCGATGGCGGCAAGCGTCGCCGCCGGCGGCGGGGCCCCGGCGGTGAAGACTTCCACTATATGGTCAAAGGGCTTCCGGTCCTCCGGCCTGGCATTGATCAGCATGTTCAGCACGATGGGCGCGCCGCCGAAATGGGTGACGCGCTCGGCCGCGATCGCGTGGTAGATCGGCGCCGCGGCGACCTCGCGGCAGCAGATCACGGTCCCGCCCAGCGCCGGCATCAGCCAGCTGTGACACCAGTTGTTGCAGTGAAAGAGCGGCACGATGGTCAGATACCGGGGATGCAGCACCATCCGCCAGGCGATCACAGTGCCCATGGTGTTGAGATACGCCCCGCGATGGGAATAGACCACGCCCTTGGGTCGGCCGGTGGTGCCGGAGGTGTAGTTCAGCGCGAGGCTTTCCCATTCGTCCAAGGGCATCACCCAGGCCGTCGCCGGGTCTCCGGCGGCGATGATCGCCTCATACTCGGGATAGCGCCCGGAGCCCGGCAGGCCGGCGGCGGGGTCGGCCACTTCGATGATCTCGGGCCCGCCGCCCATCTCTTCCTTGGCCGCTTCGGCCAGCGTCAGGAGGGAGCTGTCGCAGAGCACGATCTTCGCCCCACCATGACCGAAGATATAGGCAACGGTGTCGGGATCGAGCCGTGTGTTTATGGTGTTCAGCACCGCGCCGCTGGCGGGCACCGCCCAGGTCGCCTCGACATGTGCTGCGGTGTTGGGCAGCAGCGTCGCCACCACATCGCCGGGAGACACTCCGCGGGCCTGCAGCGCGCCGACGAGGCGCGAGACGCGGTCGTGCATCTCGGCATAGGTCCAGCGGCGGTCACGGTCCACCAGCGCCTCGTGGTGTGCGAAGACATCGGCGGCACGGCGCAGATGCGACAGCGGCGTCAGCGGCACATGGTTCGCCGCACATTTCTCCAGCCCCGTCTCGTCCGGCAACCAGCCCATGTATTCCTCCCCTGCTGCCCGTGTCGCGCGGGACAGAAGTATTGACCGGCCATGCCGGCTTTGGGAAGGGGGAGGGGACCGTTTGGGCAGGGGGCTGGGCATTGGCGCGGCAGCACGCGGAAGAGACGGTGCGCGCCCTTCCTCCGGTGGCGCGGAACGGGCTGGCAGCCGCCATGATCGTCGCGGCGATGGCCTGCCTTGCACTGGTGGACAATTCGGTGCGGCTGGTGACGACGGAACTGGGCCTCTGGCAGTATCAGGCGATCCGTGCCGGCATGTGCATGCTGCTGCTGCTGTTTGTCGCGCTGGCGCTGGGATGGCGCATGCAACTGGTCAGCCCCGCCCGGGTGGCGCTGCGCGCGGCCGTCGCTTCGCTGGGGATCGTGCTCTATTTCGGGGCGCTTGCGGTGATGACCATAGGCCAGGCCGGCGCCGGGCTCTATACCGCGCCGGTCTTCGTGCTGGTGATCTCGGTGCTGGCGCTCGGGCTGCGGGTGGGCCTGCTGCGCAGCCTTGCGGTGGCGGTCGGTTTTGCCGGTGTCATGATCGTGCTCCGGCCCTGGGGCGAGGCTACGGGCGGCGGCGCGCTGCCGCTCTGGGCGGCGGCGATCGCGGTGACGGCGGGCTGTCTTCACGGGGCCGGCGCGGTGCTGACGCGCGAGTTCTGCGCCGGCGAGCCGATTGCCGGAATGGTGATGGCGCATTTCGCGGCGATGGCCCTCTGGGGCGTTGCCGGCATGGCGGCGGTTGCGGTGATCGTGCCCGAAGCGGCCGCCGGGCCGGCGGGCTGGTTCGCCCGTGGCGCGACGACGCCGTCGGTCGGGGCCCTGTTCTGGACGGCCGTCAATGCGCTGGGTAGCGTCGTGGCGATGATGCTCGCGATCCGCGCCTACCAGATCGCCGAGGCGAGCCGGGTCGCGGTGCTGGAATACAGCTTCCTGCCCTTCGCGGCGATCTGGGCCTTTCTGCTCTTCGGCGATCGGGCGGACTGGGCCACGCTTGCCGGTACCGCCCTGATCGTCGGCGCCGGGGCGCTGATCATGCTGCGTGCGGGAAGATGATCGTCTCCTTCGCGCATGCCTGCATCTTCGTGCACATCCCCAAGACCGGGGGCAGTGCGCTGGCGCAGGCGCTGGAGACGGTCGCAGGGCCCGACGATCTGCTGATAGGCGACAGCCCGGCGGCGCGCGAACGCCGGCCCGCGCTGCGCAAGCGGTTGCGGGGGGCCAGGCCGGCCGGGCCGGTCTGGAAGCACTCCCGGCTGGTGGACATCGAGGGGCTGGTGCCACGCTCGGAGTTCGCACGATACCACGTGGTCACGATCGTCCGCAATCCGTGGGAACGGCTGGCGAGCTATTATCACTGGCTGCGCGTTCAGGAATTTCCGCATCCGCATGTGGCACTGGCGCGCCGTCTGGGTTTCGCGGGGTTTCTTGCCGATCCCGGCGTGGCGGCGTCCTTCCGGGTCAGCCCCGCGGCCGCCTATGTCCGCGACGGGGCCGGAGAGGAGCATTGCGCGCTGTGGCTGCGCCAGGAACGCCTGGCCGAGGATGCCGGGCGCCTCGGCACGCTGCTGGGCGTTGCGCTGCCGCCGCCTGGCCGGGTCAATGTCGGCAGGCGTCCGGACGACTGGCGACGAGATTACGGCGCGGACACCGTGGCCAGGGTGGCGGAGATCTGCGCGGCCGACATCGCCCGCTTCGGCTATCGTTTCGAGGGGTGAGCCGCGACGCGGGACACGTCCGATGCAGCGGGCCGGAGCGCCGGGGCAGGCATGGAACCGCGGCGGTCGGGCTCAGCGGGTGCCGAACATCCGGTCGCCGGCGTCGCCAAGACCGGGGACGATGAACCCCTTCTCGTTGAGCTTCTCGTCCAGCGCGGCCGTGACGATGGGCACATCGGGATGGGCGGAACGCATCCGTTCCACCCCCTCCGGCGCGGCGAGCAGGCACAGGAAGCGGATGCTGCGCGCCCCGGCCTGTTTCAGCAGGTCGACGGTCGCGGCCGAGGAGTTGCCGGTGGCCAGCATCGGGTCGACCACGAAGACGATGCGATCGGCAAGGTCGGGTGGCACCTTGAAATAATACTGGACGGGCTGCAGCGTTTCCTCATCGCGGTAGAGGCCGACGAATCCGACCCGCGCCATCGGGATCAGTTCGAGGATCCCGTCCAGAAGCCCGTTTCCGGCCCGCAGGATCGAGATCAGCACGGGCTCGGGGCCGTCCAGAACGGGAGCATCCATCCGGCAGAGCGGTGTTTCGATGGCGCGGCTGGTAAGCGGCATGTCGCGGGTGACCTCATAGGCCAGAAGCTGGCTGATCTCCCTCAGAAGCTGGCGGAAGAGCGGCGTCGGCGTTTCCTTCTCGCGCATGTGGCTGAGCTTGTGCTGCACGAGGGGGTGGGCAACGACGGTCAGGTGTTCGGACATGCGGCCTCCGGGGGATCAGGCGAAACGGGGGGCGAGACGGGTGCGGGTGTCCGCGTCGCAGAAGGCGGCGGCAAGAGCGGCTCGATTGATCGCGGCGAACTCCGCCTCTTCCCAGTCGAAGGCATCCGCCAGGCGGGCGTATTCCTGCGTCAACGTGGTGTGGAAGAACGGCGGATCGTCGGTGGACAGCGTGACCGCGACGCCGGCGCGGCGCAGTCTGTCCACCGGGTGCATCCGCCAGCCGGGATAGAGGCCCAGCGCGATGTTCGAGCCGGGACAGACCTCCAGCACGGTGCCGGCCTCGGCCAGACGGTCGAGCAGCGCGGCATCCTCGATGGCGCGGACACCATGGCCGATGCGGGCAGGGCGGAGATGGTCGAGCGCGGCGGCCACCGAGGCGGGGCCGTCCCATTCGCCGGCATGGGCGGTCAGTTTCAGACCGGCCTCGCGAGCGCAGTCGAAGGCCCAGGCAAAGTCCCTGAGGGCGAAGGTGCGCTCGTCGCCGGCGATACCGAAGCCGACCAGCCAGTTGCCGGCGGTCTCGGCAGCGCAACGGGCGATGCGGCGCGACTGGTCGGGGCCGAAATGGCGGATGCAGGTGACGATGCCGCGCAGGGTGGGGCCGCCGGCGGCCTCTGCCGCCCCGGCCGCCTCCTGCATCGCGGCCAGATATTCGGCCCAGGCGCCCTCGTCGCCGCCGCCGCAGAAATCGGGGCTGAGGAAGGTTTCGGCATAGACGACGCCGTCGGCGGCACGGTCCTCGAGCACGGCGCTCACGAGGCGGGCATAGTCCGCGGGTGTCTGCAGAACCGAGGTGGCGGCCTCGTAGACCTTCAGGAACTGCCAGAAATCATCGAAGACATAGGCACCGCGGTCGTCGAAGATGCCGGAAAGGTGCAGGCCCTTCTCGGCCGCCAGCCCGCGGATGAAGGCAGGCGGGGCGGCGCCTTCGAGGTGCAGGTGCAACTCGGCCTTGGGCATGTCGCGCAGCTTCACAGAAAGCTCCTCCCCGGTTCGGGCCCCGGCCCGTCGATCTCGATGCCCAGATGCGCCGCGACCGAGGCGCCGACATCGGCGAAGGCGCACAGGCCGATCTGCCCCGCTCCGCGGCCTGCCGCCAGCACCGGTACGCGTTCGCGCGTGTGTTCCGTGCCCCGGAAGGTGGGGTCGTTGCCGTGATCGGCGGTGAACACCGCCAGATCGCCGGACCGGAGGCGGGCGAGGAAGCGCCCGGCCTCGGCATCCACCCATTCCAGCGCGCGGGCGTAGCCGGCGACGTCGCGGCGGTGGCCATAGACCGAATCGAACTCCACCAGATTGGCGAAGATCAGGCTGCCCTGTTCGGCTTCGCCGGCGAGGCGGTGGAGTTGGTCCATCAGCGCGGCGTCGTCGCGGCCCTTGTGCAGCCGGTCGATGCCGCGCTGCGAGAAGATGTCGCCGATCTTTCCGACGGCATGAACCGTGTGCCCGGCCGCCTGCGCACGGTCCAACAGCGTCGGTGCGGGGGGGGCGACGGCATAGTCGCGCCGGTTCGGGGTGCGCGCGAAGCTGCCCGGTTTGCCGAGGAAGGGGCGGGCGATCACCCGGCCGACGCGCATTGCGTGGACGGTGGGGGCGACCGATTCGCAGAGGTTGAGAAGGCGGTCGAGGCCAAAGCCATCCTCATGCGCGGCGATCTGCAGCACGCTGTCGGCGGACGTGTAGGCGATCGGCCAGCCGCAGCGCAGATGCTCGGCGCCCAGTTCGTCGATGATGGCGGTGCCCGAGGCGTGGCAGTTGCCGAGGATGCCGTCGGTGCCGGCGCGGGCGGCGATCTCGGCCGAGAGGCTTTCCGGGAAGGCGGGGCGCGTGTCGGGAAAATAGGTCCAGTCCCACGGCACGGGGACGCCGGCAAGTTCCCAGTGGCCCGAGGGCGTGTCCTTGCCGCGGGACACCTCGGTCGCGGCGCCCCAGAGGCCGTGCGGCATGGCGGTCAGGCCCGGCGCCGGGTGGCCCGAAGCCAGCCGGATCGCGGCGCCGAGGCCGAGCCCGTCGAGTACCGGCATGCGCAGCGGGCCGCTGCGGCCCGTCTCGGCGCGGCCTTCGGCGCAGGCGGCGGCGATGTGGCCAAGCGTGTTGGCGCCGGTGTCGCCGAAGGCCTCCGCATCGGGAGCGCCGCCGCAACCTACCGAGTCGAGCACAATCAGAAAGGCCCGGGACATCAGCCGATCCGGGCACGGATCAGCGGCGGCGGTGCGCCTCCGTCGCCGATGGTATAGGCAGACGCGATGCTTGCGGCCGCAGCATCGGCGTCGTCGTCGCTGGCGGCGTGGATCAAAGCGACCGGGTCGCTGGCGGATACTTCGGCACCCAGCGGCAGAAGGCCGGCAAGGCCCACGGCCGGATTGATGCGGTCGCTCTCGATGCGCCGTCCCCCGCCGAGCGCGACGACGGCGAGGCCGAGCGCCTCGCCGTCGATGGCGGAGACGCGGCCGGCCATGCCGGCGGGCACCTGCTTCAGGACCGGCGCGACGGGGAGGTGGGCGGGCCAATCCGCGACGAAATCGTTCGGGCCACCCTGCGCAGCGACCATGCGGCCGAAGCGCTCTGCGGCGCCGCCACGCGTGATGCTGTCGTCGATCAGTGCAGCGCCGGCGTCCGCGCTGTCGGCAAGGCCGGAGAGGGCAAGGACGAGGCCCCCGAGTGCGCAGGTGAGTTCGATCAGGCGGGGGTGGGCGACAGTTCCGGTCAGGGCCTCCATGGCCACCGCGACCTCGAGCGCGTTGCCGGCGGCCGGAACCAGCGGCTGGTCCATATCGGTGATCAGCGCCGCGGTGCGACAGCCTGCGCCGACCGCGGTGCCGACAAGCGCCTCGGCCAGGGCGTGGGCTTCTTCCATCGTTTTCATGAAGGCGCCGGCACCGACCTTTACGTCGAGAGAGAGCACCTGCAGCCCGGCGGCGAGCTTCTTGGACAGGATCGAGGCGGTGATCAGATCCAGGCTTTCCACCGTGCCGGAGATGTCGCGCACCGCGTAGAGCCGGCGATCGGCAGGGGCGAGATCGGCCGAGGCGGCGACGATGGCGCAGCCGACATCGCGCGTCACGCGGCGCAGGCCGTCGATGCCGAGATCGGTGGCGTAGCCGGGAATCGCCTCCAGCTTGTCCAGAGTGCCGCCGGTATGGCCGAGGCCCCGGCCCGAGATCATCGGCACATAGGCGCCGCAATCCGCGAGCGCCGGGGCGAGCAGCAGGGAGACACAATCACCGATTCCCCCCGAGGAATGCTTGTCCACCACCGGGCCGGGCAGGTGCCAGTCCAGCACGCGCCCCGAATCGCGCATCGCCTCGGTCAGTGCGACGCGCCCGGCCTCGCCCAGCCCGCGCAGGCAGACGGCCATCGCGAAGGCGCCGGCCTGTGCATCGGACACCGAACCGTCGCCGAGGCCATGGGCGAAGGCGCGCACCGCCTCGGGCGGCGGTGTCCGGCCGAGGCGCAGGGCGGAGAGGAGGGCGCGGGTGTCCATGGTGTCAGTCGCGCGGCAGGTCGGATTTGACGAAGGCGCCGGGCAGAAGCTCGGCCATGGAAACGGTGCGGGTGTCGCCGCGCAGATTGGCCAGGGTGACCGGCACGTCGGGACCGGCGAATTCGCTCAGCCGCTGGCGGCAGCCGCCGCAGGGGGCAACCGGCCCGGGGGCATCGGCGATCACCAGCACCTCGGCGATCTCGGTGTCTCCAGCCGCGACCATGGCGGCGATGGCGCCGGCCTCGGCACAGGTGCCTTCGGGGTAGGACGCGTTCTCGACGTTGCAGCCGGCGTAGATGCGACCGGACGCCGCGCGGATCGCTGCGCCCACCCTGAAGCGGGAGTAGGGCGCGTGGGCATTCTCGCGCACGGCGCGGGCGGCAGCTTCGAGGCAGGTTGCGTCGACGTCCATCATGCGCCGAGTGTGCGGCGGGCGGGACGCGGTTGCAAGCGGCCGCTGCGGCAGGAACGGCAGACCGTTCCCTGCACCGCAAGGATGGTTTAACGTTAAACCAGATCGCGGGGGGAAAGGATGACCGACGGCAGGCAAGACAGCGCGCGGCAGGCGGCGCTCGATTATCACGAATTCCCGCAGCCCGGAAAGCTGGAGGTGCGGCCGACCAAACCACTGGCGACGGGGCGCGATCTGGCCCGCGCCTATTCGCCGGGCGTGGCCGAGGCCTGCCTCGAGATCAAGGCCGATCCGGTGGCAGCAGCGCGTTTCACCGGCCGGGGCAATCTCGTGGCTGTGGTGACGAACGGCACGGCGGTGCTGGGGCTGGGCGATATCGGGCCGCTGGCGGCCAAGCCGGTGATGGAGGGCAAGGCGGTGCTCTTCAAGAAGTTCGCCAACATCGACTGCTTCGATCTGGAACTTGATGAGTCCGATCCCGAGCGGCTGGCAGATCTGGTCTGCGCGCTGGAGCCAAGCTTCGGCGCGATCAACCTCGAGGACATAAAGGCCCCGGATTGCTTTGTGGTGGAGAGACTGTGCCGCGAGCGCATGGGTATTCCGGTCTTTCACGACGACCAGCATGGCACGGCGATCGTGGTTGGGGCGGCGGCAACCAATGCGCTGGAGGTGACCGGACGGCGGTTCGAGGACATCAAGGTCGTCTCCGCGGGGGGCGGCGCTGCGGGCATCGCCTGCCTCAACATGCTGCTGAAGCTGGGGGTGAAGCGCGAGAACGTCTGGCTTTGCGACATCCACGGGCTGGTCTGGCAGGGCCGCGAAAAGGACATGACATCGCAGAAGGCCGCCTATGCGCAGACAACGGAGCTTCGGACGCTGGATCAGGTGATCGACGGCGCCGACCTGTTCCTCGGCCTCTCCGGCCCCGGCGTGCTGACGCCGGACATGGTGGCGCGCATGGCGCCACGACCCATCGTCTTCGCGCTGGCGAACCCGACGCCCGAGATCCTGCCCGAGGCGGTGAAGGGGGTCGCGCCGGATGCGGTGATCGCCACCGGACGGTCGGATTATCCGAACCAGGTCAACAACGTCCTGTGTTTCCCCTTCATCTTTCGGGGTGCGCTGGATGTCGGGGCGTGCGAGATCAATGACGCGATGCAACTCGCCTGTATCGAGGGGATTGCAGCGCTGGCGCGCGCCACCACCTCGGCCGAGGCGGCCGAGGCCTATCAGGGCGAGCAGATGGCCTTCGGTGCCGACTATCTCATCCCCAAGCCGTTCGACCGGCGGCTGATGGGCGTGGTGGCGAGCGCGGTGGCGAAGGCGGCGATGGACTCGGGCGTGGCGAGCCGTCCCTTGGCGGACCTCGATGCCTACAAGGCCGGCCTCGATGCCTCGGTCTATCGCTCGGCACTGATCATGCGGCCGGTGTTCGAAGCGGCGCGGACGGCTGCGCGCCGGATCGTCTTTGCCGAGGGCGAGGACGAGCGGGTGCTGCGCGTGGCCAACGCCATCCTGGAGGAGACCACCGAGGTGCCGATCCTGATCGGCCGGCCCGAGGTTGTGGAGATGCGCTGCGAGCGCGCCGGGCTGCCGATCCGGCCCGGCCGCGATTTCGACATCGTCAACCCCGAGAACGACCCGCGCTATCGGGAATACTGGGAAACCTATCACAGGCTGATGCAGCGTCGCGGTGTGACACCAGACATCGCCCGGGCAATCCTGCGCACCAACACGACCGCCATAGGCGCGATCATGGTGCAGCGCGGCGGGGCGGATGCGCTTATCTGCGGCGCCTTCGGGCAGTATCTGTGGCATCTGAACTACGTCACCCAGGTGCTGGCGACGCCGAAGCTGAAGCCGGTGGCGGCGCTGTCGCTGATCATCCAGCCCGAGGGCAATCTCTTCATCGCCGATACCCAGGTCCACCCCGAGCCCGCACCCGAACAGATCGCCGACACCGCCATCGCCGCCGCGCGCCACGTCCGTCGGTTTGGCGTCACGCCGCTCGTGGCACTGTGTTCGCAGTCGCAGTTCGGCAACCTCGACACGGCTGCGGCACGGCGGATGCGCGCCGCGCTGGAGATCCTGGAGGCGCGCGAGCCCGATTTCGCCTTCGAGGGCGAGATGTCGGTCGATCTGGCGCTGGATGCGGAGTTGCGCGCCCGCATCTTCCCCGATGCGCGCTTTACCGGTGCGGCGAATGTGCTGGTCTTCGCCTCGGCAGATGCCGCCGGGGCGGCGCGCAACATCCTGAAGGCGCGGGCCGGCGGGCTGGAGGTGGGGCCGATCCTGATGGGAATGGGCAATCGTGCGCATATCGTGACGCCGTCCATCACCGCGCGCGGACTGCTGAACGTCGCGGCTCTGGCCGGAACGCCGGTGGCGCAATACGGCTGACGGCGGGGTCGGCAAGGCGAAGGCGCCCCGCCCCGCGAGACCGCCCGCAATCCCGGTGGCGGCCAGGGCAGCTCGTGCCGCTCAGTCGATGAGGGCAGCGTGGCGCAGGGCTGCGTCGATCTCGGCGGCGACCTTCGGCGTGACGGGCAGGAGCGGCAGTCTCACCTCGTTTGCGCACCGCCCCAGCCGCGAAAGCGCGTATTTCGCACCGGCCACTCCGGGCTCGAGAAAGATCGCACGATGCAGGGGCATCAGACGGTCCTGATATGTCAGTGCGCGGGCGTAATCGCCCGCCAGCGTCGCCTGCTGGAATTCGGCGCAGAGGCGTGGCGCGACATTGGCCGTGACCGAGATGCAGCCGACCCCGCCGTGTGCGTTGAAGCCGAGCGCCGAGGCATCTTCGCCCGATAGCTGCACGAAATCGCCACCGCAGAGTTCGCGCTGGCGCGAGACCCGCACGATGTCTCCGGTGGCGTCCTTCACCCCCACGATGCGAGGCAGGTCAGCCAGCCGCGCCATCGTTTCGGGCAGCATGTCGACCACCGAGCGGCCGGGAATGTTGTAGATCACGATCGGCAGGCCGCAGCAGTCGTGCAGCGCGGTGAAATGCGCGATCATTCCGGCCTGCGTCGGCTTGTTGTAATAGGGCGTGACCACCAGCGCGGCATCTGCGCCGACATTCTCGGCATGGCGCAGGAAGCGCACGGCCTCAACCGTGTTGTTCGACCCCGCTCCGGCGATCACCGGCACGCGGCCGGCGGCAGCCCTGACCACTGCTGCGATTACCGTCTCGTGCTCCTCGTGGCTCAGCGTCGGGCTTTCGCCGGTGGTGCCGACCGGGACGAGCCCGTGGCTGCCCTCCGCGATCTGCCATTCCACCAGCGCATCGAGCGTATCGCGGTCAAGCGCGCCGTCGCGGAACGGCGTCACCAGCGCGGGCAGAGAGCCCTTGAACATCGCGCGTCTCCTCCTTCGGTGGATGATGTGCGGCCCGAAGCATCGGCTGCAGATGCCGGATTCGTGTTTGGCTCGCCGACGCGGGGCGGTTAATCTGCGGCCGCCGAATGATCAAGCGCAATGATCGAGCCGATCCTCCGATGAGCCCTGCCCTGCCCCGCCGGCGCCACGCGCCCAGCCTTGGCCCGCTGTCGCGACTTGCGGCGCTGATGCTTCTGCTGTGCGTGGCACCTGCGGCGCAGGCGCAATCGACGCCTCCGCCGGATCGTGCCGGGGCGCTGCTGGCCCTTGCCTTGGAGACGGGGCGGGCAGGCGATTGGTCCGCGGCGGCGCGGCAGGTGGCGCCGGCCGGGCCACGCGCCGCGGCCCTGCTAGAATGGCACCGGCTGCGCGCCGGCGAGGGCGACTGGCGTGCCGCGCAGCGCTTCGCTGCCGCACATCCCGATTGGCCCGATCTCGGCCGAATCCTGACGATCGCCGAAGCCGGCCTCGCCGAGACCGCGCCGGCGCAGGCGATCGTGGATTTCTTCGCCGGGAGACCCCCTGCAACCGGCGCGGGCGCTGTCGCGCTGGTCACTGCATTGGCGATCACGGGCGAGCGGGACGACGCCGCGGCGGCGGCGCGGCATGCCTGGGTCTCGCTTTCCCTTTCCGCCGAACAGGAGGACGCCCTGCGCGCTGCCCAGGGCGCTGCGCTGGCGGCGGTGGATGCCGAACGTCTCGACATGCTGCTGTGGCGCCACCGCCGCAGCGAAGCGGAGCGACAGGCGGCGCGCATGGGAGGCGGCTGGCCGGCACTGGCGGCGGCCCGGCTCGCGCTGGCGGCACGCGAAACCGGAGTGGACGCGCGGATAGCGGCCGTGCCGGCCGATCTCGCCGATGATCCGGGGCTGGCCTTCGAACGCTTCGACTGGCGGATGAACCGGCGTCTCCACGATACCGCGGCCGACCTGATCCTCGAACGCTCGGCGGCCGGAACGCTGGGCCGTCCCGAGGCATGGGCGCGCGGCCGCGCCTTTCTCGCCAGGCAGGCGCTGGCGGCGGGCGACGCCCGCCGGGCCTGGCAGCTTGCGGCCGGGCATGGCCTCGTGGCCGGGGCTGCCTTCGCCGACATGGAGTGGTTCGCCGGTTTCGTCGCGCTGCGTCATCTCGGCGATCCGGCGACGGCGCTGGGCCATTTCCGGCGGTTGCGGGTGGGGGTCAGCACCCCGATCAGCCTTTCGCGTGCCGCGTATTGGGAGGGGCGAGCGCATCAGGCGCTTGACGATCCGCTGAATGCGGCCGCCGCCTATGCCTTCGCCGCCGAACACCAGACCAGTTTCTATGGCCAGCTCGCCGCCGAGCGGGCCGGGCTGCCGATGGACCCCGCCCTGGCGGGAACGGCGCCGCCAGCACCGGCGGCCCCGGAGATTGCCGGCGCGCCGCTTCTCGAAGCGGCACTTCTGCTGCGGACGGCCGGAGAGTGGCACCTCGCGCGGCGCTTCTTTCTGCATCTGGCCGGGTCGCTGCCCGATGCGGCCCTGCCCGGGCTGGGCGATCTGGCACTGGCGCTGGACGAACCCAACTGGGCGGTTCAGCTGGCGCGTGGCGCGGCGGCACGCGGGACGGGAACGAGCGCCGAGCTGGTGCGCGCCGCCTTTCCGCTGACCTGGATGGCCGGAGCGACGCTGCCGGTGCCGGTGGAACTCGCCCTCGCCATCGCCCGGCGCGAGAGCGAGTTCGATCCGCAGGTGGTCAGCCCCGCGAACGCGCAGGGCCTGATGCAGCTTCTGCCCGGCACCGGCCGGTTGATGGCCGACCGGCTGGGCCGCGACTTCGACGCCGCGCAGCTGCGCGACGATCCGGCATTCAACGTGGCGCTGGGCGCGGCCTATCTGGAACAGCTCAGGGAGGAGTTCGGCCCCGCGCTGGCCCTCGTCGCCGCCGGCTACAACGCCGGGCCGGGCCGACCGCGGCGCTGGATCGCGGAACTGGGCGATCCGCGCCTGATGGACGACGACGCCTTGACAGACTGGATCGAGCACGTGCCGTTCGCCGAGACACGAAGCTACATCATGCGCGTGGCCGAGACGCTTCAGGTCTATCGTGCCCGACTTGCCGGTGGCCCGGTGCCATGGACGCTGACCGAAACACTGCGCGGCGGCTGATACCGGTGCGGGAGGTGGGCCACCCCTTTCCCCGCCACTCCGCATGGCTGCGCAACATGGCTGCGCAACGATCTTGCTCCGGGCCGTCTTGCCGCGTAACAGATGGCCGAGTCCAGGAGGAGGAGCACCATGGCATACCGCGACATCCACGCCCGCAGCCTTGCCGATCCCGAAGGTTTCTGGATGGAGGCGGCAGAGGCGATCGACTGGGTGAAGCGGCCAACGCGCGCGCTCTTTGCCGAAGGCGAGCCGATCTATGAGTGGTTCGCGGACGGCATGGTGAACACCTGCTGGAACGCGGTGGACCGGCATGTGGAGGCCGGGCGCGGCGGGCAGGTGGCGATCGTCCACGACAGCCCGGTGACGCATTCCGTTCGCGAGATCACCTATGCGGAACTGAAGGACAGGGTGGCACGACTTGCGGGGGCGCTCGCGGCCAAGGGCGTGACCAAGGGCGATCGGGTGATCATCTACATGCCGATGGTGCCCGAGGCGCTGGAAGCGATGCTGGCCTGCGCACGGCTGGGTGCGATACATTCCGTGGTGTTCGGCGGTTTCGCCGCGCATGAACTTGCCACGCGGATCGACGATGCCCGGCCCAGGGCGGTCATTGCCGCCTCCTGCGGTATCGAGCCGGGCCGCGTGGTGCATTACAAGCCGCTGCTGGATCAGGCGCTGGAGGCGGCGGCGCACAAGCCCGATTTTTGCGTGATCTTCCAGCGCGAGCAGGAGGTGGCGAAGCTGGTCGAGGGGCGCGACGTGTCATGGCACGCCTTCCAGTATGGGGTCGAACCGGCTGACTGCGTGCCTGTCGAAGGCAATCATCCCGCCTACATCCTCTACACGTCGGGCACCACCGGGCAGCCCAAGGGGGTCGTGCGGCCGACCGCGGGCCATCTTGTGGCGTTGAACTGGACGATGAAGAACATCTACGGCGTGGAGCCCGGCGAGGTGTTCTGGGCGGCCTCGGATGTCGGCTGGGTGGTCGGCCACAGCTACATCTGTTACGCGCCGCTCATTCACGGCAACACCACGATCGTCTTCGAGGGAAAGCCGGTGGGCACGCCCGATGCCGGCACCTTCTGGCGGGTGATCGCGCAGCATCGGGTGGCGTCGTTCTTTACCGCGCCGACGGCGTTCCGGGCGATCAAGCGCGAGGATCCCGAGGGCCGGCTTCTGGCGGAGCACGACCTCTCCTGCCTGCGCTATCTCTTCCTGGCCGGCGAGCGCGCCGACCCCGACACGGTGATCTGGGCGCAGCAGAAGCTGGGTGTGCCGGTCATTGATCACTGGTGGCAGACCGAGACGGGATGGCCGATCGCTGCCAATCCGATGGGGCTCGACCCGCAGCCGGTGAAGCTCGGCTCGCCCTCGTTGCCGATGCCGGGACATGACGTGCGGGTGCTGGATGAGGGTGGCCACGAGGTGCCGGCCGGCACGCTGGGAGCCATTGCCATCCGCCTGCCGCTGCCGCCGGGCACGTTGCCGACATTGTGGAACGCCGAGGCGCGTTTCCGAAAATCCTACCTGGAGCATTTCCCCGGCTACTACGAGACCGGAGACGCCGGCTACATCGACGACGACGGTTATCTCTACATCATGGCGCGCACCGATGACGTGATCAACGTCGCCGGGCACCGTCTGTCCACCGGGGCGATGGAGGAGGTGCTGGCATCGCATCCAGATGTCGGCGAATGCGCGGTGATCGGTATCGCCGATCCCGTGAAGGGGCAGTTGCCGTTCGGGTTTATCTGTCTGAACAAGGGTGTCGAGCGCACGCATTCGGAGGTGTTGGCGGAATGCGTGAACCTCGTGCGTGATCAGATCGGGCCGGTGGCGGCCTTTCGGCACGCAGTGGTGGTGGACCGGCTGCCGAAAACCCGGTCGGGCAAGATCCTGCGTGCCACCATGGCAAAGATCGCAGATGGCGAGGACTGGAAGATGCCGGCCACCATCGACGATCCTGTCATCCTCGACGAGATCGCTGCGGCGCTGGCAGAAGCGGGATATCCAGCGGTGGCACCGGCATGAGTGGCGCGCGTCCGCCGGTGGGGGTGCGGGCCGGAACAGGAGTGTTGAGGGCTGTTGCAGGGTCATGCTAGACCACGTGGGTAGCACTACCTGAGCGTGTATGGTTTCGGTGCAGATGGCCGGGTTGCGGAGAGTGCGGATCATGATGTCGACCCCGATGACGCAGAGCGCGGCGGATGCCGCGGACCTGACCGCGGCGCTTGCCCGGATCGACGACAACCGGTTGGATGGCGACAGCCGCGTCGCCCTGCAGGAGGCGCGCGGGGCTGCGGCGCGTCTGGCGGCGCAGCTCTGTGCCGAGGAAGCGCCCCTGCGCGATCGCGAACGGTATCGGCGGTTGATGGAACTGGCCGGGGCCGAGGCCGCGCAGGAACTGCTGGAGCGGCTGGCCGAGGACCTTGCGCGGGTTGAACGCGGACTCATGCGGGCGCTGGCGGGGCCGGACCCGATCGAGGTCCGCTCGGAAACGCATGTGCTGATCGCACTGGCCGGCGCGGTTGGCGCGACGCCGCTGCAACGACTGGCCGAGGCGCTGAATGCGGCGGCGCACCGCGACGCGGAGGAGGAGATGACCCGGCTCGGCGCCACAACGATGGCTCAACTCAGCCGGCTCTGTCGCTTCATCGCCGCCGAGGAGGCGGCGGGACGGGCGCCGGCATGACACGGCTCGCGCCGCCCACCGCGCCGACGCTGCTGCTGATCGAGGATACACCCTCGTTGCAGATGGTCTACGAGCAGGTGCTGCGCGGTGCCGGACATCGCGTGCGTGCCGAGGCGACCGGAGCAGCCGGGCTGAACGCCTTTCGCCAGATGCGCCCGCAGGTGGTGCTGCTCGACCTAATGCTGCCGGATTGCGACGGGCTCGACCTGATGCGCTCGATGCTCGCGCTGGAGCCGGCGACACGGGTGATCGTGATCACCGCAAACGGATCGATCAACAAGGCGGTGTCGGCGATGCGCGCCGGCGCGCACGAGTTCCTGGTCAAGCCGTTTGACGAGACGCGGTTTCTCGATGCCGTGGGGCATGCGCTGGGCGCGGGAAAGCCTGCTGCGACCACTCCGACGGCGCCGCAGCCGCACGGGTTTCTGGGCGACTCGCCGCCGATGCGGGACCTCTATCTGCGCATCGCTTCGGTGGCGCGGTCCATGGCGACGGTGTTCATCACCGGCGAGAGCGGAACCGGCAAGGAACTCTGTGCCCAGGCGCTGCATGATTCCTCGGGGCGCGCCGGCGGCCCCTTCATCGCGCTCAACTGTGGCGCGATCCCGCGCGACCTGCTGGAATCCGAAGTGTTCGGGCATCTGCGCGGCGCCTTCACCGGCGCGCTGCAGGACAAGCCCGGTGCGGCGGCGGCGGCCGATGGCGGCACGCTGTTTCTGGACGAGGTCTGCGAGCTCGATCTCGACCTGCAGACCAAGCTGCTGCGGTTCCTGCAGACCTCGCAGATACAGCCTGTGGGGGCGGCCCGTCCCCGCAAGGTGGATGTGCGCATCGTCTGCGCCACCAATCGCGACCCGCTGGAAGAGGTGCGGCGGGGCCGGTTTCGCGAGGATCTCTATTACCGGCTGCATGTCGTTCCGATCCACATGCCGCCGCTGCGCGCGCGCGGTGGCGATGCAGTGACGATCGCCGAGGCGATGCTCCGGCGCTTCTCGGCCGAGGAAGGCAAGGAGTTCGAGCGTCTCTCGCCCGAGGTCGTGGAACTGTTCCAGCGGCTGCCATGGCCGGGCAATGTGCGCCAGCTTCTGAACGTGTTGCGCAATGTGGTGGTGCTGCATGCAGGCAAGGAGGTGACGCTGCCGATGCTGCCGCTTGAACTGCACCATCATGCCGAACTCGGGGCTGATCCCGGGCCTCCGGCGAAGGCGGCCGCGGCGACGCCCGCGGCCGCGAACGGCGCCGGCCTCGACGGGTTGCTCGGGCGGTCGCTGGCCGAGATCGAGCGGCTGGTGATCGAGGCCACACTGGCCCGGCACGGCGGATCGGTGCTGCAGGCGGCGCGGGAACTCGACGTTGCACCCTCGACCCTCTACCGCAAGCTCGAAGCCTGGCGCCGGGCGGCCGGAGCGGCCTGAGTCCGGGCCGCCCCGCATGGGGCCGGGTCAGACGAACTGCTCGCGGATCAGCCGTTCCTCGAGTCCGTGACCGGGATCGAACAACAGCCGGTGTGCGACATTGGGCGCCGACCGGACCTCGACCCAGGCGACGTGGCGCACCGGTCGGCTGTCGGCATCGGCCATCACCGGCCGCTTTTCCGGGTTCAGCACGTCGAAGCGCACCACGGCGGTCTTGGGCAGCAGTGCGCCGCGCCAGCGCCGCGGCCGGAACGCCGACATTGCCGTGAGCGCAAGCACGTCCGAGCCGATCGGCAGGATCGGCCCATGTGCGGAATAATTGTAGGCGGTCGAACCTGCCGGGGTGCAGACCAGCGCACCGTCGCAGACGAGTTCTGCCAGCCGCACACGGTCGTCCACGGTGATCCGCAGCCGCGCCGCCTGGGGTCCGGCGCGCAGCAGCGACACCTCGTTGATTGCCAGCGCCTCGTGTACCTCGCCGCCGACCGTCATCGCATGCATGTGCAGAGGGTTGATCACGGTCTCTTCGGCGCGCTCCAGCCGGCGTGTCAGGCCGGTGGGGCGGTATTCGTTCATCAGAAAGCCGACCGTGCCGCGGTTCATGCCATAGACCGGGGCAGGCAGATTCTGCGTGGCATGCAGCGTGTGCAGCATGAAGCCGTCGCCGCCGAGCGCGACGATCACATCGGCTTGCTCGGCCGGGCAGTCGCCATATCGAGTAACGAGTTCCGAACGGGCGCTCTGCGCCTCGGGAGCGTCGCTGGCGCGCAGGCAGATCTTCGGTCTCGCGGCCATTGCGCTCCTCCTTCCGGCCCCCCGTTCTGGCGGCTGGGTCCGGTGAACACAAGCACCGGCATTGAGAAGCGGTGACCGGCCTGCTAGGCAAGAGTGTGGAACACGGACAAGAGGGCCAGCCGATGTGCGGCTTCGTGTGCCTGTGGAACATCGACGATGCGGCGCTCGCGCGCGCGATGATCGACCGCATCGCCCATCGCGGACCGGACGCCACCGAGGTCGTGCGCGGCCGCGGCGCGCCGGTGATCATGGCGCATGCCCGGCTGGCGATCATAGGCCCCGAGGATGGCGCGCAGCCGATCTGGCAGAACGACGATCTCCTGGTGGTGAACGGCGAGATCTACAACCACGCCGATCTGCGGGCGATCCTGGGCGAAAGCGCCTTCGAAACCGCTTCGGACAGCGAGTCGATCCTGCATCTGTTCCGTTCCGGAGCGCTGCGCTGGATCTCCCGGCTGGACGGCATGTTTGCCTTCGTTCTGGCCAGCCGCACCCGGATCATCGCCGCGCGAGATCCATTGGGCATCAAGCCGCTCTATCTGGCACGGATCGGTGCGGGCCTGGCCTTCGCCTCGGAACTCAAGGCGTTCGACGGCGTCGAGGTGGATGCGATCGAGCCGATTCCGCCCGGCGGACTGTTCGACAGCCACGACGGGCCGCGCCGGTGGGCACGGGTTCCTCAGGGCGCCGCCGAAGCCGAAGCGGACCTCGACGTGGCGGCCACGGCGGCCGAGCTTCGGCTGGTTCTGGAAGAGGCCGTCACCAAATGGATGGTCGCCGATGTCGAGGTCGGCGCATTCCTTTCGGGCGGGCTCGACAGCTCCGCCATCGCGGCGCTGGCGGCGCGCGCGGCACCGCAGCGGCTCAAGACCTTCGCCGTCGGCGCCGAGGGAAGTGCCGATCTCGCGGCGGCACGGCGGGTTGCGGCGCATATCGGTTCGGACCATTACGAAAGGGCCTTTGCCGCCGAGGACGTGGCCGCGGTCCTCGACCATGTGATCTGGCATCTCGAATCGGCCGATGTCGATCTCGTGCGCTCGGCCATTCCGACCCATTTCGCCGCAGAACTGGCGCGGACGCACGTCAAGGCGGTGCTGACCGGCGAGGGCGCGGACGAACTGTTCGCCGGCTATGCCTATCACCACGGCTACATCGACCGCCCCCGTGCGCTGGCCGACGAGTTGACACGCTCGCTGAACGCCATGCACAACATCAACCTGCAACGGGTGGACCGGATCACCATGGGTGTCAGCCTCGAGGCGCGCACGCCTTTCCTGGACCGTGACCTGATCGATTTCGCCCAGTCGATCCCGGCAACGCTGAAGCTGTGCCGCACCGATCCGCAGGCGGCCGAGAGCACCGGTGCGACGACCGAGAAATGGATCCTGCGCAAGGCGGTGGCCGATCTTCTGCCGGCCGATCTGGTCTGGCGCAAGAAGGCGCAGTTCGACGAGGGCTCGGGTGCGCTGGCGCTGCTGGGTGCGGCGCTGCAGCGGAGGACGGGCAGCCCCGTGCCGCTCGACCGCACCGCCGAGGCCGCGCTTTATGAGGAGATCCTGCG
>SLBI01000171.1 GCA_007126375.1 Paracoccaceae bacterium
AACCGCTTCGGGCCGTCGAGCCTCGGCGACCGACGCCGCGGCAACGGCGCCAGGCCGACCCTCCTGACGCCGGAGGTCCTCGGGATGTTGCGCGAGCGGGCAAGGAGACCCCGCCCGACGACGCTGGGGTATGGACGGCGAGGAAGGTGGCGGCGGTCATGGCCAGCGCGCTCGGGCTGGCCCCGGTGGCCCCGGCTCGCGCGGCTGGGAGGCGCTGCGCGCCATCGGCTGGACCCTCCGGCGCCCGCGCCGACAGGTGCGGGCCGCGGGCCCCGACGGGCAGTCGGCATTCGGAAAAGACGTGCCGAAATCGTCGTGCAGGAGGCCGAACGCAACCCCCGAGGCGGCCGTCGGGCCCCCTCGGAGCCGGCGCCACCGACGCGCACCGCATCGGGTTGAAGCCGCTCATCCGCAGGGTCTGGGCAGCGGCAACCGACCGGTCGCCCCCCGCCACCACCGCTTCGAATGGCCCTGCGCCACCGCCTTCGTTGCGCCTGCGACCGGCGGGAATTGCAGGTCACCTCCCGAGCGGCGTCGACAAGGGCGTCTTCGCCGGACCCCTCGCGCTGTTCGCCCGCGAGGCCGGGGCGGTGCGCGAGCGCATCATCATGCGCGTGCGGGAGGGTGCCGGCGCGCAGGCCGCCCCCGGCCTCGCGGTGACCGAAGGCATCCGCCGCGTCCACCTGCCGCCCCACATGCCGGACCTGCACCCCGCCGGGACCCTCCGGGTCCATGTCGATGCGCCCGTCGCCAACCGGCATCCCGACACCCTCTCCGACCCCGATACCACCACCGCCGCGCCCTGCGTTGCCCTCCACGCCGACCGCGACCGCATCAAAGCCCAATCCGGTTCCAACCGGCGCCCCCCCCGCGTCCCCCCAAACCGAGCAAACGGATCTCGTGTCAGGCGGCGTCATCGCGCCCCGGGCCGGTCAGGCTTTGGGTTGTCTGCGCCAGCTTGCGGCGCAGGTCGCCGGCGACGCCGAACTCGAGTGCGCTGTCGATCCTGGGCTTGCGTGCCAGAAGGTCTCTGAGGGCGGAGGCGTCGAAGCGCAGCCCGCGCAGCGGGGTTTCGGCGAACACGCTCGCCGTCGCAGGGGCCCCGGTCCGGTAGGTGATTTCGCCGATCAGCCCACCGGGTCCGATCATGGCTACGGTCGTCCCGCCATGCTCCACCCGGCATCGGCCCTGATCGATATACCACAGCGCGTCGACGGGGGTGTCTTCGGCGGCAAGCCGCGCCCCGGGCTCCAGATCCTTCCACTCGCCCATGCGCAGCAGGACGCGCATGTCCTCCAGGTCGAGGCTCGGGGCGAGCGCGGCGCCCGCCCGTTCCTCTTCGGACGTCAGCCGGAAATAGCGCCGCAAGATGAAAAGCCGCGTGATGCCGAGCAGGCTGATCGCGATCCAGGCGATTTCGCCGAGCGCCGAGTAGAGATTGAACATCTCCATGAGGCTGATCAGCAAGGCGATGGAAGCGATGAGGTTCAGGGTCGGATAAAGATAGCCCTCTCCGCGGATCAGGCCGAGTTGAAGGAAGAGGTATGCGCCCATCGCGAGGAGCAACCCGAAGGTCCCGAGCGCATCGGCGCTGCCTATTCCCATGATCCTCGGAAGCTCCATCATGTCCTGGCCCGCCTGCACTCGATCACAGGGCCCGAGATCGCCCCTCGGTCAGGATAGCAATAAGTGCAGCGCTGTCTGCAGCTATTCTGCTGGGCAGGCCGCCATGGACGTGAAACAATCCTGGCGTTAGCATTCCATGCGGTGTCGATACGGCCGTGATCCTTGGGCCTGCGGAGTTGAAGGGGGACGGCATGTGGCATCCGGTCGGTTCGCGTTGAGATCTGCCGTTGCCCTCGGCGCCCTGGTGCTGGCCGTTCTGGTCACCTGGCCGACCGCAGGTCCGCGCGCCGAGGTGGCCTCGGCGCCTGCGGCCGAGAGACCGGCCGGTGAGGTGCGGCCGGGCGAGACAGTGGCGGGCGAGATCGGACGCCTCGTCTATCTGGTCGATGAGGAGGGCTGGCGCCGGCTGATGGACCTGGAGGCGGCACGCGATTTCTTCCTGCTGTCCACCTATCTCGAAAGCGAGCGGTTCCTGACCTTCTGCGCGGTCGCGAGTATCGCGGCGGCGCTCAACAGTCTTGACGTTCCGCGCCCGCTCGACCCGATGCGGTTTCCTTTCCCGTTCTTCACTCAGGAGAATGTCTTCACGCTGGCCAACGAGCAGGTGAAGAGCTTCGAGAGCGTTGTCACCCAGGGGCTGACGCTTGCCGAGATCGAACAGTTCCTCGGCAACCTGGGCGCGCGGGGAGACGCGATGTTCGCCGCTTCGCAGACGCCGGACGGAATGCGGGCGGCGATCCGCGAGGGTGTTGACGATCCAGGCGCGCGGGTTCTGGTCAATTATGACCGCGCGGTGCTGGGACAGGACGGCGCGGGCCACGTCTCGCCCATCGGTGCCTATGATCCGCAGACGGACAGCGTTCTCGTCCTCGACGTGGCGCGGTACAAGTATCCACCTGTCTGGGTGCCCTTGCCGCTGCTGTTCGAGGCGATGCGAGGGAGCGACCCGGGGTCTGGCCGGTCCCGCGGAATCGTCACGGTGCGCGCGGCCGGCTGAACCGGCCGGCGCGTCACGGCGCGCAACCTTATCCCGCTGCGGTCTCGCGCAGGCGCGCGGCCAGAAAGGCGGCCTTGTCCGGGACGGCCGGCGCTGGGGCTTCGGCGTTCTCGAACCGCTTCAGAATTGCGCCTGCAACCTGCATCCCCTGCTGCCAGCATTCCTCGTGCAGCCCCGAGCCATGGGTCCAGCCGCCCGCGAAATAGAGCCCCGCGGCGCCCTGCAGAGGTTCGATGTCGTGCTGGGCCTTCATGCAGGCGAAGTCGAAGACGTTGTGGTGCAGATAGGCGAAGGCCGGGGTGCCGTTGTCGTCCTTCAGCACCATCGACTCGCGGATCGGCTGGTGCGGGTTTATCGACAGGAAGAACATCGGCAGGCCGAAGCGGTTGTAATCCGGGTTCTCGGCGTCGTTCTGGTGACGGTTGCACACATAGTTGATCACATAGGGTTTCAGCGCCACCGCACCGGGCTCGTGGATGACGATGTTGTAGGTGCACCAGGCGTTCTGATCCACCGGCAGGAGCCTGGCGTCGACATGCGCGACGCTGACCGCCGTCTCGTAGCGGATCGACGCCATGATCGGCGCCACGCCCGGCGGCGGGGTCTTCAGCAACCGCAGCCCGTCATTCGCATGGGTGGCGATCACCACGGTGTCGGCCGTCTCCCTGCGCGCGCCATCGGCGCTGTCGATCACCGTCCAGCCGTCGCCCTCGCGGGCCACCGCGGCCGAGAAGCCGCTGACCAGCCGGACGCCCATCCGCTTTGCCATGTACGCGGTGAGGGTCTGGATCCAGTGGCTGGCGCCCCCGACGAAATACATCCGCCGGGCGGGATCGCCGCCCGCGCCCTCCTGGATCTTGTAGTAGTGCATGACCGCGTAGAACGGCATCCGCCGCGGCCCCAGCTCGGCCGAGGTGAAATACATGCCGTTGACGCGCGGATAGATCACCCGCGGACCCAGCTGGGGGTCCCATTTCCGCTCGCCCGACCGTTCGTCGATGTATTGTTCGAGCGTGTAGTCGATGTATTTCGGGTTGTCCCCGTCGGCGCCTGCGGTGGACATGAAGTCATCGACCGATGCCTTCAGCGTGGGGGCCATGCCCGTGCCCCACCAGGGCGTGGCATTGTCGGTGAAGAAGGTCGATCCGTCGCCGGTATAGTAGCTGGTGGTGTCCTCCAGCGGTCGGTAGTCGACACCCTCCTCGAAGCCGATCGCCTTCATCACCGTCATGATGTCGTTGTAGGCGGCCGTATTGAAGTCGTTGACGCCGAGATCGACCCAGCGCCGGATCTCGCCCTGCGGACCCTTCCCGAAGCTGAAGTTCACCGTGTCGGCGTTGCCGCCGAACCGCGACTGTGCCTCGTAGACCGTCACCTCGGGCGCCGGCCGCCCCGACAGCGCCGGTTTCCTGAGCTCATAGGCCACCGCGAGGCCGCCAACCCCGCCGCCGATCACCGCCACTTTCATGTCTCTGTCCCTTTCCTGGTGTCGGCCTGCGACGGGGAAACCCCGGCGGGGTCAGGCGGATACGATCCGGCCCCCTGCCGGCAGACGGTCGAGCGCCGCGTCGATGGCGGGGAGGGCGGCATGCAACCGCACTGCCTCGGCCTTCGCGCGCAGGCGCAGCAGTGCGTGTCGGTCGCCCTGTCCCGCGCCGGCGTCCGCAAGCGCGCGGGCGCGGGCAACGAAGAAGTCCGACCAGGCCGTCGGTTCGGGCGCCGTGTAGGCGGCGAGCGCATCGGCATAGCGGCGCACCTCCGCCCACTCTCCGGAAACCGCGCACGCGTCGATGGCGTAGCGGTAGAAGCGGAAATAGTTGTGCCCGACCGAACCTGCGGCGAGGATCGCCTCACCCTCGGCCAGGGCCTCGCGCCGCCGCTCTGCCGTCGGTGCGGCGCAGGCCGTCGTCGAGAGCAGCCAGGGGCCGATGAACGACATCGCCCCGAGTGCGCGAAGCTTGTGGAGAGCTCCCTCGGCGATGTGGGAGGCCTCGGTGCGTCGGCCCTCGGCCAGGGCGATGCGCGCCGCGATCTCCTCCAGGAACGGCTCGAACCGCCTCGCGCCGAGCCGGGCCGCAATCGCGAGCCCGCGATCGACCTCGGCCTGGGCCCTGCCGGTCTCGGCCATCGACACCAGGATCCATCCGGCGGTCAGTCGCGACACGATCTCGGCCCGTGCGTGACCCACCCTCCGGGCCAGATCGGCCGAGGCCAGCGCCTCGGCCAGTGCCCGCTCGGTCTCCAGCATGTAGATCTTGACGGTCGCGAGCATGAAGCGGTTTGCAGCCTCGACCGCGCCCAGGCCATGGACCGTTGCCAGCTCGAGGCATTCCTCGATCACCCCATGGGCAGTGAGCATCCTGCCCCGCGCATAATGTGCATCGCCAAGCCCGCTCAGTGCCAGCGCCCTGCGTTCGGGACTGCCGGTGCGCCGGGCCCACTCCAGCGACTCGCCATGTTCGCGCAGGCAGCCGTCCAGATCCCCCCGCGGGAAATGCAGGCTGCCCCGCAGGTAGTGGATCTCGCTGAGGTCGTCTGCAAGCGCGCCGGCCTCCGCGTCGGGCTGGGCTTCGTCAAGCGCTGCCTCCGCCTCGGGGATACGGTCGAGGATGCGCATGACCCCCGCGAGCCCGATTCTGGCCCGGCAGCGATCCTTGGCCGTCTCGGCAATGGAGAGCGCGCCGCGAAAGGCGGCGATCGCCCCGTCGCCTTGGCCGAGATCCCGCAGCATTTCGCCCTGCAGCCGGAACAGCGCACCGCGCGCTTCGATGCCCGCACCGGACGCAAGGCCGCGCTCGGTGAGGGCCAGCGCCGCCTCCTTGCGGTGGGCGGCTGCGGCGTCGCGGGCGGCGGCAAGGAAGGCGCCTGCGGCGCCGGGATCGCCGGCCGCGGCCAGATGCTCCGCATGCAGCCTCCCGTCTCGCCCGGCGAACAGGCGCGCCGCGCGCAGATGCAGCGCCCGGAGATCGTCGCGCAGCATCGTGCGCAGCACCGCGTCGCGGATCAGCGCGTGCGAGAAAAGGTAGCCTTCCTGGATTGGCCGGATCAGCGAGGCGTTCAGCAGAGGCCGTTCGTCAAAGATGTCGATCGCGGCCACATGGGTCGCTTCGACCATGGTGAAACGCTGGCCGAGAATGGCGGCCGCGGCAAGAAATCGCCGCTCGAGCGGTGCCAGCCGGTCGAGCCGGGCCTGGATGATGCTCTGGATCGGGCCCGGAACCCGCTCGTGCCCATGTTCGCGGGCATGGCGCATCAACTGTTCGAGAAACAGCGGGTTGCCCTCGGCCCGCGCCACACAGTCGGCAATGACCTCCTCGCTGCACAGATCGGTCGCCTCGGCAAGGCGCATGGCATCTTCGGCGCCAAGCGGGGACAGGTGCAGCTGGCGCAGGGCTGCGTCGCCGAGCCCCGCTTTCCATGCGGCGTCCAGCGGGTTGCCCTCGGGCCGGCTGCTGACGGCAAGCAGGATCGGTGCCTCGGCGGTGAGTCCGACCAAGAGCGACAGCGTGCCGAGGGTCTCGCGTGAAGCCCAGTGAAGATCCTCGACCAAGAGCAGATGCGGATGGGTGCCGATCTGTCCGCGCAGCACGGCCCGCAGCATCGTCTGCCGGCCCTCCCGCCGTGCTGCATCGCTCATCGCGTCGTGGATGCGCTGGTGGGGCTGATCGAGCGGCAGCCCGAGGAACACCTGCAGGAAGAGCTGTCCCTCTTCGTCGAGAACGCCCTGCCGGGCAAGTTTCTCGACTGCCGCGCGCAAGGCAGACGCCTCGGCGTTGCGGCTCAGGCCGAACAGTCCCGTCAGGATTTCGCGCAGCGGGTCCTGCCCATCGCCGAGCCCGAAATCGAGGACGAGAGCCTTGTGCACCGGGATCCCGCGGTTTTCGGCAAGGCGCACAAGCTCCTCCAGGACACGGGATTTGCCGATGCCCGCCTCGCCCAGGATTGCGATCGTCTCGCCTTGGCCGCGGCGGGCGCAATCAACCAGCGCGCCGGAGAGGATCGAGATCTCGGCGTCGCGGCCCACAAGGGGACGCTCGACCGGGCGAGAGCGGAACCCCACCAGGCGGAATGCCGACACCGGTCCGGCGAACCCTTTCACGTCGAGCGGGGCGACCGGTGCGCAGTCGATCATGTCGCCAAGCATGTTGTGGATGGTCGTCGTGATCAGCGTCTGTCCCGGTGCTGCGCGGTCAGCAAGGCGCGACGCGAGATTGACCGAGTCGCCTGTCAGCGTGAACGCCCGTTCACGGAGGCTTCCCTGGCCCTGACTGGAATAAAGGACGTTGCCCGCCGCCACGCCGATATGGACGCTGAGGTCGCGACCGAAGCGCAAGGACATCTCCTCCATCGCCCGGTGCATCTCGAGCGCCGCCCGCAACGCCCGCTCGGCGTCATTGCCCCGCGAGACCGGCGCCCCGAAAACGGCCATCACGCAGTCGCCGATATGACGGTCTACGGTGCCGCCCACCCGCTTCACGATCACGTCGAAACGGTCGTAGAATTCTCCGAGCAGGGCGTGGATGTCCTCGGTGTCGAGCCGGTTCAGGAGCTCGGTGTAGCCGGTCAGATCGGCAAAGAGGGTCGTCACCTCGCGCCGCTCGGCGGTCGATCGCAAGTCTGGCTCCGAGGTCACGTCGGGCAGTGCCGTAGCCGGGGGCCGCGGACCGCGCTGCTCGCGCAACCGCGTCGCGCAGGTCAGGATACGCTTGCGATGCCCCAGAGACCGGATCCCGATCTCCACCAGATCCGCGTTGCTCAGGTCGGCGAGGATCTCTGCATCAATGTCGTTGGCAGCAAAGAGCGGCGCGTATTGCTGGAGGTCGAGCTCCGTGAGCAGTTCCTCGAGCGACAGCATGCTTTCCCCGCACAACTCTGTGTTGCAAGTTTAGGTTAACAGAGGGGGCTGCGCCAGAAAATTCGAGGGCGATCCGTCTCCCCCATCCGACCTGTGGGGAGCCGGCCGGCCTCTGGCTGGTCCCGCCACGCCGGCCCTTCCGGCAGGCCGCCACGCGCCTATGGCTTGTGGGCCGCACAGTCGCTATCGTTCACGGTGCCGCGCGCAAGCAACGAGGATCCGGACCGCTGAACGTCTCGAGCGCCATCCCGCCGCAGAGCAGACGCCTGGGCCGGCGGCCTGCCGTGTCGAGGGCGGTGCCGCGGTGCGGAGCCATTGACAGGCGAAGGCTGTGGCGCTCCGCACGAGACGGGAGACCGGGGCTGGCCCTGCCGCGGCCGGGATCGCCAGGCCACATGTTCGTGCGGCTGCAGCCATGACGCCTGGGGTCCTTCTGGCGGCGCTGGTGTTCTTCCAGCTCAAGCACCTTGTGGCGGATTACGTGCTGCAGACCGGCTGGATGCTGCGCGACAAGGCCGCCTACGGCAGACCGGGCGGGCTCGTTCATGCCGGCATACACGTCCTGCTGTCGGCGCCCATCCTCGTCTGGCTGGGGGGCGGCCTCGTAACGGTCAGCGGGCTTTTGCTGGCCGAGTTCCTGTTGCACTATCACATCGACTGGGTGAAGGCCCGGCTGAGCCTCCGGGCCGGTCTGCAAGTCCACGAGCGGCGCTACTGGATTGCCCATGGGGCGGACCAGTCGCTGCATCAGCTCACCTATGTCGGTATCCTTCTGGCGCATCTGACCTGACCCGCCTGCGAACGGCCGGAACTGGACTTCCGGGCGACCCGATCGGTGCGCGTCTCGGCAGGTCGCACGGATGGCGCTGCGCCGCCGCATGGGGCGATCGGGGCCGGAGCTATGGCTGACTCCGGGTGACGTGGCCCCGCCAGGCAGCGCGGCTTTCCGTGGCGTCGCGCTGAGCAATGGCGTCGGTGAACTTGACGCCTTCGATGACGCGGGGCAGCCGGTTCGTGCCGTTGAGCTTGCGCCACCTCTTCGAAGCTGCCCTGACGAGCGTGAAGACCATGAGTTATGCGGTCTCCTGCGACAGCGCGCCCTTGGTGCGCATGTGTCCCAGTTCACCTGCGCCTCGCGCATCAGCCGGCGGTCGTGGACGATGCCGAGCAGGAAGCCGGCCAGCATGAGTCGCACGGCCGCCTCGGGCTCGATGTCCGGGCGGCCGACGCCGGGCGCGTAAAAGGCCGACCGTGTTCCCCAGGAACCGCGACCGGCTGCTGACCATCGCCATGGCGCGGCAGCGGTGATGGCCGCGCTCGTGGCCCACCGCGAGGTCGCCCCGCTGCTGTCGGACGAGCATTTCTCGGTCGATGGCACGCTGATCAAGGCCTGGGCGTCGATGAAGAGCTTCCAGC
>SLBI01000048.1 GCA_007126375.1 Paracoccaceae bacterium
CATCCCGCCGCACCGGCGATGAGCGCGCCCAGGTCCGGGGCGAGTCCCGGCAGCCCGCCCAGGGCCTCGCGGCCGGCGGCAGGATCGTGCGGCAGCGGGCTGCGGGTCAGGCGGGCGGCGAACTGCATCGGCGGCGAGAGTGGCGCGACGCGGCGAGCGGGTCAACGGCCGCCAACCGGCGCGGCGGGGGGTTGCGGCGGCCTTTCCTGCGGCCATAGTGCAGCGGCGGGCGACGCAGGGGGATGCGCGATGAGCAAGAGCCTGAAACGGGTGCGGGCGGCCCTGGAGGCGGCCGGCGTCACCGCCGAAATCCGCGAGATGGACGCCTCCACCCGCACCGCCGCAGAGGCGGCGGCGGCAGTCGGCTGCACGCTGGACCAGATCGTGAAATCCATCGTCTTTCGCGGCAAGACCTCGGGCCATGTCCGGCTGTTCCTCACCGCCGGCGGCAACCGCGTCTGCGCCGACAAGGCCGCGGCGCTGGCCGGCGAGCCGCTGGGCCGGGCCGATGCCGATCTGGTGCGCGCCGAAACCGGCTTCGCCATCGGCGGGGTGGCGCCGTTGGGGCATATCGCACCGGTGCCAGCCTGGCTTGATCCGCGGCTCGAGGCGTTCGGCACCGTCTGGGCGGCGGCCGGCACGCCCCGGCATGTCTTCGCCATTGCTCCGGCCGAGCTTCGGCGCATCACCGGCGCCACCGCCGCCGATTTCACGGCCTGAGCGGATGCCGCTGCCCGATCCCGAGCTTCTGCCCGAGTTCTATGTCTGGGTGCCGTTCAAGCGGCTGCTGGCCTGGGCGGTGGACACGCTGCTGATCCTGGCGCTGACGGCCCTCGTGCTGCTGGCGACGGCGTTGCTGACGGCATTCATCCTGCCGGTGCTCTACACCGCGCTGAACATCGCCTATCGCACCGTGGCGCTGGCCCGCTGGTCGGCGACGCCGGGCATGGCGCTGATGGCGGTGGAGTTGCGCGACGGCCATGGCCGGCGGCTGGATGCGACCGCGGCGCTGCTGCACACGCTGGGCTATACCGGATCGGTCCTGGTGGTGCTGCCGCAGATCGCCTCGGTGGCGATGATGCTGATCACCCCGCGCCGGCAGGGTCTGACCGACCTGCTGCTGGGGACGGCGATGATCAACCGGCCGGCGGCGGGCTGAGCGGCCGCGTTATGGCTTGACGCCGCAAGGAGCCCTTGCGAACCTGCGTCGGAATTTGGTTTCGGCCCGGTGCCGGGGCCGCCCCGCCCGATCCGATCCCGACCGCTCCACCCACCCTCGCGACAGCCCCGAAGCCCTGCCCGATGCGCCACTCCCTTCCGGTCACGCCGCAGTTCTATGTGACGGCTCCGCAACCATGTCCCTACCTGGAGGGGCGGATGGAGCGGAAGCTGTTCACCGCACTGCAGGGCGACACCGCCGAGCGACTGAACGACTCGCTGTCGAAGCAGGGCTTCCGGCGGTCGCAGAACGTGCTCTACCGCCCGTCCTGCGCCGATTGCGCCGCCTGTCTCTCGGCGCGCATCCGGGTGGCCGATTTCATCCCTTCGCGCAGCCAGCGCCGGACGCTGCGCGACAATTCCGCACTCAAGCGCGATGCGACCACTCCCTGGGCCACCGAGGAACAGTTCGCCCTGTTCCGCCGCTATCTCGACAGCCGCCATGCCGATGGCGGCATGGCCGACATGGACATCTTCGAATTCGCCGCGATGATCGAAGAGACGCCGGTGCGCTCACGGGTGGTGGAATACACCGTGCCCGAGGGTGCGAGCGGGCGGCGCCGGCTGGTTGCGGTCTCCCTGACCGACGTGCTCGATGACGGGCTGTCGATGGTCTATTCCTTCTATGAGCCGGGGATGACCGCGCAGTCGCTGGGCACCTATGTCATTCTCGACCATGTCGCGCTGGCGCGCGAGGCGGGGCTGCCCTATGTCTATCTGGGCTATTGGGTGCCGGGTAGCCGCAAGATGGGCTACAAGGCCCGGTTCGGCGCGCTGGAGGTCTATCACAAGGGGAGCTGGCGCGATCTCGGCGATCCGGCGCAGTATTCCTCTGCCCGCCATCCGTTGTCGGTCGATCCGATCGCCGAACAGGTCGCCCGCCTCAGCCTGCCCGACAGCCGCCCGACCGACCCGCGCCCACGCGACACCTGATCGCGCGGAGCGCAACGAATATGGCGCCGGGATGCCGGATCACCGGCCCCACGCGCCGCGGCAGCCGACGCCAGAGAAAGCCTCTGCCCGCCACCTCGGCCCCGCGCCGCTTTTCGGCGGCCCGCTACCTGCCCTGCTGCTTGAGCTTGTCGAACAGCACCCGCCCCATGATCCGGGTCATCGTCCGGGGCGCAATCCGCCCCAGCAGGGCCGCAAGATGCGCGCCCGTGCCCGGCAACAGCAGGAAACGCCGGGGCGAGGCCCGCAGCACCAGTTTCGCGACGCGTTCGGGCGGCATGCGTCGCTCGCGTCCGGCCCGCTTCGGCGCATGGCGCGCGGCGTGGGGGGTGTCCATCGGGCCGGGACACAGAAGCTGCACGACGACACCCGCCTGCCGCAAGGGTCTGCGAAGACTACGCGCGAAGGCCGCCAGACCGTCCTTGCTGGCGGCATAGCTGGCCGCGCCGGGATAGCCGGTGAAGCACGACAGCGACGCCACGAACACCAGCCGCGCCCCCGGCGCCAGTGCCTTGCGGTGCTGCAGCACCATTGCCAGTTGCAGCGGCGCGCGCAGGTTCACCCGGCTGACCTGCCGGTGATCGGCCAGGGGGATATGCTCGAACCGGCCGGTCGCGCTGATCCCGGCATTGAGAACGACCAGGTCGAAGGGCCCACGGTCCACCAGGGCGGTTTCGAGCTGTGCCCAGGCCACCGGATCGGCGGCGCCAAGGTCATGGCACAGCCATGCCAGCCCGCCCGCCGGGCCTTCGGGCGCCCCCTGCGGATCCGGCACGGCGTCGATCACCGTCACCTGATCGCCGCGCGCCATGCAGGCGTGCAGCAGGGCCGCGCCCAGACCGCTGGCGCCGCCGCTCAGCAGCACCCTCATCGCCGGCCCGGGACGAGGCCGCGCCACAGCCCGCGGCGCCCGACGCGCAGGTAGGAGATCACCTGCCGGTCCGCCCCGCGCGGCGCCGACAGCGCGTCCAGCAAGGCCGCAGCCACCGCCCGCGGCGACAGGAAGAACCTGTCGATCGCGCCTCGCGGCCGGCCCGCGCGTTCCGACATCCCGGTGGCCACCGGGCCGGGGTGCAGCACCCGCACCCGCACTTCGCCGCGCCATTCTTCCGCCAGGGCGCGCCCGAATCCATCCAGCGCGCCCTTGCTGGCCGCATAGACCGGCATCCCCGCAGCGCCCTTGTGCGCGACCGATCCGACCAGGCCGAGGGCGCCGCCCGACAGGGCCGGATGCAGCGCATGGGCCAGATGGACACAGGCGTCGAGGTTGACCTGCAGAACCCGCGCGATGTCCGCCGCGGTCTCGGCCTGCAGCGGGCGATAGAATCCCAGACCCGCGTTCAGCAATGCCAGATCGAGCCGGCCGCCGGATTCGGCCAGCGCCCAGTCGGCAAGGGCGGCGACCTCATCGACCTGTGCAAGATCGGCCTGCATGTAGTCGAAGCCGGCAATCTCCCCGGGCAATTCCGTCGGCGCCCGGCGGGCGGTGGCCAGAACCCTGTGGCCGCGCGCCGCCAGCTCGCACGCCAGCGCGGCGCCCAGGCCATGCGAGGCCCCGGTGATAAGGCATGTCCCGATGAAACCGTGCCTCCCGCTGCCGGCCATTGCGCCCCGGCGGAGAGGACTAACCGACCGGAGGCGTCGGCGCAACGCGCGGCCCGACCCGCCGGTCACCCGCGGCCGCGACGCCGTCGCATCGGCCGGCCAGGGTCAGCCCTTCCAGTCGGGCGGGCGCTTTTCGAGGAAGGCCTGGATGCCCTCGTCGGTATCGCGCCAGAGCATGTTCTCCACCATCGTTGCGCCGGTATGGGCGTAGGCATCGGCGAGGCCCATCTCGAGTTGCTCGTAGAAGGCCTGCTTGCCGATCTTCACCACCGCGCCCAGCTTGCCCGCCACGGTTTCGGCCAGCGCCTGCGCTTCGCTGTCCAGCCGGTCGGCCGGCACGACCCGGTTGACGAGACCCAGCACTTCGGCGCGGGTGGCGTCGATGAACCCGCCGGTCGTCAGCATCTCCAAGGCGTGCTTGCGCGGAATGTTGCGGCTGAGCGCCACCATGGGGGTGGAGCAGAACAGCCCGATGTTCACCCCGTTGACGCCGAACCGCGTGCCCTCGGCCGCCACCGCCATGTCGCAGGAGGCGACCAGCTGGCAGCCGGCCGCGGTGGCGATGCCGTGGACCTGGGCGATCACCGGCTGCGGCAGCCGTGGGATTGCCTGCATCAGCGCGCTGCAGCGGGTGAAGAGGTCGTGGAAATACTCCCGCCCGCCGTCCTCGGACTGACGGGCGGCCTGCATTTCCTTCAGGTCGTGGCCGGGGCAGAACGCCTTGCCCGCCCCCCGCAGCACCACCGCGCGCACGCTGCGGTCGCCGTCGAGCACGACCAGCCTGTCCATCAGCGCGGCCAGCATCGCATCCGACAGCGCATTCAGGTTGGCCGGGCTGTTCATCGTCAGCACCGCCACCCCGCCGGCATCCTCGCGCAGCACCAGTTCGCTCATCTTGCCATTCCCTTCCGTCACGGCGAAACCATAAGCCAGAGGCGGCATGGGGAAAAGGCATGGCATTCGCGATGGACGAGACGGCGCTGCAGGCCTTTCTCGAGGCCGAGTTTCCGCAGGTACGGCAGGATTTCCGCGTCGAGCGGGTGACCGCCGAGGGGGTGGTGGTGCGCCTGTGCGTCGCCGAACGGCATCTGCGCCCCGGCGGCACCGTCTCGGGGCCGAACATCTTCGCGCTCGCCGATGTCGCGGTCTATCTGGCCACGCTGGCGCGAATCGGGCCGGCAGCCCTGACCGTCACCACCTCGGCCAGCATCGACTTCATGCGAAAGCCCGCCGCCGGCACCGACCTGATCGGCGAGGCGCGTCTGCTGAAGCTGGGCCGCGTGCTGGTGGTGGGCGACGTGCTGATCCGGTCCGAGGGCAGCGATGCGGTGATCGCCCGTGCCTCGGTCACCTATTCGATCCCGCCGGCCGGCCCCGCCACGGGCTGAGCCGCGGCCAGCCGGCGCTGCAGATCGGCCAGCACATGCAGCCGAAGCGCGGTGGCAAGCCCGGTTCCGTCGCGGCGCGCGACGTCGATCTCGGCAACCAGCGCGCTGACCGACAGGCCGCGGGCCATGGCAATGCCTTGCAGCGCGGCCCAGAACTCCGGCTCCAGCGAGACCGAGGTGGCATGGCCCTGCAGCGACAGCGAGCGCTTCACCGGCCGGCTCATGCGCCGTCGTCCGTCTCCCGCCGATGCGCCTCCAGCCTGGCACGGGCCTTGTCGGCCCGCGTCTGCTGCAGCTTGCGCTCGGCCTTCGTCAGGCCGAATCTGGCTGCGTTGGCATCGGCCTGCGCGCGCCTGTTCGCACGATCCCTGAGCTTGCGCGCGGCGCGCAGATTGACGATGTCGCCGCTCATGCCCGCCGGCGGGCGCGACCGAGGCCGCCGAGGCCGGCCACCGCGACCAGCAACAGCCAGCCCGCCGCGGGCAACGGGATCGGCTGGACGTGGACGAAGCGGCGGAACTCGTCGGCCAGCACGGCGTGCAGCGCCGCGGTGGGGTGGATGTCGTCGTAGAAGAAATGCTCGCTGCACTGCGCCAGATCGGCGATCGACGGGGTGAGGCCGATGATGGCCAGGCATGGCAGTCCGGCGAACTCGACCCCCAGCGCCGCCGGATCGGCCAGCGCCGCGCGCAACGCCATGTCGAAATCGAACAGCGCGGTGCGCGCACCCATCCCGGCGAGATCTTCCACGGCATCGGCGAGCGCGTCGTTGAACAGTTCCGCCCCCAGCGAGGCGACGCCGGCCCGGGCCGGATCGCCGAACGGGTCCGGCAGGTTGAAACGCGGGATCAGCCCGAAATCGGGCAGCTTGAGGAACACGAAATCCTCGATGCCGTGGGGCCTCAGCAGCGCCGCGGCATCGACGACAAGCCCGGCGAGGCCGGCTGCCTGCGCTGCCAGCGTGTCGCGGTCCGCCGGGCTCAGGTCGTTGTCGGGCGTCAGCCCGGCACCGCCGATCAACCCAAGCATGTCGTTGTTGCCGATCCAGAACACCGCGACGTCGTTGCCCGGCAGGGGCCCGGGCGTGGCGGCCTGAAAGCGGCGGATCTGCGAGGGCAGGTTGATGCTGACGCCCGGCAGAAGCGGAAATATCGGCTCGTCCGGGCCGACCTGTGCCGAGGCGAAGGCGAAATTGCCCGTCCGCAGCCCTGCCGCCGCGAAATCCGCCGCGATTCGCTCGGACCAGAGGGGGCCGTCAGATGCCTTGCCCAGGGGGAAGGCAGGCGGAAAGGGCGGAACGAGGTCCCGCAACGGGGGCGACAGCGACGCCCGCACGCCCTCCAGCAGCGCCGCCGCGTTGCCGGGATCGGTGAGGCTGTCGCCGAAGAAATGAATGCCGCTGTAGCGCAGCGTGCCGGCATCTGCCGGCGCCGACGCGACCCCGAGGGCAAGCCCGGCCGCCACGGCCAGACGGTGCAGGTTGTTCATGTGCGTGTCCCCCGGAAAATCTCTGTTTCCGGAAGTCTACCCTGCCCTCGGGCCGCTGCATAGCCTCAGTCCGACGGACCGATCATCGCCTCGGGCCGGACCACGGCGTCGAAGGTCGCTTCGTCGACGAAGCCGAGCTTCACCGCCTCCTCGCGCAGGGTAGTGCCGTTCCTGTGGGCGGTCTTGGCCACCGTCGTCGCGTTGTCGTAGCCGATCGTCGGGGCCAGCGCGGTCACCAGCATCAGCGATTCCCGCATCAGCCGGCCGATCCGTTCCTCGTTGGCCGCGATTCCCTTCACGCAGTTGTCGGTGAAGGCGACCGCGGCATCGCCCAGAAGCTGCATGGACTGCAGCACGTTGTAGGCCATCATCGGCTTGTAGACGTTCAGCTCGAAATGCCCCTGGCTGCCGGCGAAACCGACCGCGGCATCGTTGCCGAAGACATGCGCGCAAACCTGCGTCAGCGCCTCGCACTGCGTCGGGTTCACCTTTCCCGGCATGATCGAACTGCCCGGCTCGTTTTCCGGCAGGATCAGCTCGCCCAGCCCCGAGCGCGGGCCGGAGCCCAGCAGACGGATGTCGTTGGCGATCTTGAACAGCGAGGCGGCGACCGTCTTCAGCGCGCCCGACATCTCGACCAGCGCGTCATGGGCGGCCAGCGCTTCGAACTTGTTCGGCGCGGTGACGAAGGGCAGCCCGGTGATACCGGCGATCCTCGCGGCGACCTCGATATCCCAGCCCCTTTGCGTGTTCAGCCCGGTGCCGACGGCAGTGCCCCCCTGCGCCAGTTCGCAGACCGCCGGCAGCGCCGCCTTCACCCGGCGCAGACCCATGGCGACCTGATGGGCATAACCCGTGAATTCCTGCCCCAGTGTCATCGGCGTGGCGTCCTGGGTATGGGTACGGCCGATCTTGATGATGCCCTCGAACGCCGTTGACTTGGCGGCGAGCGCGGCGTGCAGCTTCTCCAGCCCCGGCAGAAGCACGTCATGGGCGGTGCGGGCGGCGGCGATGTGCATCGCCGTCGGGAAGGTGTCGTTCGAGCTTTGCCCCATGTTGACATGGTCGTTGGGGTGGATCGGGTCCTTCGAGCCGATCACGCCGCCGAGGATCTCGATGGCGCGGTTGGCGATGACCTCGTTGGCGTTCATGTTCGATTGCGTGCCCGAGCCGGTCTGCCAGACCACCAGCGCAAAGTGATCGTCCAGCCGGCCCTCGTGCACCTCGGTGGCCGCCTCGACCATGGCCGCGCCGCGCCGGGCGTCGAGCTTGCCGTTGGCCATGTTCACCTCGGCGCAGGCCCGCTTGACCACGCCGAGCGCGCGGACGATGGCGACCGGCTGCCGTTCCCAGCCGATCGGGAAGTTCTGGATCGACCGCTGGGTCTGCGCGCCCCAGTAACGGTCGGCCGGCACCTCCAGCGGGCCGAAACTGTCGGATTCGGTGCGGGTCGCGGGCATGTCGGCGCCTCCTCGTCAGATCGCCCGCCGCTATAGCCTGCACACCGGGGTGGCGCAATCGGCATGCTGTCGCATACTGGCGCCGGCAGATCGCCGCGGTGGGGGGGCGCGCTACTTGCGAAACTTGTCGAGGCTGACCACCTCGGCCTCGCGCGGACCGCTCTCGCCGTCGGCCTCCTCGGCCATCGGCGCCTCGTCCTCGTCGTCGCCCGGCTCATGAGTCTCGAAGCGCAAACCGAACTCGACCGAAGGATCGACGAAGGTCGAGATCGCGTCGAAGGGGACGTAGAGCGGCTCGGGGCTGTTGCCGAAATTCAGCGTCACGGCAAAACCGTCGGCATCGACGGCGAGATCCTCGTACCAGTTCTGGATCACCACGGTGATCTCGTCGGGATAGCGATCGCGCAGCCAGTCGGCCATGGCGACACCGGGATGCCCGGTGCTGAGCGTGATGAAGAAATGATGCGCGCCGGGCAGTCCGTGCTCGGCGACATCGGACAGCACCTCGCGGATCAGGCCGCGCATCGCCCGGTGCATCAGATTGCCGTAATCGATCGATCGGGCCATCGCGCCATCCTCGCCAGCAGCAGTCAGCATAGGGGATTCGAAGGCGAAAGAAAGGGGGCGGATGGGCATTTCACCCACCCCCGCCCCCGCCCTGCCGCACCGGCCCGGCGGGGGCG
>SLBI01000244.1 GCA_007126375.1 Paracoccaceae bacterium
CGGTCGCTGGCCGCGCATCCCCGCGCGGGCCGGGTGGGCCTGTTCGGCTGGTCCAAGGGGGGCGAGGCGGCGCTGCTGGTCGCGAGCCTGGGCGACGCCGACACGCCTTTCGCCGCGGTCGCGGCCCATGCCGCCTCGGACCGCGTCACCGGGGCTTTCGATCCTGCGGCGCTGCGCGCAGGTCAGCGCTGGCTGCTGGACGCACCGGAGGACCCCCGCGCCTGGGTCTGGGCGGGGCGCGACGCCGCGCTGGCCCCCGGCACGCGGATCCCGGTCGAGGCGGCGCCGATGCCGCTGTTGCTGTCGGTCGGCACGGCCGACGAGATCTGGCCGGCAGCGCAGACGCTGGGGATGGCCGAGGGCCTGGCCGCAGCGGGCCGGCCCGCCGATCTGTTCGTCGTGGAGGGGCAGGGACATGCCTATGATTTCGCAACGGAGCCGCGGCTCTGGTCGCGATTGACGGAGTTCTTTCGCCGGACCCTCGGTGATGGCTGAGGCGGTGCGGGTCCGCGACGCCACCGCCGCCGACGCCCCGGCAATTGCAGCCATCTGGAATCCGATCATCCGTGACACGGTCATCACCTTCTGGCTACATGCGCGCAGCCCCGAAGAGATTGCGCGGCTGATGACAGAGCGGCAGGCGGCCGGTTGGGCGTTTCTGGTCGCCGAGGGTGCGGAGCTTCTGGGCTTCGCCAGCTACTTTCAGTTCCGCGGCGGACCCGGCTATGTGCACTGCATGGAGTTGACCATCTATGTCGCGCCCGGGATGCAGGGCCGCGGCATCGGCGGCCAGTTGATGCGCGCACTGGAGGCGCGCGCGCGGGCCGCCGGGGTGCGGGTCATGCTGGGCGCGACCACGGCGACGAATGCGGCCTCGATCGCGTTTCACCGGCGTCACGGCTATGCCGAGATGGGGCGCATCCCGGATGCCGGCTGGAAATTCGGCGCCTTTCACGAACTTGTCCTGATGGGCAAGCGGTTCGGCAATGACACGTCGGCCGGTGCGGGATAGAAGCCCGACCATGAGCCTTTGGAAACGCATTGCCGACGCGCTGTCCGCGCTGACCAGGGGCGAGAGCCTGGCAGACGTGTTCGACCGGCTACGCACGCCGCCTGAGCGCACGGTCGCCTTTGCCATCGCGGTTATCGCGCTGGGCGCGAAGATGGCCAAGGCCGACGGTCACGTTACCCGCAACGAAGTGCGGGCCTTCCGCGAGGTGTTCGCTGTCCCGCCGGAAGAGGAGGGTAACGCCGCCCGTGTCTTCGACCTCGCCCGGCAGGACGTGGCCGGCTACGAGCTTTATGCCCGGCGCATCGCGCGGATGTTCGGCCCTGGCGACAAGGTTCTTGAGAACGTGTTGGAGGGGCTCTTCCACATAGCCATGGCGGACGGCAGCTACGACCCGCGCGAGGACGCCTTTTTGCGGACAGTGGCAGACATTTTCGGTATCCCGGAGCGTACCTTCTGTTGCCTGCGGGCAGAGTATGTGCCCGATGCGCCGGCCGATCCCTATGATGTGCTGGAGGTCGCGCCCGATGCTCCGATGGAGGAGGTGCGCGCCGCCTGGAGCCGGGCGGTCAGGGAGAGCCATCCGGACCGGCTGATCGCCCGCGGCGTGCCGCCCGAGGCCGTCAGCCTCGCCGAGCGCCGGCTGGTCGCGGTGAACCGTGCATGGGAGGAGATCCGCCGTGCCCGGGCAGCCTGACCCGTTGCGCTGCGGCGCGATCACGACTGCGCGCCCGGGGCTTACTCGCGTGCGCACGGTGTCGTACTGTATCGGAATGCGATTGACCGTTGCAGTCCTTGTTCTGTCCTGTGCCCTGACCGGTCCGGCGGTGGCAGACGATGACGCGCGCGAGGGCGTGCGCGACGGCTTCGGCCTGATCCAAGAGGGTACGCGGCTGATGCTGCGGGGTCTGATGGAGGAGATCGACCCGATGCTGCGCGACCTACAGGACCGGATCGGGGACCTTTCAGCCTATCACCCACCCGAGATCCTGCCTAACGGCGATATCCTGATCCGCCGCAAGGTGCCGCTGGAGCCGAGCGACGAAATCGATCTATGACGGTGCGGCGCCGGCCGGGGCGGTCAGGCAGCGGGTGTTTGGGGGGTGGCGCGGGCGAGCCGCACATGCGTTTCCGCCTTAAGCGCCGTGGCAAGCGCGGCAAACCGCGCCTTGGCGACTTCGCCGAACAGCGGCTCCGCACGCGGGGTCAGCACCAGTTCGAGCACCCGCTTCTTCGGATAGAACCTGAGCCGTCCGGCACTGTCGGGCCCGGTGAGGGAGAACATGGCCCCGAAGCGCATGGCACGGCCCAACACCTCGGCGTCGGCACGTTCCTTCTCCTCCAGAAGCCCCTGCAGCGGCGCCATGCGGGCGATCACGGCCTTGGCATTGGCGTAGCGGTGCATAAGCGCGAGGCCGAGGAACACGCGCCCCTTGTGGTCGAGCCCCCCGAGGTTGGCTCGCGTGGCGTTGTCAAAGCAGGCCTCGGCCCGATAGTCGGGATGGGCGCGCCAGCTGACGTCGTGCAACAGGCAGGCGGCCTTGACCAGGCGCAGCCGCTCGGCTGGAGCCTTGGCATAGAGCGGGGCCAGGAAATCAAACAGCTTGCGTCCGAAGCCGGGCAGTCTGGCAGAGGCGGCCTCGGCGTGGCGGCAGGCCTCGATCAGCGGGTCGCGGGCCCGCAGCGCCTCGGGCATGCGTTCGTACAGCAGCCCCTCCCGGATGCCGTAGGCCGAGATGTGGATTGTCTTCGCGCGAAAGACCTTGAGCAGTTCGCGCAGGACCACGCCGGCCAGCGGCACCAGCTGTATCCGCTCGGCCGAGATGCCGGTCCGGGTGCGCAGCGTCTTCAGGTCCTGACCGGCGGTCCAGTCGATCGTCTTGCGAATCGACTTGGGCGTCATCTCGTATTCGTGCAGCACCGTCAGGGGGTAGCCGCGGCGCTCCATGTCCAGCCGGGCGATGGCCCGCCACGAGCCGCCGACAAGGTAAAGGCGGTCGTTACCGTTGCCGAATTCGCCCTTCAGCGTGTCGAGCCGGGCGCGGATGTGTTTGCGCAGACCCTTCTGGCCGCCGCGAATATCCTGCAGCCGGAAGGGGCCGAGCGGGGTGGTGCGCCGCCTGCCCACGCGGCCGTCAGCGATCTCGGCCAGCTCCATCGAGGAGCCGCCGATATCGCACACTAGTCCGGCCGCGCCGGGCCAGCCCACCAGCACGCCCTGCGCGGAGAGGCGCGCCTCCTCCTCGCCGTTGATCACCTCGAGCGTGATGCCTGTGTCACGATGTACTTCGGCCAGGAACTCCGCGCCGTCGGCGGCCTCGCGCACCGCGGCGGTGGCGACGGCGGTCAGCGAGGTCAGCGCCATTCCCTCGGCCAGAAGCGCAAAGCGTCTCAGCGCCGCAAGCGCGCGCTGTCGGCCCTCGGGGTTCAGCTGCCCGGTTCGGGCCATGCCGCGTCCCAGCCCGCACAACAGCTTTTCGTTGAAGAAATATGCCGGCGACCGGGCCGCACCGTCGAATACCACCAGGCGGACGGAGTTCGAGCCCACATCGATGACGCCCACCCGAGCGAGTGCGCGCGCACAGGGATCCGCAGCGAGTGGCAGGCTGGCACCGCCTGTCGGTGTGTCCATGATGCCGTCCATCCGGCCCCCGCGACGAGTCGCCCCGGACTCTGCCCAGACGGGCGCCCTGCGTCAACGACCCCTGCGCCGTGGGATGTGCCGAAGGCGAGGGCAATGGGGCGCTGCCAGCCTTTCGCCCGGTCAACCCCCGTGCCCGAACCGCAGGCAAACCGGCAGCGCTCTGCCGGTTTGAGGGTCCGGCGATGGCGGTGTCTCGCCGGTTTGGGGGGTGGCGGTTGTGACTGCGGGTCTCATCGTTAGGTGCGGGGTGGAGGGCGCCGTCCACGTCATGGAGGGGAGCCCCGGACAACAGACAGGAGACGACATGACCCCGACACCGAAAACCACCTTCGCCGGTCTCTGCGCAGCAGCCGCATTTGCGGCTCTTCTGGTCGCGCCTCAGGAGGCGACGGCGCAGGCGTCCGGGATCGAGGCGCCCGTGGACGCAGGGAGCATCGACGAGACCGAACTGACCGCCTTTGCCCGTGCCACGATTTCGATGTCCGAGGTGCGCGAGACCTATATCGAGCGGATCGCCGCTGCCGGGACCGAGGCCGAGCAGGAGGCGCTCGTCGAAGAGGGCAACGCCGCGATGCTGGCCGCTCTGGAGGAAGAGCCGGGCATGACGATGGAGCGCTACTTCGAGATCAACGAAGCCGCGCAGCAGGATGCCGGTCTCAACGAGCGGATCGTGATGATGCTGCAGGAGCTGTCGGCCGACGGCTGACCGCCCTATCGCTGCCCCCTTGGCCGGGGGGGCAGCGCCCTCACGCCGCGTCCGAAAGACCGCGGCCGCGCAGAAGCGCCTCCACCCCGGGCATGCGCCCGCGGAAGGCCGTGTAAAGCGCCTCGGCTTCCTCCGACCCGCCGGCTGCAAGGATGTGCCGCTCAAGCCGGGCCGCGAGAGCGGGGTCGAATGGGTCTCCTGCTTCTTGGAATGCCGCGAACGCGTCGGCGTCCATGACCTCGGACCACATGTAGCTGTAGTATCCGGCAGAATACCCGTCGCCGGCGAACACGTGGGCGAAATGCGGGGTCGCGTGACGCATGGCAATGGCGCGCGGCATGCCGATTTCTTCCAGAATTTCGTCCTGTCGCGCCATCGGGTCCGCCGGTGGCGGACCATCGTGGAAGCTGAGGTCCACCAGCGCCGAAGCAACATATTCAACCGTCGCAAACCCCTGATCGAAATTGCGCGCGGCGATCAGTTTCTCCAGCAGCGCGGCGGGCATCGGTTCGCCGGTCCCAACATGGCGGGCATGGCGCGTCAGCACCTCGGGCACCTCCAGCCAGTGCTCAAACAGCTGGCTGGGCAATTCGACGAAATCCCGCGCCACCGAGGTGCCGGCAATGCTGGGATAGGTGACGTCGGACAAGATCATGTGCAGCGCGTGGCCGAATTCGTGAAACAGAGTGCGTGCGTCGTCCCAGGACAGCAACGTCGGGTCGCCCTTGGCGAAGTTGCACACATTGGTGACGATGGGGCGCCGTTCGCCACCGAGACGACGTTGCCCGCGGAAGCTTGAGCACCAGGCGCCCGACCGTTTCGACGCGCGGGCGAAATAGTCGCCCACGAAGACTGCGAGATGCCGGCCGTCTCGCGTGACCTCCCAGGCGCGGGCATCGGGATGGTGAAGCGGTACGTCGAAGGGGCGGAATTCGAGGCCGAACAGGCGCCCGGCCGTGTCGAAGGCCGCGGCGATCATCGCGTCGAGGGCGAGATAGTGTTTAACGGCGGCCTCGTCGAAGTCGAATTCGGCCTTGCGGCGTCGTTCCGCATAATAGCGCCAGTCCCACGGTTCCAGCGGGCCGTTCACCCCGTCCTCGGCCATCAGCGCCTGCATTGGCTCGGCATCCGCCGCCGCACGCGCGCGGGCCGGCGCCCAGACGCGCTCAAGCAACGCGCGCACGGCTGCCGGCGTGCGCGCCATCTCGGTCTCGAGTTTCCACGCGGCGAAGCTGTCGGCGCCCAGAAGCGAGGCGCGTTCGGCGCGCAGGGCTAGGATCTCGGTCGCGAGCGCGCGGTTGTCGTTGAAGCCGCCATTGGCGCCGCGGGCAACCCAGGCGCGATAGGCACGTTCCCGAAGTCCCCGACGTGGCGAGAATTGCAGAAACGGCACGACCAGCGAGCGCGAGAGAGTGATGACCGGTGCACCTCGGCCGCGTTCGGCGCCGGCAGCGCGGGCGGCCGCCACCAGCCAGGCGGGCAGGCCCTCCATGTCGTCGGGCCCGAGTTCCATCACCCAGTCGCGTTCATCGGCAAGAATGTTCTGTCCGAACTGCGTGCCGAGGATGGCGAGGCGGGATTTCACCTCGGTCAGGCGGTCGCGGGCGGCACCTTCGAGGGCCGCGCCGGCGCGTAGGAACCGACGACGCCACAGAAATAGCACCCGCGCCTGTTCGGCATCCAGTCCGAGGCTGTCGCGGTCTGCCCACAGCGCCTCGATCCGCGCAAACAGCGCGCGGTTGTTGGTGATTTCCGAGACGTAGGCGGAAAGCTTCGGCGCGAGGTCGCGAGCCAGCGCCTCGCGCTCGGGGTTCGAATCGGTGCCGGCGAGGTTGAAGAACACCGCAGCCACCCGGTCGAGCCGGTCGCCGGCCAGTTCCAGCGCGTCGATGGTGTTGGCGAAGTCGGGGGGCGCGGTGTTCGCGGCGATGGCGGCGATGGCGACCCGCCCCTCGGCCAGCGCTGCTTCGAAGGCGGGGGCGAAGCAACCGTCGTCCAGCTCCGCGAAGGGCGGCAGGGCGAACGGTCCGGTCCAGTCGGCGAGGAGGGGGTTCTGCACGTCGGTCATGGGTAGTGTCCGGGGTTGGAGGTCTCGGTGGAATTGGGACGCGTTTCGCCACTGTCCAGCACGCGGGCGGCGAGCGTGCGGGTGACGGCGCCACCTTCGGCCAGCGCGATGGCATCGAGTTGCGCCACAAGCAACCGCGCTGCGGCCAGCGAGCGTTCCATTCGCCGGACGAGCCAGTCGATGAGGCCCGGTGCGACACGCACCTGACGATCGGCAAACAGCTTTGCAAGCACGGCCGCCAGCAGCGCATCGTCGGGAGGGTCGAGGCGGGCCGTCGGGGTCGCGGCAAGACGGCTCGCGAGATCGGGCAGCGCCACGGGCCAGCGCGCGGGCGGGGTGCGGGCGGTCAGCAGCAAGCGCCCGCCCTCGGCCAACAGCAAGTTGTGCAGGTGCAGCAGCCCGCGTTCGGCCTCTGGTCGACCGGCTACCCTTGCGGCATCCTCAACAGCCACGTGACCGACGGCGGCGAGGGGCGGCACATCTTCGGGCGACATGCCCGCGCCTGGCACCACCGTCGCACCCGCCTCGGCCGCCCAGATCCGGGCAAGGTGCGTCTTGCCGCTTCCTTCTGGACCGATCAGCGCCAGCTTGCCCATCGGCCAGCCCGCCCATCCGTCAATGCTGCGCAGTGCAAGGGCGTTGCTCGCGGTGACGTGAAAGTCCTCGCGCCGATACGAGGGCGGGGCGGCGAGATCAAAGGCGAGCTGGCGTTTCATCGGTCGCTCTCCCGGCCCTGATAGAGTGCGCTGTCGCGATACCGCTCCAGAAGGAAGCGCACCATCACCCCCAGCGCCGCCGCCAGCGGGACCGCCACCAGCACGCCGGCGAAGCCGAACAGCGATCCGAACATCGACAGCGCCAGCAGCAGCCAGACCGGATGCAGACCGACCGAGCGGCCGACCAGCTTCGGGACGAGCACGTTGCCCTCAACGAACTGTCCGAAGGCGAAGACGGCAACGACGAGGCCGATCATCGCCGGCGCGCCCCAGAACTGATAGAGCGCGAGGCCGATGGACAGCCCGCCGCCGATGATCGCGCCGATATAGGGGATGAACGAGATCAACCCGGTCACAACCCCCACCACCAGACCGAATTCCAGGCCCACCAGCGCCAGCGCCGTGGCGTAGTAGGAGGCGAGGATCAGACAGACGGTGATCTGTCCGCGCACGAACCCGGCCACGGCGCGGTCGATCTCGGCCGCCAGCCGGCGGATCACCGGGGCATGGTCGCGCGGCAACAGATCGTCGATCCGCGCCACCAGCCGCGGCCAGTCCAGCAGCAGGTAGAAGGCGACGACCGGTGCGATCACGAGCATGACGATCACCCCGAAAAGGCCGCGGGCCGAGGTGAGCAGCCCGTCCACGAGCTCCATCCCGCGCGACTGGATTGTTTCTCCCAGCCCGGCAAGCACCCGGCGCAACTGACTGTCGGCATCGAGGATGCCGGGGAACCGCGCCTCGAGGAAGGCGTGGATCCGTTGCAGGCCGTCCGGGGCCGCGTCGATCAGGGCCACCGCCTGGCCGATGATCGCGGGCACCAAGAGGAACCCCGCCCCGACCACGACACCGACCATCGCCAGCGCGATCACGATGGTGGCCAGAACGCGGCCCAGCCCCAGCGCCACCAGCCGCTCGGCCAGCGGGTTCAGGAAATACGCCACCGCCGCGCCGACGAGAAACGGCAGGATCGCGTCGCCGAGCACCCACATCAGCGCCAGCAGCGCCACCGCCGCGATGGCCCAGTACGTCACATGCGGTCTCATCGACGGCGACATCCGCGGTTGGTTGTTGCGATCCGCCCGGTGTGGCAGGCAGATGGCGACGCATCAAGGGGCCGAGTGTTGAGGGTCGGGACCCTTGGTCCCCCGGCTTGTCTGCCAAGCGCCTTGCCGTTAGGAACCGCGAGACCCGTGAACCGAGAGACGCCCATGCGCCTGTCCCGTTATTTCCTGCCCGTGTTGAAGGAAACGCCTTCCGAGGCGCAGATCGTCAGCCATCGGCTGATGCTGCGGGCCGGCATGATCCGACAGCAGGCGGCAGGGATCTACTCCTGGCTGCCGCTTGGCTATCGCATACTGCGCCGGATCGAGGCGATCGTGCATGAGGAGCAGGTTCGCGCCGGCCATGTCCCGATGCTCATGCCGACGCTGCAGCCGGCGGATCTGTGGCGTGAATCCGGGCGCTACGACGACTACGGCCAGGAGATGCTGCGCATCCGCGACCGCCACGAGCGCGACCTCCTCTACGGCCCGACCAACGAGGAGATGATCACCGACATCTTCCGCACCCATGTCGGCAGCTACCGCGACCTGCCGCTGACGCTCTATCA
>SLBI01000121.1 GCA_007126375.1 Paracoccaceae bacterium
GCCTTGGCTGAGACCGATGCGGCGGCGCCGCGACGGCGGGAGGGGATGCGCGCATGCTGCCAGAGGTGATCGCGGCCTACGCCGCCTTTGCGCTTCTGTCCGGCCTCGTGTTCTTGCGCGCGCGGCCCGCCGTGGCGATCCTGGTCGTGGTGCTGGGCGGGTGGCTTCTGCTGCCGGTCGGCAGCTATTCCGACCGCGCGGGGGAGCCGGGCTTTCCCTGGTGGATTTCGGGCACGGCCCTGCCCACCGACATGCCGGTGACCAAGGCCTGGGTGGTGCCGGTGGTGGCGCTGGCATGGGCGCTGCTGGTTGACGCACGGCGTCTGCGCGGCCTGCGGCCGGCGCTGGCCGATCTGCCCGTGGTGGGCCTGTGCCTGTGGCCGCTTGCGGTCGCCACGGCGCCACCGGGGGCCATGGCCTCGGCCTATCTCCTCGGGGTCTGGGGAGCCTCGTGGCTGCTCGCGCGGGTGTGGTTCGCCGATCCGGAGGGGCGTGTGCTGCTGCTCCAGGGGCTGGCGCTGGCCGGTCTCGCCTGCCTGCCGATCGCGCTGGCCGAGACCATGCGGCCGGCCTGGCTCTATGGCCTCTTCTACGAACCGCACCCCTTCCGCTTCGATGGGGTGGAGCGCCGGTTCGGCTATCGGCCGATCGGCTTTCTCGAACACGGCAACCTCTATGCGCTGTGGGTCTCGCTGGGCGCGCTGGCGGCCGTCTGGTTGGCGCTGGGCGAGGCCGGACGGGCGCAGCGGCTGGCCTGGGTCGGCCTTGCGCTCGCGGTGGCGGCGCTGGCCGTTGCGGCGCAGGGGCGGGGGGCGCTGTTGCTGGCCGGGCTGGGGGTGGTGCTGTTGCTGCTGTGGCGGCTGGGGCCGGGGCGGTCGCTGCTGCTGGCCGGGCTGGGGCTGGCGGTGGCCGTCGCCGCGCTGCATTTCAGCGGCGTGCTGCCGGTCGAGCGCTGGGTGCGTGGCACCGAGTTCGGGCAGCGCTTGCTAGGGATGCTGCGCGAGGCGGGAATCGGCTCGGTACCCTGGCGTGCGGCGCAGGATCTGCGCAGCCTTGGGTTGATCGAGGCGCCGCTCGTCGGCAGCGGAATGTGGGACTGGTGGCGGCCGGCCGGCACGCGCCCCTGGGGGCTTTGGCAGGTCCTTGTCGGGCAGTACGGCCTGGTCGGTGCGGGGTTGGCCCTGACGGCGCTGCTCGGCCCGGCGCTGTGGCAGTTGAACCGGCTGCGCCGCACCTCGGCCTTCGCGGCCCCGGCGGCGGCCATTCCGCTGGCGCTGATCGCCGTGATGGCGGTGATCGACGGCTTCCTGAACGCCTGGATGTTCCTGCCCGCGCTTCTGGCCGCAGGTTCGCTGGCCCGCGACGGGCCGGCCGTGGCACGGCCACCGGCGCGCTGAGCCGCCCGTGCCTACATCGCGTCCTCGATCAGCGCGGCGGTGTTCTCTGGTGTCATCGCCACCGGGTTGCCGCCGGTCGAGGGGTCCTCGAGAGCCATCCTGGCGAGTTGGGGAATGCGATCACGGTCCACGCCCAGCGCGGCGAGCCCGGCAGGCATGCCGAGCTTCGCGTTGAGCGAGAGGGCAAAGTCGTAGAAGCCGGAAAAGCCGCGTTCGAGGCCGAGATAGTCGGCAGCGCGGCCGAGTTTCTCCTCCACCGCCTCGCGGTTGAAGCGCAGCACCGCCGGCATCACCACCGCGTTGGTGGTGCCGTGGTGGGTGTTGTAGACCGCGCCGACCGGGTGGCTGATGGCATGGATCGCGCCCAGCCCCTTCTGAAAGGCGACCGCGCCCATCGCCGCGGCGGCCATCAGCTGCGCCCGCGCCGCGATGTCGGTGCCGTCGGCAAAGGCGCGGGGCAGGTAGTCCTTGACCAGGCGCATGCCCTCCAGCGCGATGCCGTGGCTCATCGGGTGGAAATGCGGCGAACAGAATGCCTCCAGACAGTGCGCGAAGGCGTCCATGCCGGTGCCGGCGGTGATCGCCGGTGGCATGCCCACGGTCAGTTCGGGGTCGCAGATCACCACCGACGGCAGCACCTTCGGGTGGAAGATGATCTTCTTCACATGGGATTCGGAATTGGTGATGACGCTGGCGCGCCCGACCTCCGATCCGGTGCCGGCGGTGGTCGGCACCGCGACGATGGGGGCGATGCCGGCCGGGTCGGCGCGCGTCCACCAGTCGCCGATATCCTCGAAATCCCACAGCGGGCGGGTCTGGCCGGACATGAAGGCGACCATCTTCGCCAGATCTAGGCCGGAGCCGCCGCCGAAGGCGATCACCCCGTCATGCCCGCCCGCGCGATAGACGGCGAGCCCGGCGGCGAGGTTGGTCTCGGTCGGGTTCGGGTCGACCTCGGCGAAGAGAGCGGCGCCGAGGCCCGCCCCCTCCATCAGTTCCAGCATGCGGGCGGTGATCGGCAGCGCGGCGAGGCCGCGGTCGGTGACCAGCAGCGGGCGGCGGATGCCGGCCTGCGCGCAGGCCTCGCCGATCTCGGCCACCCGGCCGGCGCCGAAGCGGATCGCGGTGGGGTAGGACCAGTTCGCGCGCAGCATCTCGGCAGGAGTCATGCCCTGGCTTTCCTCAGGTGATAGGATTTCGGGCGGGTCAGGGTGTGATAGCCGATCACCGACAGCGCCCCGCCGCGCCCGGTGTCCTTGCAGCCGGTCCAGCACAGCGCCGGGTCGAGATAGTCGGCGCGGTTCTGGTACACGGTCCCGGTCTCGATCCGGGCGCCGAGGGCGGCGGCGCGGTCGGGATCGGCGGTCCAGAGGCTGGCAGTCAAGCCGTAGGGGCTGTCGTTCATCAGCGCCACGGCCTCGTCATCGCCCGATACCGGCATGATGCCGACGACAGGGCCGAAGCTCTCCTCGCGCATCACCCGCATGGCGTGGGTGACGTTGGTCAGCACCTGCGGCCCCAGATAGGTGCCGCCGTCATCGGCCGGGTGCACGGGCAGATGCGCGGTGGCGCCATCGGCCACCGCCTCGGCGATCTGGGCGCGCACCTCGTCGGCGAAGCGGCGGTGCGCCATCGGCCCCAGCGTGGTGTCCGCGTCCAGCGGGTTGCCCAGGCGCAGCCCCCTGGCCCAGGCGACGGCCTTCTCGACGAAGGCGTCGTAAAGGCGCGCGTGGACATAGATGCGCTCGATCCCGCAACAGCACTGGCCGGCGTTGTACATCGCCCCGTCCATCAGTACCTCGACCGCCCAGTCGAGATCGGCGTCCTCGGCGACATAGCCCGGATCCTTGCCGCCCAGTTCGAGGCCGAGCGGCGTGAAGGTGCCGGCCGCGGCCCGTTCGATGGCGCGACCGCCCGAAACCGAGCCGGTGAAGTTGACGAAGCCGAAGCTGCGCGCCGCGATCAGCCGCGAGGTGGTGGCGTGGTCGAGAAAGACGTTCTGGAACACCTCGGCGGGCACGCCGGCCTCGTGGAAGGCCGCGGCAAGGCGTTCGCCGGCCAGCAGCGTCTGCGTCGCGTGCTTCAGCACCACGGCGTTGCCGGCGATCAGCGCGGGCGCCACTGTGTTGATGGCGGTGAGGTAGGGATAGTTCCAGGGCGCGATCACCAGCACCACGCCATGCGGCTCGCGGGCGATGCAGCGGCGGAACTGCGGGCTGTCCTCGACGGTCAGCGGCGCCAGCGCGCTCTCGGCGATCCCTGCCATGTAGGCGACGCGCTCCTCGACGCCGCCGAATTCGCCGCCGTAGCGGATCGGGCGGCCCATCATCCGGGCAAGTTCGGGCACGATCTCCGGGGTCATGCTGCCCAGCCGCGCGGTGCCCGCGCGGACCAGTTCGAGCCGTTCGGCGAGCGGGCGTGCGGCCCAGTCGGCCTGCGCGGCGCGGGCGCGGGCGACGGCGGTTTCGGCCGCCTCGGGCGTCAGCACCGGGCGTTCGGCAAGGACCGAGGCGTCGATCGGCGAGATGCATTTCAGCGTGGCGGTCATGATCCCTCTCTGCGGGCCGGGGAAGGGCGCGGGCGCCCCCGTCGGGCGGCAGTGCCCAGCCTGCCCCTACGCCCGCTCGAAGCCGCGCGCAATCTCCCAGTCGGTGACGACCCGGTCGTATTCCTCCAGCTCCCAGCGGGCGGCGCGGACGTAGTGATCCACCACCACATCGCCCAGCGCCGCGCGCAGCATTGCCGAGCCCTCCAGCCGATCGGCCGCGGCGCCCAGCGTGGCGGGAATATGCGGGACGTCCCCCTCATAGGCATCGCCCGCAAACGGCGGCTCCAGCATGAGACCCTGCTCGATGCCGCTGATCCCCGCGGCGATCAGCGCGGCCATGGCGAGGTAGGGGTTGAGGTCCGCCCCGCCGATCCGGCATTCGATCCGCACCGCGCGACTGCCTTCGCCGCAGAGGCGGAAACCCGCGGTGCGGTTGTCCACCGACCAGCAGATCCGGGTGGGCGCGAAGGTGCCGCGCTGGAACCGCTTGTAGGAGTTGACGTAGGGCGCGAGGAAATACGTCGTCTCGGCGGCATGGGCGATCAGCCCGGCGGTGTAGTTGCGCATCAGGGCGGACATGCCGTGCGGCTGCCCCGGGTCGAAGAAGGCGGGCTGGTCGTCTGGCGTCCAGAGCGACTGGTGCACATGCGCGGATGAGCCGACGCGGTCGTGGTGCCATTTGGCGAGGAAGGTCAGCCCGCGGCCCTTCGCCCAGGCGATCTCCTTGCAGGCGTTCTTGACCAGCGCATGGTTGTCGGCGGTATCGAGCGCGTCGGCGTAGCGGATGTTGATCTCTTCCTGTCCGGCCTCGGCCTCGCCCTTGGAGTTCTCGACCGGGACGCCGGCGCCGAAGAGGCCGTTGCGGATCGCCCGCATCACCTCCTCTTCCTTGGTGGTCTGGAAGATGTGGTAATCCTCGTTGTAGCCGGAAACGGGTTCCATGCCGCGATAGCCGTCCTTGCGCAGCGCCTCGAAGCTCTTCTCGAACAGGAAGAACTCCAGTTCGGTGGCCATCATCGCGCGAAAGCCCATCGCCTCCAGCCGCGCCACCTGTTTCTTCAGCATGGCGCGCGGGGAATGCGGCACCTCGGCGTGGTGGTGATGATCGAGGATGTCGCACAGCACCATGGCGGTGCCCTCGAGCCATGGGATCCGGCGCAGCGTCGCAAGGTCGGGCTTCATCACGTAGTCGCCGTAGCCGGCCTGCCAGCTGGTCGACGCATAGCCGGGGACCGTCCACATCTCGAGGTCCGTCGCCAGCAGGTAGTTGCAGCAATGCGTCTCCTCCCAGGCGCGGTCGACGAAGTGCTGGGCATGAAACCGCTTGCCCATCAGCCGGCCCTGCATGTCCACGGCGCAGGTGAGCACGGTGTCGATCTCGCCGCTGGCGACGGCGTCCTGCAGGTCGGCGAAACTCAGGTTTCCGGGCATGGGGGCCTCTTCTTCTCAAAAGGCGGCCCCGGGCGGGTGTCCGGGGCCGTGATGCTGCCGCGCCGGGCGTCAGGTGTAGCGATAGGGCCGGCCGGCCTCGTCCATCGCGGCGTTGTAGTCCCTGAAGATCTGCACCACCTGCGCCTTGACGTCGCTTTCGGCGGCGATCTCGTCCCAGAAGACGCGGGCGGCCTGTTCGACGGTGGCCCATTCCGCGTCGGGGATGGAGGTCAGTTCCAGCTTCTCGCCCATCACCCGCAGCCGCGCCTCGCCGGCCCAGTACCAGTGCTGGCGGTAGTAGTGGCTCTGCTCGAAGCACACCCGCAGCAGTTCCTTCAGGTCGTCCGGGGTTTCCTCCCAGCGGTCCATGTTGGCGAAGAAATGCCCGATCCAGGCGCCGGAGATGTTGTTGGTCAGGAAATAGCCGGTGATGTCGGCCCAGCCGACCTCATGCGCCTCGGTGATGCCGCACCAGGCGACGCCGTCGATCTCTCCGGTCTGCAGGGCGATCTCGACATCTTCCCAGGGCACGGTGACGGGCACGACGCCGAACTGCGCGAGAAACCGGCCGGCGGTGGGGAAGGTGAAGACGCGCTTGCCCTGCATGTCGGCCAGCGAGCGGATCGGCGAGGAGGTGATGAAGTGGCACGGGTCCCAGGCGCCGGCCGAGATGTGCTTGACGCCGCGGGCGGAGTATTCGGCGTCCCAGATCTCGTTCAGGCCCCAGTCGTTGAACAGCGCCGGCACGTCGAGCGAATAGCGCGAGGCGAAGGGGAAGTAGCCGCCGAAGACGGTGACCTCGGTGGGTGACATCATCGAGTCGTCGTCGGATTGCACCGCGTCGATCGTGCCGCGGGCCATCGCCTGGAACAGTTCCTCGGTCGGCACCAGCTGGTCGGCGTAGAAGAGGTCGATCTGCATGCGGTCGCCGGCGATGGCGTTGAAGGCGTCGATGGCGGGTTTCGCCACCTGCGCGCCCAGCGCCGCGCCGGCATAGGTCTGCAGCCGCCAGCGTATGGTCGATTGCGCATGCACCGCCGGGGCGGCCAGCGTGCTCGCCGCGGCGCCGAGCGCGCCGGTGGCGAGGAACTTGCGCCGTGTCGGATGGATGATGGGCATCGGTCTTACTCCTCTGTTGGGACGGTCTTGTCGTTCAGCGGCCGAGCAGGACGCCCGGCAGCCACAGCGCGATCTGCGGGAAGATCATCACCAGCGCCAGCGCCAGCACCATGACGCCAATGAAGGGGATGATCGACCGGTATATGTCGGCCAGCGACACCTCGGGCGGCGCCATCGCCCGCATAAGGAACAGATTGTAACCGAAGGGCGGCGTCATGTAGGCGATCTGGCAGGTGATGGTGTAGAGCACGCCATACCATACCAGATCGAAGCCGAGCGCGGCGACGAGCGGCACATAGAGCGGCGCCACGATCACCAGCATCGCCGTATCGTCGAGAAACGTGCCCATGATCAGATAGCTAAGCTGCATCAGGATCAGGACGCCCCAGGGGCCGAGGCCGAGATCCTCGAGGAACAGCGCGCGCAGCGCATCGACGGCGCGCAGCCCGTCGAACACCGCGCCGAAGGTCAGCGCGGCGAGGATGATCCACAGGAACATGCAACTGACCGCCAGTGTCTTGCGGGTGGCGTTCTCGAACACCTCGCGGGTCATGCGGCCGCGGGCGATGGCGGCGGCGGTGGCCGAAAGCGCGCCGATCACCGAGCTTTCCACGAGCCGGGTGTAGCCCAGCACGAAGGGCACCATCATCACCGCGAAGATCGCCAGCGGCAGCAGGCCCGCGGTGAGCAGGCGCAGCTTCTCGGATCGCGGGATGGCTGCGCGTTCCGCGGCCGCCAGCGCCGGCCCGAGCGCCGGGTTCAATCCGCAGCGCAGCCAGATGTAGGCGATGAACATCCCCGCCATCATCAGCCCCGGCAGGATGCCCGCCAGCCAGAGCTGGGTGACCGGCTGGCGCGCGATCATGGCGTAGAGCACCATCACCACCGAAGGCGGCACGAGAATGCCCAGGCTGGAGCCGGCCTGGATCACGCCGGTGACCATCCGCTTGTCGTAGCCGCGACGCAGCAGTTCCGGCAGTGCGATGGTCGCACCGATCGCCATGCCGGCAACCGAAAGCCCGTTCATCGCCGAGATCAGAACCATCAGCAGGATGGTGCCGATGGCGAGCCCGCCCGGCACCGGGCCGAACCAGACGTGGAACATGCGGTAGAGATCGTCGGCCAGCCGGCTTTCGCTCAGCACATAGCCCATGAAGATGAACATCGGCAGTGTGAGCAGGGGAAACCAGCTCATCACCCGCATGGTCTGGGCGAAGGCGAGGTCATAACCGCCGCGGTCGCCCCAGAGCCAGAGCGCCGCCACCACGGCGACGAAGCCGATGATGCCGAACATCCGCTGCCCGGTCATCAGCAGCACCAGCATCGAGCCGAACATCAGCGCGGCGATCATCTCGGTGGGCATCAGCCGACGCCCCCGTCGCTGGCGCCGCCCGTCTGCGTGCCGACCACGCCGCGGCCCCGGGGCGGCGGCATGGCGCGACCCGTCGCCCGGGCCAGATCACGGATCAGGACGGTCGAGACCTGCAGGATCATGAGCACGATGCCGGCCACCATGATCGCCTTGACCGGCCACATGTAAGGCCGCCAGAGGCCGCGCCGGCGCTCGCCCACCTCGATGGAGTAGGCCGTGCTCTCGATCCCGCCCCAGAGCAGCACGCCGAGATAGAACAGCAGCGCGAGGATGGTGACGCAATCGACCGCCGCCCGGGTCCGGTCCGACCAGCGGGAATAGAACACATCCATCCGCACCGCCGAGCCCATCTGCAGCGCATAGGCCCCGCCAAGCATGAAATAGCCCAGCAGGATGAACTGGGCCATCTCGTCGGTCCAGATCTGCGGCGCGCCGCCGGCGCGGGCCAGCGCACCCCAGAGCAGCACCGCCATCAGCGCGAACACGGCATACATCGCCACCCGGCCGACGCCGTAATTGAGCCGCTCGACGATGCGGACATAGGTGACGATCCAGCCCGGCACGTTCAGACCCCCGCCTCGGCCGCTGCCGCGCTCATCCGCGACGGCCGCATGCTGTGCCCCGGATGCATACCATCCCCAATCCCCATCCCAAGGGCGAGCCCGTGACGGATGACAGCTTCTACGTGATATTCAACGCCCATCACGAGCCCCTTGAGTTCGCGCTTCCTGGCCGCGACTGGACCGAGGAGTGGGTACGGGAACTGGACACGGGTTCCTGCCGGGGCAACGACGAAGAGACCTTCGAGGCGGGTGGCATCGTGCCTGTCGAGGCC
>SLBI01000116.1 GCA_007126375.1 Paracoccaceae bacterium
CAGCCCCCCTCCCGGCCGCCCCGACGCCAGGGGTCTTCCCCCGAGCCGCGCTCCGCGCGGCTGCCGGCGAGGGGGGCTCGATGCCCCCCGAGGCGGCCCCTCCGGCCGCGCCCCCATCCTGCGCGACGTCGGTTCACGCGTCGCGCAGGAACGGCAGGAAGGCATCCAGAACGGCTTGCGGGTTCTCTTCCATCACGAAATGCCCGGCCCGACAGGCGCTGCCCGTCACCTCAGGCGCCCAGACCCGCCACAGCCCAAGCGGATCGCCGGTACGCGCAGGAAACCCGTCCTCGGCCCACAGAAACCGTACGGGCGCCGCGATCTGCCGTCCCGCCGCGCGGTCCGAAACGTCCAGTTGCCGATCCACTGTCGCCCCGGCGCGATAGTCCGCGCACATCGCCGCCAGCCGGGCGGGATCGCGGATCTGTGCGCGATAACTCTGCAGCGCCTCCACCTCGAAGGCCGAAAGATCGCCGGACAGCGACCAACTCGCCAGCAGCCGCTCCAGCCACCAGACCGGATCGGCGCCGATCATCCGCTCGGGCAGCGGTGCGGGCTGGGCAAGGAAGGTCCAGTGCCAGGCCTTCAGCGCCAGATCGGCATCCCAGGCGGCCCAGAAATCGCCGGTCGGCACGACCTCCAGGATGCCGAGGCGCGTCACCCGGTCGGGATGGTCCAGCGCCAGCCGATAGGCCACTCGCGCACCGCGGTCGTGCCCCAGCACAGCGGCACGCCCGATCCCCAGCGCCTCCATCAGCCCGACCACATCCGCCGCCATCGCCCGCTTGGAATAGACGCTGTGCGCGGCATCGTCCGCCGGCGCGTCCGAGCCGCCATAGCCGCGCAGATCCGGCACGATCACCCGGAACTCCTGCGCCAGCCTCGGCGCCACCCGCGCCCAGGCCACATGCGTCTGGGGAAAGCCGTGCAGCAGGACGACCGGAGCCCCGCGGCCGGCTTCATGCACCGCCAGCCCCGAGCCCCCGCAATCGACCCGCCGCGCCGAAAACCCCGGAATGCCCGAATCCATCCGTCCCTCCCTCACCGCCACTCCTGCGGCGCCACCTCGTAGCCGACATAAAGCGGATGGCGCGGTTGGCCGCCCGCCGTCAGCCCGAGATGCCACAGCCGGCGTCGCCCCAGCAACCGCAGCACCTCGGCATCCCGCCCGCTCCGTCGGCCTCCGGCGCCCCAGCCGCACAGGATGCGGTCGGCCCAGCGCGCCCCGCGCAGCAGCGCCGCGTCGTTCTCCGGCCCCACCGGATCGACAGCACGGCCCAGCGCGGCCGGATCGCGCGCCCGCCATGCAAAGAGGTTGACGACGCGCAGCCCGCCGAAGCCAAGCCGCTGCGCCCGCGCCACGCAGCGCAGCAGTGTCGGGTCGTTTCGGACCGCATCCGCGCGCGACGGGTTCAGCAGAACGCACAGCAACCCCGGCCCCGCGGCCCAGCGCCGCGCCAGCACGTAGCGCCAGCGCCCGCACGGCGAAAACTCTGCCCAGGCGCCGCGGTCTCCCGCACGATGCCGCCTTACCCTGCCGTGTCCCATCCTGCCTTCCCGGCGCCGCGCGTCATTTCCGGCCAGCCGCTCCTGTTGGCCGACGGCATGCCGCCCGGCCGCTCCCGTCGCCCCAGCGCCGCAAGCAGCGCCCGCACGCACGGCGCATCCCGATACCCGGTCGCACCCCGGCGGCATCGACGCTCCCCCGCGCGTGCGCGGCGACATGCCCGACCTCCCGTCCCGATGATTCATCCGCCGGCACACGGCAGGACGCTCAGCACCCGGAGCGGTCAGCCGGCGCGCCCCTCCGGGGGCTTGCGCACGGCCAGCATGAAGAAATTGCCCAGCCTTACCGAAGCACGCGGAAAACGCCGCTGCACCCAAGCCAGCAGCCGCCACAGCGGCCGGCCGATACCGCCGGTCTCCGAAACGTTGCGATTGAACCAGACCGACACGATTCCCGCGGTTTCCAGCCGGACCTCCCCCACATGCGCGGCGCGGCGCGCATACCAACCCGGCGGGAGCGGCAGATAGGGCAGCGGACCGCCGCCGCCGCGGCGCAACAGCGCGGCGGCGCCCCGGCGCAGCAACCGCACCGGGAACAGCAGCGGCCAGGGATTTGCCAGCAGCAATACCGCCGTGCCGCCGGGCCGCAGCACCCGCAACGCCTCGGCCAGCGCCGCCGACTGCCCCTCGCGGCTGTCGATATGATAGAGAACATGCGCCGAGTAGACCGCATCGAAGCTTGCATCCGGAAACGGCAGCGCGGTGATGTCGGCTTCGCTCAGTTCGAACGCCACCCCGGCTTCGGCCAGTCGCTCTGCCGCGAGATCAAGCCCCTGGCGGGAGAAATCGACGCCGTGATAGCGATCCGCCAGCGCGGCGACGGAAAGCGCAGGGTTGCCGCCGCAGCCCATCTCCAGCAGCCGGCCGACCCGGCCGCCGGGAGCCAGCGCCCGGGCGACGGTCGCGGCCTGCTCCCGGTGCAACGCCTGGCGGATCGGGCCATCTTCGAGAACGCCGAAGAGCTCGGTATCCACGGCCCGCCCGCCCGCCTTCTGCCAGCCGACGCGATCATAGAAGGCGCGCGTCCTGTCGGACCCCTTGAACAAGCCTACCATCACCAGATCCTGCACCGCCGCGATGCGCGAGCCTAACCCTCGGCGCCGTCCTGCGGCAAGCCCGCCCTGCGGCACAGGCGCGGGCAGCACTCAACCGGCAAAGACCCGCGTCGGGTGCAGCTCGCCCGCCTTGTAGATGCCCACCGCCAGCGCCTTGCCGCCGTGGCTTGCCCAGGCCTCCTCGCCGTACCCGGCGGCGCTGGCCAGCACCATGCCGGGGTTGCCGTTGCGCAGCCGCGCCGCGCCCTCGGCGGTGGCGGGAAGCTCGGGCAGATCGGCAAGGCCGGCCTCCAGCGGCAGCAGACGGGCCTCCAGCGCTGTCCCGCCGGCGTCGATATCGGCGAGGGCGACGCCCGCATCCGCATCGAACGGCCCCGACCAGACCCGGCGCAGCGCGCAGACATGGCCGAGGCAACCCAGCGCGCGACCGAGATCGCGAGCGATGGCGCGGACATAGCCGCCCTTGCCGCAGACCATCTCCAGCGCGACATGGTCGGGATCGGGCCGCGCGATCATCTCCAGGCTCTCGACCCAGAGCGGCCGGGCGGCCAGGTCTGGCGCCTCGCCCGCCCGGGCGAGGTCATAGGCGCGCTCCCCCGCAACCTTGACCGCCGAATAGGCCGGCGGCACCTGCAGGATCTCGCCCCGGAAAGGCGCCAGCGCCGCAGCGACCGCGTCATCCGTTGGGCGCAGGTCGCTTTCCGCCGTGACCTCGCCTTCGGCATCGTCTGTGTCGGTGGCCTGCCCCAGCCGCACGGTGAAACGATAGCATTTGAGCGCATCCGTGACATAGGGCACGGTCTTGGTCGCCTCGCCCAGCGCCACCGCCAGAACGCCGGTTGCCATCGGGTCGAGCGTGCCGGCATGGCCGGCCTTCTGCGCATCCAGCGCCCGGCGCACCCTGTTGACCACCGCCGTCGAGGTCACGCCGACGGGCTTGTCCACCACCAGCCAGCCCGTTACCGCCCTGCCCCGCCGCCGCCTGCCCATAGCCCTCTCCCGCCGCTGCTGATCCCGGACGCATGCGCCGGCAGTCAGCCGGCCCGGCTCCGGCGCCGCCTGCTAGCGCCGCGGCCTGACGCGGTCAACCGGGCCGGCGACCGGCGGGCCCGCTCCGCCGCAAGCCTCCGTTAATCCCCATGGTGCAGAGTTCCGGCCTGGAAAACGGCGGCCGTACGCAGGGTGGCTTCGGCGGGTCGCAGTGCGGCGCTCAGGGTTGGGAGCAGATGGGCGGTTTCGAACTCCTTCTTCTCGGCCTGCTGCCGCTCGCCCTCCTCGCCGCCGTGTCGGACACCGACCCCGCGGCCGACACCGAGGACGCCAGCGATGCCGTCGAGGCAGGCGACGGCGCCGGCGAGGAGAGGGTCGCGCCGGGCGCCGCGCCGCACGGCGAAACGCGGGCCAGCCTTCTCGACGACGATGACGCACCGGCACCCTGGCCTTCGCCGATGACCGAGGATGCAGCCTCCCGCACACTCACGGCCACCGAGGAACCGCACGGCCCGGCCTCGGCGATCTGGCCGGAATCGGACTGGCCCGATGCGGCACCGGCGGCGGCGGACATGCCCCACCCGGGGCACACCGAGCACCTCTCGATGGCGCAGAACCTCGCCGGGGCCGAGGGGATGATGCAGGACCATGCGGATCGGGGCCCGCACGGTGCAGGCACGTCCGGCCGGGAAACCGCAGCCGACGGCGCGTCCGCCGCCGAGCTTGCCCCAGCGGCGGCGGCTGGAACCGACGATGCGGGGGACGGCCCCGCCCAGCCGGCCGTGCATCGATCGACGACCGGCCAGCACGGGGGCGCGTGGCCGGCGCAGGACTGGCCGGAATTCGCCCTTGCCACTGCAACCGACGACGAGACGGTGCTGCATGGCACGCAAGGCGCCGACAGGCTGGTGGCTGGCGACGGCGGGGCGGTTCTGCATGCGAACTGGACACCCGAACTCGTCAGCGGCCAGGGCAGTGACCTGTTCGCCTGGCGGGACGACCAGACGCCCGACACCCTGATCGGCGGCGCAAGCGACGACCGGATGATCTTCGCCCGGGGCGACAGCGCCACCGGTGGTGGCGGCGCCAATCTCTTCGAGATCTGGAACGACCCGGGGAGCCCCCACCCCCCGGCCCGCATCAGCGACTTCACCCCCGCAGGCGACCGGATCGACATCGTGATGAAGATCGACGAGGCCGCCCACCCCGATTGCGGCACCTGGGACTGGGACCGCAGCACCGGCGCCGCACTCTTCGAGGCCGCGCAGGTCGAAATCCGGCGCGATATCGCGGCCAACCTCACCGAAATCCTCATCGACGGCGTGCCCGCCGCACATCTGGCCGGCGCCCCCGCCGTGAGCGAGGGAGACCTGCGCATCCTCGCCTTCTGGGACATCCACAGCTGACGGCGCCCCGCCTCGGCAGGACGGCGGGCCACAGGCTGCCATGGCACCATCGAAGCCTCGGCTCCCCACGCGCAGCATGGCGGGCGTCGCTGGATGTCCGCGCGACGTGCCGCGCAGCGGCACGGTCACCGCCCGAATGGTCGGCGCATGTCGGGGCGCGGTCGCCCGCCTGCCACCGTCTCGCGTCGGGATCACTCCTCCGGCACAACCAGCCCGATGATCGGACCCAGCATTCGCCCCCGATCCGACCGGGTCAGACCCGGCGCATGCAGGCGGGAGACATTGCCGTCGAAATAGAGCGCCTGCGGCACGCCCAGCACGTCACGGAACAGCCGGGCGAATTCGTGGAAGGTCACCGGCGTGTCGGAGATCACGAAATGGGCGGTGCCTCCGTCGGCGCTGACGCCCACCCCGTTTCGCACGAAGCGCGAGCTGGACTGCTCGAGAAACCGCGGGTGCAGCGCCCCCTCGATCACCAGCATCGGCCCCGACTGGCTCGCCTGCCGGCAGGCCGGCGGATCGGCCGCGAAGGCACGGCTTTCGACCACCGCGAACCCCTGGTCCAGAACGCAGAACACGCCGTTGGGCAGCATGCCGAAGTTGCCGGGCCCGGCGGCCGTGACGAGGCGCCCCTCGACCTCGCCGTCGGCGCCCAGAAACAGCCCGACCGGCGTGCGATCAGCGTGATACATGCCGGCGTTCATCGCAAACACCAGCCCTTCGCCCTGTGCGGCAAGTGCCGTCGCCAGCCGGCCGAATCCGCCCCACACGCGGCCCTCGGGATCGCGCAACCACAGCCGCAGGTCCGCATCTGCGCCTACCGTGCAGACGACATGGCCGCGCCCCTCGTGTGTCACCGGGGCGCAGGCATCGGCAACGGCCGAAACAGGCGCGAGCGACACCGCCACGGCCGCAGCCGCGGCGCGTGCCCGCTCAATCGTCCTGCCGGTCGCCCGCGGAAACATCGCGCCGGACCTTCTCGTCGGCAAGAAGCCGCCGCGTGGCATCCATCCGGTCGAAGGTCTCGTCGGCGCGGAAGCGCAGATCCGGCGTGGACTTCAGCGCCAGCGTCCGGCCGAGCAGCCGGCGCAGCGTGCTCCGGTTGCGTTCCAGCGCCGCCAGCGCCACCGGCAGCTCGGCGCCGCCCAGAGGCATCACATGCACCGTCGCATGCCGCAGATCGGGCGAAAGTGCCACCTCGCCGACGGTGATCGACAGCCGGCCGAGATCCGGGTCGTGCAGTTCGTCCCGCGCCAGCAGTTCGGACAGCCGGCGCCGGATCAGTTCGCCGACGCGAAGCTGACGCTGCGAAGGGCCCCGCCCCCGGGAGATATGATGATCGGCCATGTTTCGCCAGATAAGGCAGCAGGGGCAGCACCGCAACCGCCGCGCGCTTGCATCGGCTGGGCGGACCGTTGCACAGACGGCGCGAGCAGCACAGGAGACCGCGCGATGCCCGACCCCCGCATTCCCGTCACCATCGCCGGTGCCGCCGGGCGCATGGGCCGCGCGCTCACCGGGCTGCTGTCCGACCACCCGCGGCTTTGCCTCGGCGCCTGCCTGATGCGGCCGGGCCATCCCTGGTTGAGCGCACCGCCTGCCGATCTCGACGGCGCGTTGATCACTGCCGATGCCGCCGCGGCGCTGCAGGCGACCCGAGCGGTCATCGACTTCACCCTGCCCCAAGCCGCCGCGCCGATCGCCACCGCCGCCTCCGCCGCCGGCGCCGTGCATGTGCTGGGCACCTCGGGATTTGCCGAGGCCGACATCGCCCGGCTGGAGCAGGCCGGCCGGGGCGCGGTCACCATCCGGTCGGGCAACATGAGCCTCGGCGTCAACCTGCTTGCAGTGCTTGCGCAACAGGTCGCCGCCGCGCTCGATGCCGATTTCGACATCGAGATCGGCGAGATCCATCACCGCAACAAGATCGACGCGCCCTCGGGCACCGCGATGATGCTGGGCGAAGCTGCCGCGGCGGGTCGCGGTGTACGGCTGTCGCAGGTCGCGCTGCGCGGACGCGACGGGCATCATGGCGTGCGGCCGCGCGGCGCGATCGGCTTTTCCAGCCTGCGCGGCGGCGATGTGGTGGGCGAGCATGACGTCTGGTTCGCCGGCCCCGGCGAGCGGCTGATCCTGCGCCATGTCGCCACCGACCGTACCATCTACGCCCGCGGTGCGCTGAAAGCCGCCGAGTGGGGGCTGTCGCAGCCGCCCGGGCAGTATTCGATGCTTGACGTTCTGGGACTCTGACCGATCTTGACCGGGATCACCGCCGCGGAATGCGGCATGGCACGCCTTTCGGCAGCATTCGGAGATCGTCCATGCGCAACATCGCCTTCCCCGCCGCGCTGGCCGCGGCCCTGACCCTTTGGTCCGTTCCGGTCGCAGCGTCCGAGTTTCGTGTCGTCACCGACCGCAGCGAATTCGTGCAACTGATCGACGGGCGCGAACTGACGCGCTTCGGCATCCGTCTGCAGGTCGATCCGCACGGCGAGATCGGCGGGCGCGGCTTCGGATTTGACGTCTGGGGCGCCTGGGAGTGGAACGGACAGTTCTTCTGCCGCGATCTGGGCTATGGCAACACCGCGCTCGGTCACAACTGCCAGGTGGTGGCGGTGCGCGGCGACACGGTGCGGTTCGTCGCCGATCAGGGACAGGGCGATCACGCCGATTTCCGGCTGCGCTGACGCCACGCCTTCGCCGGATCAGAAATCGACCGCGATCCCCTTGCGTTCCCAGTCGCCATAGCGGACGGGCTCCGGCCCGTTCCGTCCCCCTTGCTCGGGTGGCAGCGGCTCGGCACAGGCATGCCGCCGCCGTTCCTCGGCCTCGGCCAGCGCACGTTGCGCGGCGGGGGATAGCCGTCGGGGGGTGGCGGTGTCGGTTCCAGTCATCGATCATCCTCCGGAACTGCCTCTGGCGCGCGGCCTCCGCCGTGGATATACCGCCTCGCCGGACGCGATCAAGCGCGGCGGGATGCGGAGCGAGATGGCGCGCAGGCAGCAGCGGACGGTCGAGAGCGGCGGGCTGGCGGCACGGCGCGCAGCGGCGTCGCTGCTGGACGGCGTCTTGCGGCATGGTCGGCCGCTCTCCGAACTGACCGTGGCGGAGGGCCCCCTTGCGCAGCTGCCACCCGCGGCAAGAGCACAGGCGCAACGGCTGGCGGCGGAATCGCTGCGCCACCTCGACGCCGCAGATGCGGCGCTCGCCCCCTTCCTGTCGCATGCCCCGCCACCCCGCGTGCACCTGCTGCTGCGGCTGGCGGTGACCGAGCATTTCGTCGCCGGCACCCCCGCGCATGCGGCGGTCAACGATGCGGTGGCGCTGGTGCGCACCGGGCCGAAGACGGCACATCTGGCCGGCCTTGCCAATGCCGTTCTGCGCCGGGCGCTGGCAACACCTGCGGCGGACTGGGCGGCACGGCCGCCGCAGCGGCTGCCAGGCTGGCTGCGCCGCCGCCTGGTGGCCGCCTGGGGCGG
>SLBI01000392.1 GCA_007126375.1 Paracoccaceae bacterium
CAGGGAGCGGGTGCGGAACAGCATGGCCTGCGCCTGCTGTTCGGCGGTCTTCACGGCGACGGTCCGCATGGTGGGGCGTTGCGCCGCCTCGGCCACGGCCTCGGCATCAGCAGCGTCGTTCGGCGGGAAAACGATTCACTGGATCGTCTTCTTTTCCGCCTAACTCTGCCGCTTCACAAAGGGCTTCACATAGACTGGCGGGATGAGCCGGACATCATGGCCGTGCCCGGCCAACTGCCGGCCCCAATAGGGCGCGGTTCCACAGGCCTCCATCGCCACCACGCAAGGCCGCAACCCGGCCATGAGCGAGGTCATCCTTGATCCGCTGGTCGGGGCGGACAACGTCTCGTATCCGTCCAACGACCAGCTCAAGTGGCCTGCTGCCGGTTTCGTGGACACGAAGATAGGATCGTGACCAAGGGATCGGAGGTCGCAGAGGGCCGCCCGACTCAGCCCGCGTTCCCCCGGCCCGTTGCCCCGCGATTTCGTTCCCCCGGCGGCCATCGCGCCCCCGGCGAGGGGTGGCTTCAGTCTGCTAACCCTTTGGATTTATTGGTCGGAGTGAGAGGATTCGAACCTCCGGCCCCTGCCTCCCGAAGACAGTGCTCTACCAGGCTGAGCTACACTCCGTCCGTTGCGCGGGATTAGCCGGTCGGCGCCGGCTTTGCAAGCGAGGATCGTGGCGTCCGGTGTGGGGCTGGGGGCATGAAAGCGGTTGCTCCGGTGATCGCAAGATCGCAGCATGGCCCGGCGCGGGCAGGCGGCCCCGGGGCGGATGGCGAGGGAGGTGGCTCTGACGGCGGCGGCGACGATGATCCAGGCCCGGGCAGGCTGGCCGGAACCGCGGGATGCGGCGATTGCAGGCCCGCGAACGGAACGGCGGTGTCGGCGGGCGACGACGCCGGGCGGGCGGGGACGGCGGTGACGGCGAGCCTGCTGGCCCTGCTCGGCGGCGTCGGCCTTTTTCTCTTCGGCATGCAGACCATGACCGCGGCGCTGCGCGAACTGGCGAGCGACCGGATGCGGGCGCTGTTGGCGGGGTTCACCCGCACACCGCTATCTGGTGCCCTTACTGGGGCGGCGACCACCGCGGCGATCCAGTCTTCCAGCGCCACCATGGTGATGACGGTGGGGTTCGTCGGTGCCGGACTGCTGGCCTTTCCGCAGGCGCTGGGGATCCTCTACGGCGCCAGCATCGGCACCACTGCCACCGGCTGGATCGTGCTGATCCTCGGCTTCAAGCTGAAGCTGGGCAGCATCGCGCTGCCGCTGCTCTTCGCGGCCAGCCTGCTGGCGCTGCTGGGGCACGGTCAGACGGCGCGGGCGGCGCGGGGGCTTGCAGGTTTCGCGCTGATCTTCATCGGTCTCGACATGATGCAGGCGGCCATGGCCGGCTACCAAGGGCAGTTGACGCCCGAGAGCTTTCCCGCCCCGGATCTGGCCGGCCGGTTCCTGATGATCGGCATCGGCGTGGTCGTGACCATGCTCACGCAGAGCTCAAGCGCCGGGGTGGCGGCGGCGCTGGTGCTGCTGGGCGGCGCGGCGATCGATTTCGAGCAGGCGGCGGCGCTTGTGATCGGCATGCATGTCGGCACCACCTTCACCGCCTTTCTGGCCGCGATCGGTGGCACAAGGGCGGTGACGCAGACTGCAGTGGCGAACGTGATCTATCACGTCGCCGGGGGGCTTATCGCGCTGCCGCTGATCGATGTCTTCGCTGCGCTGGCGCGAGCCGGGTTGACCGGAGGCGATCCGAAAATTGCGCTGGTGCTGTTTCACACCGGCTTCAATCTTGTGGGAGTGGCGTTGATGCTGCCACTGACGCCGGCCTTTGCCGCGCTGATCCAGCGGCTGCTGCCGGAGCGGCTGGAGGCGACGCCGGTGGCGCGGCTGGACCGGCGGCTTCTGTCCGATACCGGCGCGGCACTGGATACCGCGGGTCGCGTGTTGCGCGAGGAGGCCGACCTGCTGCTGGCGGCGCTGGCCGATGCGCTGCGGCCCGATGCGCCACCCGAGCCGCTGGCCGCGGCCTGTGCGCGTGCCGCCGCGGATTTCGAGGCTCTGGGGGATTTCCTCGCCCGCATCCAGGTGGCGGAGGACCGCGCCGGAGACCTCGAAAGGCTCAATGCCCAGTTGCAGGAACTGGACCATCTGCGGCGGTTGCAGTTCCGCTGCAGTCAGGCGGCGCGGCTGCGCGGTGCGGTGCGAGAGGAACGGCTGGGCCGGGCGGCCACGGTGTTGCGGGCCGTGCTGGTGCGCCATCTTGCCGAGACCGAGCCGCCGCCGGGGCTCGACCGGCGGCTGGAGCGGCTGGAGGCGCGGCTGCGCCGGATCGAGGCACGGGTGCGCCATGCGGTGCTGCGCCGGCCGCCGCATGTGCTGGGCATGACCGTGGCCGAGGTGATGTATCTGTCCGACGCGATCCGCTGGCTGCGCCGCACCAGCCACCATGTGGCCCGCATCCTGCATTATCAGGGGCTGGCCTGGCGGCCGCCGGACCCGGCGCATTACAGACCCGCCGAGCCGGCGACCTCCGCGCCCGCGCCGGCGCCTCCGGCGGGCTGAGCGTCAGAGACCGGCGTCGAGCGCGGCGATGACGGCGTCGCCCATGCCGCGTGTGCTGACCGGGGTGCCGCCGGCCGGCCCCAGAAGATCGGCGGTGCGCAACCCGTCCGCCAGCACTTGCTGAACCGCCGCTTCCAGCCGGTCGGCCTCGGCGCCGAGATCGAAGGAGTAGCGCAGCGCCATCGCGAAGCTGAGGATGCAGGCGATCGGATTGGCCTTGCCCTGACCGGCGATGTCGGGGGCCGAGCCGTGCACGGGTTCGTAGAGCGCCTTCGGCCGACCGTTCGCCATCGGCGCGCCCAGGCTGGCCGAGGGCAGCATGCCCAGCGAGCCGGTGAGCATCGCGGCGAGGTCCGACAGCAGGTCGCCGAACAGGTTGTCGGTCACGATCACGTCGAACTGCCGCGGCCAGCGGGTCAGCTGCATGGCGCCGGCATCGGCATACATGTGGCTGAGTTCCACGTCCGGGTATTCGGCATCATGCACCTCCTGCACTACCTGCCGCCAGAGCACGCCCGATTCCATCACATTGGCCTTTTCCATCGAGCAGACCTTGTTCGACCGGCGCAGCGCCAGTTCGAAGGCCGACCGGGCGACACGGGCGATCTCGCTTTCGCTGTAGCGCTGGGTGTTGAGGCCGACACGCTCGTTGTTTTCCGTGAAGATCCCGCGCGGTTCGCCGAAGTAGACGCCCGAAGTCAGTTCGCGGACGATCATGATGTCGAGCCCGGAAACCACCTCGGCCTTGAGCGACGAGAAATCGGCCAGCGCATCGAAGCAGACGGCGGGGCGGAGGTTGGCGTAGAGGTCCATCTCCTTGCGCAGGCGCAGAAGGCCGCGCTCGGGTTTCACCGAGAAGTCGAGATCGTCGTATTTCGGGCCGCCCACGGCGCCCAGCAGCACCGCATCGGCCGCCTGTGCCCTCGCCATGGTGGCATCCGACAGCGGCGTGCCGTGCGCGTCCCAGGCTGCGCCACCGACAAGGTCCTCGCTGACGTCGAAGGCGATAGCGCGTCTTTTCCCGAACCAGTCGATGATCCGGCGCACTTCGGTCATCACCTCGGGACCGATGCCGTCGCCGGGAAGGATCAGAAGGGAAGGGGTGCTCATGGCGTCCTCGCGCTGGCCGGATGTGGCGCTCGCCTAGCCGCTGCGGCGGGGGGGGTCAAGCCGGGCTGCCGGGCCGTGCCAGGTGCGGCTGCAGCCCCGCGGCCAGCGCCGTCCAGACCCGTGCGAGGCGCGGCGTGCGACGGGTGCGCTCGGGCGCGGCCAGCCAGACGGGGAGGGACGGCAAGGCGACGCCGGGCAGGGCGATCTCCTCGAGGTCCGGATCGGCGCCGCCCACCGCCCGCGGGCCGATGCCCAGGCCGCAGCCGGCGCGGATCAGCGTCCAGGCGGTGGCGGTGTCGTCGCAGCGGGTGGCGAAGCCCTCGCGCGTGGCCGGCCAGCCGAGGGCGCGCATCCCCCGCAGGATCCGGTCCTCGCGATCCTCGCCGACCAGGTCATGGGTAAAGAACTCCTCGGCCGTCCCGGGCCGGCCGCGGCGGGCGAGATAGCTGCGCGCGGCGAAGATCCCCAGCGGCATGTCACCGAGATGCCGCGCCACGAGGTCGAGCTGCTCGGGCCGGACCATCCGCACCGCGATGTCGGCCTCGCGGAAGAGCAGGTTCTCGGTGCGGTCCGAAGGGACCAGTTCGACCGAGATTTCCGGCAGTTCGGACCGCAAGCGCGCCAGGATCGGCGGCAGCAGGTGCTGCGCCACCATCACCGAGGCCGTGATCCGCACCGGCCCCGCAAGGCCCGCCTCGCGCCCGGCCGCGGAGAGGCGCAACGCCTGCGCCGCCTCGGCCATGGTGCGGGCTGCGGGGATCAGGGCCGCGCCGGCCTCTGTCGGTTCCAGCCCGCGGGGCACCCGGCGGAACAGGGTGACGCCCAGCGCCCGTTCGGCCGCCTGCACCCGCCGGCCCAGCGTCGGCTGACTGACGCCCAGCCGCCGGGCCGCGGCCGAGAGCGAGCCCGCCTCGGCCACCGCGAGAAAGGCCTGCAGCAGCGCCCAGTCTAGGATCTCCGCCGACCTCTCCATTCAGAAACGAATACCACATCGGAAAACTCCGGCAATTCCCATTCGCCGGCGTCGGCACCACTCTCTGCGGAACCTGCAAAGATGGAGATCGATCATGCCCGGCACCGCCCTCATCCTCGGCCCCTCCGGACGTTTTGCCCGCCATGTCGCCGGCGCGCTTGCCGCGGATGGCTGGCAGTTGCGCCGGTTCGACCGGCGTCGCGACCGGCTGCCCGAGGCGGCGCGAGGCGTCGATCTGATCGTCAACGGCTGGAACCCGCCCTATCCGCGCTGGGCGGCCGAACTGCCCGGCCTGACGGCGCAGGTCATCGCCGCGGCGCGGGCCAGCGGCGCGACAGTGCTGCAGCCCGGCAATGTCTATGTCTTCGGCGCCGATGCTCCCGATCGTCTTGCCGAGGACACACCGCACCGGGCAAAGAACCCCCTGGGGCGGCTGCGGGTGGAGATGGAAGCGCGGTTGCGCGATGCGGGTATTCCGGTGATCCTGCTGCGGGCGGGCGATTTCCTTGACACCGAAGCCTCGGGCAACTGGTTCGACGCGATGATCGCCCGGCGTGTTGGCCGCGGACGGATCGCCTATCCCGGGCCGCTGGACGTGCCGCATGCCTGGGCCTTCCTGCCCGATCTGGCGCGCGCCGCCGCCGCCCTCGCCGAACGGCGCGCACAACTCGCCCGGTTCGAGGATGTTCCGTTTCCGGGCTACACGCTGACCGGAGCGGAACTGGCGGCCGGCCTTGCGGCCGCGCTGGGCCGGCCGGTCGCGGCGCGGCGGATGGCGTGGTGGCCGCTCCGCCTTGCCGCGCCGGTCTGGCCGATGGGGCGGGGGCTGCTGGAGATGCGCTATCTCTGGGGCAAGCCGCACCGGCTGGACGGAGCGAAGCTGCGACGGCTTCTGCCCGATCACGCCGATACCCCGCTGGTGGCCGCGCTGGCTCAGTCGGCCGGCAGTCTGACGTCCACCCAGACCAACCGGTGGCGCGATGCCGCGGCGACGGCCTCGGCCAGCGGCGCGGCGGGCTCGGGCCAGAGAACGCCAGCGCCGGTTACCTCCAGCCCGGCCGAGGGCAGGACGTAATCCACCCGCAGGTTGCCGGGCTGGCGGGGGCCGTCCCACTGCACGGTGTCCAGCGCCGGGTCGCCGCGGTGGCCGGCGTCGTTCGGGCCCTGCGCGGCGATCGCGCCGGCGCTGCGGGGGGCGGCATCCTGCAGCGCAGGATGGGCAAGGAGCTGCTGTATCGCCGCATGGATGCCGTCGCCATCCAGCGGGTCGAGATTGGCGTCGCCCAGCAGCACGAAGGGTGCCTCGGGCGGCGGGAAGGGCAGGGCGCCGTTCAGGAACAGGGTCCAGAAGCGCGTCTCGTCGTGGTTTCGGCGAAGGTTGCGGTCATGCGGACCGCCGAAGACCGGCGGCGAGGCGTGCCAGGCCAGAACATGCAGCCGCCCCCCGCCCGGCAGATCCAGCGGCACGTCCCAGTGGCCCGTGGTGGACAGCCGCTGCACCGCGAAGATCGCCTCGGAAGGGAAGGGCCTGCCATCGACCTCGGGCAACAGCGCCCCGGGCAGGTCGCGCCACAGGAAACCCGAGAAATCGCGCGCCGCCTCCGCCGCGACCGGCAGCCGGGACAGCAGCGCCATGCCGCCGGCGCCGGCAAAGGCGCCCCAGCCCTGGGCATCGTCGGGGGTGCCAAGCCGGCCGTCGCCGTCGAGGTCGAGACCGGTCTGCATCCCGCGGTTGGGGCGAAGGGCGAAGCGATGCGGATAGGGCGCACCCGCCGCCGCGAGAGCCGCGGCCAAGGCGTCGAGCGCGACCAGCCCGTGGTCCCAGTCCATACCGGTCAGCAACAGCACATCTGCCCGGGCGGCGGCGATCACCTCCACCGCCGCGGCGATCTGCGGATCGTCGCCGTCGAGGATGTCGCGCAGCAGCAGGCCCGGCCCGCGCCGCGTCAGGGCGGCGTTCCAGGTGGCAAGACGCAGGCTGTCTTTGGCCGGGGGAACGGCGCCGGATGCGGCAGCCGGCTGGCCCAGCAGCGCGGCCGCGATCAGCCCCGCTGCCGCTCGGCCGATCACACCGGCTGCAGCGGCGCCTCCGCGGCCGCGCCTTCGCGTCGCTCGCGGATCATGCGGGCGATGCGGCTGAGGGCCATGCCCCGCATCAGCAGACAGGCCGGCAGGAAGGCCCAGGCGGCGATCACCCATATCTGCGTCTGCGCACCGGCCTGCGACAGCGGCGTCAGCACGGATCCGGCTGCCAGCACCAGCGCCGGGGTCACGAAGGGAAGCAGCACCCCGAGCACGATATTGGTGCGCCCGTCGCGTTCCAGCCGGGCCACGACATCGCCACCGGCGGTGGGGTCGAAGGTGGGAAGGTTGATCCACACGTTGAAGGCGGCATGCTGCGCCGGCCAGCCGGTGCGCCACATCGATGCCGCGAAGAGTCCGAGCGTCAGCAACGCCACCAGCGCCGCGAGACCGGCCGCGGCGCGCATGATCGCCACCTCGCCCAGCGTCGCGCTTGCCGGAAGCGTCAGCAGCAGCAGGCGCAGGGGGCTGAAGGGAAAGTCGAGCCAGCGGCCGATCATGCCGCCCAGCGCCTCGACGAATTCGGTCAGCGGCGTTGGTGCCCACTGTCCCCGCATCAGCAGGCCGAGCAGCAGCACCGTCGCCGCGAGCGAGAGAACCCGGATGCGGTTGTAGGGGGGCGCATAGCGGAACTCGACCAGCCCGGGATAGCGCGCCGAATATTCGATCAGCGTGAGCAAGCCGCCGAAGATCGCGAACAGCACGACGATCTGCGCGGTGTCGGGGCGCAACTCGGGCAGCAGCGACGCCGGAAGCGTCACCATCAGCCCGACCAGGAGCGCCCGTACCAGCGCGCCGACGATCCGCTCGAACACCTGTCCTGCCCTCTGCCCTGCCGTCTCGTCGCACGCTGGTATCCGGTCGGCGCGCCTGACGCCGTGTCACCGTGCCGGGTTTCGCTTCGTCTCGCAACATGCTGGTGCGGATTGCGAATCGCGACAGGCCAATTGGCCGGACAACTGTCGCTCAATTGCATCAATAGCCATGCATCGGGCACGGCGTGGCCCGCCGTCGGGCCGCGCCGTCCGGCCCGAGGGGATCAGACCCAGGGGCGGCTTGTCTGCGCCGCGGCCTCGAAGCGGTCGATCGCCGCGGCCTTCTCCAGCGTCAGGCCGATGTCGTCGAGCCCGTTCAGCAGGCAATGCTTGCGGAACGGCTCCACTTCGAAGCCGATCACCTGCCCGTCCGATGTGGTGATGGTCTGCGCCTCGAGGTCGACCGTCATCCGGGCGTTGGCGCCCTTGCGGGCATCCTCCATCAGCATGTCCACCTGTTCCTGCGGCAGCACGATGGGCAGGATGCCGTTCTTGAAGCAGTTGTTGAAGAAGATGTCGGCGAAGCTGGGGGCGATGACGCAGCGGATCCCGAAGTCCAGGAGCGCCCACGGCGCATGCTCGCGCGAGGAGCCGCAGCCGAAATTGTCGCCGGCGACGAGGATCTCGGCGTTGCGGTATGCGGGTTGGTTCAGCACGAAATCGGGTTTTTCGCTGCCGTCCTGATCGTAGCGCATCTCGTCGAACAGCCCCTTGCCCAGCCCGGTGCGCTGGATCGTCTTGAGATACTGCTTGGGGATGATCATGTCGGTGTCGATGTTGACCATCGGCAGCGGTGCCGCGACGCCTGTCAGGGTGGTGAACTTGTCCATGTTCCGGATCCTCAGATCAGTTCGCGCACGTCGGTCAGCCGGCCGGTGACGGCGGCGGCGGCGGCCATGGCGGGGCTCATCAGGTGGGTGCGGCCGCCGCGGCC
>SLBI01000393.1 GCA_007126375.1 Paracoccaceae bacterium
CGTCGGCCTCCGGGGGATGCGCAAGGGATCGGGGCGCGCCCGCCTTCAGTCCTTGACCAGCAGCTGGCGCGGCACCGTCGCCAGGCATTCCGGCGCGCCCTCGGTGACGACGAAGCTCTCGGTGATCTCCAGCCCCCAGTCCTCCATCCAGAGTCCGGTCATGAAGTGAAAGCACATGCCGGGCTGCAGTTCCGTCCGGTCGCCCGGCCGCAGCGAGCATGTCCGTTCACCCCAGTCGGGCGGATAGCTCAGCCCGATCGGATAGCCGGTGCGGTTGTCCTTGACGATGCCGTGCCGCGCCAGCACCGAGAAGAAGGCCGCCGCCACCTCCTCGCAGCGTGCTCCCGGCCGGGCCACGGCCAAGCCGGCCTCGATCCCGTCAAGCACCGCTTTCTCGGCATCGAGGAAGGTCTGCGTCGGCCGGCCGAGAAAGATCGTGCGCGACAGCGGGCAGTGATAGCGCCGGAAAACCCCCGCCACCTCGAAAAAGGTGGCCTCGCCGGCGCGCATCTCGTGATCGTCCCAGGTCAGATGCGGCGCCGCAGCATCCGCGCCCGAGGGCAGCAGCGGCACGATGGCCGGATAGTCGCCGCCATAGCCCAGCGTCGGGTCGAAACGCAGCCCGGCGTCCCAGATCTCCGCCACCAGATCGCATTTGCGCATGCCGGGCTCGATCTTCTCGAAGATCCGCGCGTGGATCTTCTCGACGATCCGCGCGGCCTTGCGCATGCACTCGAGTTCGGCCGGCGACTTCACCAGCCGTTGCCAGTTCACCAGCGCCGTCGCATCCACCGGCTCGGTCGAAAGATGGGTTGCCAGCGACCGGTGCGCGGCCGCGGTGAACCAGTAATTGTCCAGTTCCACCCCGATGCAGCCGCGGTGCCAGCCCATGTCGCGCAGCCGCGCCGCGAGATAGTCCATCGGGTGCCGCTCGGTCGATTGCACATACTGGTCGGGATAGCCGATCACCCTGTCGTCGGGCATCCAGCAGGTGCGTACCGCCCCGTTCGCATCCTGCATCCGGCCGAACCACAGCGGATCGCCCTCCGGGCCGATCACCACGGCCTGATGAACATAGAACGACCAGCCGTCATACCCGCTCAGCCAATGCATGTTCGACGGGTCGGTGACGATCAGCGTGTCGATGCCCCGATCTGCCATCGCGCCGCGGGTCCGGGTCAGCCGGTGGGCGTATTCGTCGGCGCCGAAACGGGGCGAGGGGTTGGGCATTGGTGCCTCTCGCGATCACATTGCCCGACGATACGGGGCTGCCGCGCCACGTCAATCGTTCGCGCGCTGCCGGGCGACCTTGCGGCCGGCACAGGAAAATCATTGACAGAACCGTCCTCCTGCCCGTGTATGTTTGAAGCCTGAAACAATTCCGGTTGCCGCCCTGCGGGGCACGACGGGCAGATGGGCCGCGGCGTCACCGGCGCCGCCATCACGGGGAGAGGAAGATGCGCAAGGCACGGCAAGGCATCGCGGCGCTGGCCGCGACAACGATTCTGGCGGCGTCACCGGCGCTGGCCGACGAGGTGAAGGTGGGGCTGGTCTTCACCCTGTCCGGCCCGGCCGCCGCGCTGGGTGAACAGGGGCGCAACGGCTTTCTTCTGGCGGTGGAACAGCTTGGCGGGCTCGGCGGGCTCGAGGCGGACGTCAGCGTGATCGACGACGAGCAGCAGCCCGACGTCGCCGCCGGCCGCGCCCGCGAACTGGTCGAGCGCGAAGGCGCGCAGTTCGTCGTCGGGCCGATCTTCTCGAACATCCTGCAGGCGATCTTCCGCCCGGTGATCGAGGGGGGCGCGGTGCTGGTCAGCCCGAACGCCGGCACCTCGAACTATGCCGGCGCCGAATGCCATGAGAACTTCTTCGTCACCTCCTACCAGAACGACCAGTCGCACGAGGTGATGGGCGCCTATGCCGAGCGTGAGGGCTTCGGCTCGATCTTCCTGCTCGCGCCCAACTATCAGGCCGGGCGGGATTCGCTTGCCGGCGTCAAGCGGCAGTTTTCCGGCACCGTCGTCAGCGAGACCTACACCCCGCTGGGACAGCTCGATTTCTCGGGCGAGCTGGCGCAGATCGCGGCAATGCAGCCGGATGCGGTCTTCGCTTTCATGCCCGGCGGCATGGGGGTGAACCTGGTGCGGCAGTGGACCCAGGCGGGCCTTGGTGACACGCCCTTCCTGTCGGCCTTCACCGTGGACGAGAGCACCCTGCCCGGGCAGCAGGACGCGGCGCTGGGAATGCTCGCCGGCGCCAACTGGGCGCCCGATTTCGATCTCGACCACTCGCGCGCCTTCGTCGCCGCCTATGAGGAGCGCTTCGGCGCGATCCCGGGCACCTATGCGATGCAGGCCTATGACGCGGCGATGCTGATCGATTCGGCGATTCGCGCCGTGGGCGGCGACCTGTCTGACATCGACGCGCTGCGCACCGCCATGCGCGCCGCCGATTTCGACAGCCTGCGCGGCAATTTCCGCTTCAACAGCAACCACTATCCGATCCAGGACTTCTACCTGACCGGCGTGGTGCAGCGCGAGGACGGCAAGTTTCACACCTCGATCCTCGAGCGGATATTCGAGGACTACGGCGACTTCTACGCCGATGCCTGCCCGATGGAATGGTGAGGCGGACCCCTTGAGCGCGCGGCGCGGCCCCGGCCGCGCCGCATGACCGCCCTGCGGAGGACGCCGCATGTTCAACCTCTTCCTGCTGCAACTCCTCAACGGGGTGCAGCTTGGCATACTGCTGTTCCTCGTGGCGGCAGGGCTGACGCTGATCTTCGGCATCATGGACTTCATCAACATCGCCCATGGCGTGCTCTACATGGTGGGCGCCTATCTGATGGCGACCTTCGCCGCCGCCACCGGCAATTTCTGGCTGGGACTGCTCGTTGCCATGCCGGCCGTGGTGGTGTTCGGGCTGGCACTTGAGGTCTTCCTGTTCCGAAGGCTCTACGACCGCTCGCATCTCGATCAGGTGCTGGCCACCTTCGGGCTGATGCTGATCGTCACCGAAGGGGTGCGGATGATCTGGGGCTCCTCGCCGATCTTCGTGCCGGTGCCCGAGCTTCTGTCGGGGTCGATCCGCCTGCTGGGCATCATCAACTACCCGGTCTATCGCCTTGCGATCATCGCCGCCGGGCTCGCCGTCGCGGTGGGGCTGTATGTCATGATCAACCACAGCCGGATCGGGATGCTGCTGCGGGCAGGCGCCTCGAACCGGCCGGTGGTGTCGGCGCTGGGGGTGAACATCACCTGGCTCTTCGCCTTCGTCTTCGCCTTCGGTGCGATGCTCGCGGGGTTTGCCGGGGCGCTGGTGGCGCCGGTGCTTTCGGTCGATCCGGGCATGGGCGGCAGCGTCCTGATCCTCGCCTTCGTCGTGGTGGTGATCGGCGGCATCGGCTCGGTCAAGGGCGCCTTCGTGGCCGCGCTTCTGGTCGGCGTCGTGGATACGCTGGGGCGGACCTTCGGGCCGATCCTGCTGCAGATGGCGATGGACCCTTCTGCCGCCTCGCAGACCGGGCGGACGCTGGCCCCGATGCTGATCTACATCCTGATGGCGCTGGTCCTTGCGATACGTCCCAGCGGCCTCTTCGGCAGGCGCGCGGCATGAGCGACAGCCCCGCCCCGACGACGGCCCCGCCGGCATCCCCCGCGGCGCCACTGCGCCGCCCGCGGCTGTTCTCGCGCGGGGCCGCGGCGCTGGCCATCTTCGGGCTGATGGCGCTGGTGCCGCTGGTGGCGCATCTTTCCGACGATCCGTTCCTGACCGTGGCCTTCACCCGCATCCTCGTCTTCGCCATCGCCGCGCTGTCGCTCGACCTGATCCTCGGCTACGGCGCGCTCGTCTCCTTCGGGCATGCCGCCTATGTGGGATTTGGCGCCTATGCGGTGGCGATCCTTTCGCGGCACGGCATCACCGACATCTTCGTCCATCTGGCCGCCGGGATCGGTGTCGCGGTGATCTTCGCGGTGCTGACCGGGGCCATCGCGCTGCGCACCCGGGGCGTCTATTTCATCATGATCACGCTGGCCTTCGGCCAGATGGCCTATTTCTTCTTCACCTCGCTTTCGGCCTATGGCGGCGATGACGGGATCTCGCTGCGTGGCCGGTCCACCGTGCTGGGCACCGACCTGCTGGCCCACAACTCGGTGCTGTTCTACGTCACGCTCGGCGCGCTGGTGGGGCTCTACCTGCTCGCTGCGGCGGTGGTGAACTCGCGCTTCGGCCGGGTGCTGGCGGGCACCCGAGAGGATGCGCTCAGGATGCAGGCGATCGGCTTCCGGCCATTCCGCTATCAGCTTGCGGCCTTCGTGATCGCCGGTGCCATGGCCTCGATCTCCGGCGTGCTGCTGGCAAACCAGGCCGAGTTCGTATCCCCTGCCTACATGTCCTGGCACCGGTCGGGCGAACTGATCGTGATGGTGATCCTCGGGGGCATCGGCACTTTGCTGGGCGGAGTCGTGGGGGCCGTGGTGGTGCTGCTGCTGGAGGAGTGGCTGTCGGTCTTCACCACGCATTGGCGCATGGGCCTCGGTCTGGTGCTGATCCTCGTCGTTCTGTTTTCCCCCAAGGGCATCGCCGGGCTGTTCGAGCGTCTGCTGGGGCGGGGAAAATGACCGCGCGGCTGGAAATCCGCAGTCTGCACAAGCGGTTCGGTGCCCTTGCGGTGACCGACGGCATCAGCCTCGATATCGCTCCGGGCGAGCTGCACGCGATCATCGGGCCGAACGGTGCGGGCAAGACCACGCTGGTTGCCCAGCTCTCGGGGCAGCTGGCGCCGGACTCGGGGCAGGTGCTCTACGACGGGCGGGACATCACCCACATGGACATGGCCGGCCGCGTGCATCTGGGGATGGCGCGATCGTTCCAGATCACCACCATCCTGCACGGCTTCACCGTGCTGCAGAACGTCGCTCTCGCCGTGCAGGCACGCAAGGGGTCGAGCTTTCGCTTCTTCGGCCGGGCCGATGCCGAGCCGGCGCTGAACGCGGCGGCGATCGGGTATCTGCGGCAGGTCGGGCTGGCGGAGCGCGCCGGAGATGTCGCGCGGAACCTCTCGCACGGCGAGCACCGGCAGATGGAATTCGCCATCGCCCTGGCCACCGCGCCGCGGCTGCTGCTGCTGGACGAGCCCTTTGCCGGCACCGGCCGGCAGGAGGCCGAGCAGCTCCTCGCCCTCATGCGGCAGATCAAGGGGAAGCAGACGACACTCCTGGTCGAACACGACATGAACGCCGTCTTCGCGCTTGCCGACCGGATTTCCGTGCTCGTCTATGGCCGGATCATCGCAACCGGCACGCCCGGCGAGATCCGCGCCAACGCCGAGGTGCGCGCCGCCTATCTGGGCGAGGAGGATGCGGCGTGCTGACGGTCGAGGCACTCGACAACGCCTATGGCGCGAGCCGCATCCTGTTCGGCGTCTCCTTCGAGGTGGGTGCGGGCGAGGCGGTGACGCTTCTGGGTCGCAACGGCATGGGCAAGACCACGACGATCAAGTCGATCTTCGGCCTGCTGCCGCCCAGGGGGGGGCGCATCGTCGTGAACGGGCGCGACCTGACCGGCGCGCCACCGCATCGCATCGCCCGGGCCGGCCTCGGCATCGTGCCCGAGGGCCGGCAGATCTTTCCCAACCTGACGGCGGAAGAGAACCTGATCGCCACCGCCCGCGGGGGCGGCCGCGCCGCCTGGTCGCTGTCACGCATCTACGAGCTGTTCCCGCGGCTGAAGGAGCGGCGGCGCAACATGGGCAATCAGCTTTCGGGCGGCGAGCAGCAGATGCTGGCGATCGGCCGGGCGCTGATGACCAACCCGCGGCTCGTCGTGCTGGACGAGGCGACCGAGGGCCTCGCACCGATGATCCGCGAGGAGATCTGGGCCTGCCTCGCGCGGCTGAAGGCCGAGGGCGTCGCGATCCTCGTCATCGACAAGAACGTCGATGCGCTGGCGCGGCTTGCCGACCGCCATGTGGTGATCGAGAAGGGCGAGATCGTCTGGTCGGGCAGCAACGACGACCTGCGCGCCGCGCCCCAGATCAAGGAACGCTACCTGCAGGTCTGATTTCGGACCCGCGCACAACAGGGAGACCGCGCCATGACCATGACCGCCGGCATCACCCCCATGGGGCAGGGGATGGACAACATCGTCTGGAACATTCTCGGCCAGACCTATGTGCCGAAGCAGAAGTCCGACAATTCCTTTTCCTGGCACGCCACCTTTCCGCCGGGCACCTTCGTTCCGCCGCATATCCACCCCACGCAGGACGAATTCCTGTACATTCTGGAGGGCGAGTTCGATTTCCTGCTCGACGGGCAGGAGGCGCGCGCCGCACCGGGCGATCTGGTGCGCCTGCCGATGGGGATCCCGCATGGCATCTTCAACAAGACCGACCAGACCCTCAAATGCCTGTTCTGGGTCTCGCCCGCGCGGCGGCTCTACGATCTGTTCTGGGCGATCCACAACCTCGGCCCCGATGCCAACCCCGCCGATGTCGTCGCGGTCTCGGCCCAGCACGAGGTCGATTTCCTGCCCCCGCCTGCAGAGGGCTGAGCCATGGCCGTCCTGATCGCCGGTGCCGGAATCGGCGGGCTGACCACGGCGTTGATGCTGCATGCCCGCGGCATCCCCGTGCAGGTGATCGAGGCATCCCGGCAGGTGCGCGAGGTCGGCGTCGGCATCAATGTCCTGCCGCACGCGATCCGCGAACTGGACGGGCTCGGCCTGTTGCCCGTGCTCGATTCCGTCGCCATCCGCACGCGCGAACTGCGCTATCTCACCCGTGCCGGTCAGGAGGTCTGGCGCGAGCCGCGCGGGCTCGACGCCGGGCATGAGGTGCCGCAGTTCTCGGTCCACCGTGGCCGGCTGCAGAACATGCTCTATCAGGCGGTGCTGAACCGGATCGGCGGGCAGGCGGTGCGCACCGGCCGGCGGCTGGCCGGCTTCGTGCAGGACGAGGCCGGCGTGACCGTGCAATTCACCGACAGCGCCGAGGGCGGCGCGGCCGAGACGCTGCGCGGATCGGTCCTCGTCTGCGCCGACGGCATCCATTCGGTCGGCCGGCGCCATTTCTACCCCGACGAGGGCGCGCCCAGCTGGAACGGGGTGGTGATGTGGCGGGGTGCGGCGCCCTGGCCGGTGTGGCTGGACGGGCGGACCATGGCGATCGCCGGCGGCATGACCGGCAAGCTGGTGCTTTACCCCATCGCCCCGGCAGAGGGCGAACGGCAGTTGATGAACTGGGTCGTCAACATCCGCACCAAGGACCCCGCCATGGCGCCACCGCCGCCCGACAGCTGGTCGCGCGTCGCCTCGCTGGCGCAGGTGCTGCCCTATGCGCGGCGCTTCAGCGTGCCGGGGGTGGATGTCGCCGGACTGGTGCGCGCGACGCCGGCAATCTACGAATACCCGATGGCCGACCGCGACCCGCTGCCGCGCTGGACCTTCGGCAATGTCACCCTGCTGGGTGATGCGGCGCATCCGATGTATCCGGTCGGCTCCAACGGTGCCAGCCAGGCGATCCTCGATGCTCGCTGCCTTGCCGACTGCCTTGCCGCCGCGGAACACCCCCGCGCCGGCCTCTGGCGCTATGAGCGGGAGCGGCTGCCGATGACCGCCGAGGTGGTGGCGCTGAACCGCAAGGGCGGCCCCGAGCGGGTGATCGACGAGGTCGAGAAGCGCGCGCCGGCGGGATTCGACGACATCGACGCGGTGATGCCGGTGGGCGAACGCGCGGCGCTTGTCGGCGGGTACGCCCGGACCGCCGGCTTCGACCGGGTGGGCGCGCTGCCTGCGGCCTCCTGACGGCCGGGCTCAACGCCCCACCGCATAGGCCTGCATCAGCCGCGGCGTGGCGCCGGCGCGCAGCACCCCGTCCGGCTGACGCAGGGCCGCCGTCAGCCGTCCGAGGCTGCGCGGCGGCGCAACCGTCACAAGATGCCCGCGGCGGCGCAACTCGGCGACGACCTCTGCGCCGAAATCTGCCTCGATCAGCATCTCGCCGGGGCGGGCCTCGCGCGGGTGGAACGAACTCTGGAAATGGGCGGAATGGAACAGCGGTGCGTCCAGCCCCTCCTGCAAGCCCAGCCCGTGATGGACGAAGCGCAGGAACCAGATCAGTTGCCACTGGTCCTGCTGATCGCCGCCGGGCGAGCCGAGCGACAGGATCGCGCCGCCGTCGTGATGCGCGAGGGTGGGCGTCAGCGTCGTGCGCGGTCGCCGTCCGGGGGCGATCGACGAGGGCAGCCCCGCGGACAGCCAGAACATCTGCGCGCGGGAGTTGAGCGCAAAACCCAGCCCCGGCACCACCGGCGAGGATTGCAGCCAGCCGCCCGACGGTGTGGCCGATACCGCGTTGCCCCAGCGGTCGATCACATCCAGATGCACCGTGTCGCCGCGCGGATCGGTCAGATGCGCCATGGTCGGCTCGCCGGTGTGCGGGCTGATCTCCAGCCCCAGCCGTTCCCCGGCGCGGCGCACGGCGGCCTCGGCCCACGCCTCGAACCCCGGCAGCCGGCCGGGCCGCTGCTCCATCGCGGCCCGCGCCGGATCGATCAGCGCCGCACGCTCGGCGCCGTAGGCGTGGGACAGCAGCGCCTTCAGCGGGATGTCCGTGTGCGCGGGATCGCCGTAATAGGCCTCGCGGTCGGCCCAGGCGAGCTTGATCGCCTCGATCACGGCATGGGCGAACTCCGCTCCCATCGGGTCCATTGCCGCCAGATCGACATGGCGCAGGATCTGCAGCGCCTGCAGGAACACCGGCCCCTGCCCCCAGGGCCCGGTCTTGCACACCGTCCAGCCATGATACTCCAGCGTCACGGGCGCCTCGCTGCGTGCCTGCCATCCGGCCATGTCGGCGGCGGTCAGAAACCCGCGGTTGCGCCGCCCGGTGGCGTCCGCCGCCTCGGCCGTCTCCAGCCACCGGCCGACCGACCCGGCCACGAAGCCGTGCGACCAGGCGGAGCGGGCGGCATCGATGCGGGCCGTGCGGCTCGGCCCCGTGGCTTTGGCGGCGATGCGGGCATAGGTGGCGGCAAGGTCGGGATTGCGAAACAGTGCATGCGGCGCCGGCACCGCGCCGCCCGGGCACCAGACGGCAGCGGAACTCGGCCATTCGGCGGCGAAGAAATCGGCCAGCCCGGCGATGGTGGAGGAAACCGCAGGCAACAGCGGGTGGCCGTCGCGGGCATAGGCGATGGCGGGGGCCAGCACCTCGGCCGGTTCCATCGTGCCGTGATCGCGCAGCATCAGCATCCAGCCGTCGAAGGCACCGGGGACCACGGTGGCGAGCAGCCCGCTGCCCGGCACCCGTTCCAGCCCCAGCGCGCGATAGGCCTCGATCGTCGCCGCTGCCGGCGCCGTGCCCTGTGCGCAGAGCACCTCGGTCCGCCCCGTCGCCACGGAGTGGAAGATCGCCGGCATGTCGCCGCCGGGCCCGTTCAGATGCGGCTCCACAACCTGCAGAACGAAGCCCATCGCCACCGCGGCATCGAAGGCGTTGCCGCCTTTCTCCAGCATCGCCATGCCGACGGCCGAGCCGATCCAGTGGGTCGAGCTGGCCACGCCGAAGGTGCCGCGGATTTCCGGCCGCGTGGTGAAGGTCTGGTTCGGGGTCATGCGGGCCTCAGATGTCGGGGCTCAGAAGTGTGCGCGGATAGTCGGCGAAGCAGCGCGCCCCGCCTGCCGTGACGGCGAAACTCTCCGAGACGACGAGGCCATGATCCGCCGCCCACAGCGCCGGGATGGCGTGGAACGTCATGTTCTCCTCCATCTCCGTCCGGTCGCCCGCGCGCAGGGAACAGGTCAGTTCGCCCCAGGTCGGCGGAAAGCCGATGCCGACCGGATAGCCGAGGCGCGAATCCTTCTCGATGCCGTGCCGGGCGATCACCTTCTTCCAGGCCGCCTCGATCTCCTCGCAGAGCGCACCGGGGCGGACGGCGTCCAGCGCCGCTTCCAGCCCCTCGCGGATGATGGCGGTGGTGCGCACCAGTTCCGCGGGCGGGTGGCCTATGTAGATGCAGCGCGACAGCGGGCTGTGATAGCGGTGCCGGATGCCGCCAAGCTCGATGTAGAAGATCTCGCCCTCGCGCAGCGGCGCGTCGGTCCAGCTGAGGTGCGGCGCCGAGGCCAGTTCGCCCACCATGGCGTTCGGCGGCTTGCAGGGGAAGGTGCCGCCGAAGCCGGGCAGGCCGGCGGTGGTGACGCGGTAGACCTCGGCCATCACGTCGCATTGCCGCACGCCGGGGCGCGCCGTCTGACGCGCGGCCTCCATCGCGGCCGCCGCGATCTGCCCGGCCTCCGACATGTAGCGGAGTTCGGTTTCGGATTTCACCATCCGGGCGCGGTTCACCAGCAGGAAGCCGTCGGCGAACTCGCCCTGGCCCAGCCCGGCGGTCAGGATGCGGTTCCATTTCGCGGTATAGTAGTAATCGTCCTGCTCGGCGGCGATCCGGCCCCTGTCCAGCCCCCGCTCCTTCAGGAGTTTCACCAGATACTCCATCGGGTGGCGGTCGGGCGTGCCGACATAGCTGTCGGGATAGGGCAGCACGTTTTCGGGCGCGAGGAAGGCGGTGAACTTCGCCCCCACCGCATCCATCTTGCGGCCGAACCAGAAGGGCTCCTCGGCATCGACCGGCAGCACCACCATCTGCGGCGTGTAGAAGGACCAGCCGTCATAGCCGGTCAGCCAGAACTGGTTCGCCGGGTTCGAGATCAGCAGAACGTCGATCCCGGCCGTGCGCATCAGCGCCTGCGTCCGGGCGATGCGGCCGAGGAACTCCTCGCGGGAAAACAGCAGCGGATGGGTCATCGGGCCTCCTGATCGGCGGCCAGCCGGTCCCAGGCATCATCGGGGCCGTCCGGCAGCGCATGTTTCATGATCCGCTGGCTGGGGGTGCGGGCGAAGCCCGCGACCAGCCGGATGTAGCGGGGCAGCTGATAGCGGGCGAGGCGCGGCGCCAGCCAGGCGGCCAGGTCCGCCGGGTCCAGCGCGGCGCCGGCGCGCGGCTGGACATGCAGCACCGCCTCCTGTTCGCCCACCTCGGCCCCGGTGCCGGTGACCGCGCAATCCTCGACATCGGGATGGGTGGTGACGACATGCTCGATCTCCCAGGCCGAGACGTTCTCGCCCCGGATGCGCAGCGCGTCGGCCTGCCGTCCGTGAAAGCGCAGCGTGCCTGCCGGGTCCAGCGAGCCGACATCGCCGGTGTGCAGCCTGCCGTCGCGCAAGGTGCGCGCGGTCGCCTCCGCGTTCAGGTGATAGCCGTCGAAGAAGGCGCCCGGGTCGGCCGTTTCCACCACGATCTCGCCGCGCTGGCCGGTCGGCAGGGGGTGACCCTGCGGGTCGCGCACGCTCAGCCGGAACCACGGCAGCGCTTGGCCCACCACGCCGCCGGCGCTGCCGTCCGCGACGGTGGTGATCGAGGACATCTCGGTCATGCCGTAGCATTCGCGGATGTCGCGGTGCCAGCGGGTGCGGGCCGCCGCGAAAACCTCGGCCGGGCAGCCGCCGCCCCAGAGGATGCGCAGGCGGTTGTCGCGTTCCTCGGGGCATGGGGGCTGCTTCAGCAGGATCTGCAGGATGCCGCCGAGATAGTGGACATGCGTGGCCCCGCTCGCCGCCACCTGCGGCCAGAAGCGGCTGGCGCTGAAGCCGCCGGTCATCGCCAGCGCCACCTGCGCCAGCCCGGGCAGCCCAAGCATCTGCGCGCCGCCGACGTGATAGAGCGGTTCCCACAGGAACATCACGTCGCCCGGCCGGGCATCGGTGACGCGCAGCACCCCCTCGGCGGCGACCCGCAGCATGCGATGGGTGACGCGCACGCCCTTGGCCGGGCCGGTGGTGCCCGAGGTATACATCAGGGCGGCCAGCGTCTCCGGCGCCGGCAGGGGCGGCGGGGTGCCCGCCCCGTCGATCAGTGCCGCCAGTTCCGGACCGTTCGCCAGCAGCGGCCGGGCTGTTGCGCCGCAGGCGGCGATCTCGGCGGCCAACTCCGGCTCGGCAATCACCAGCGCCGGATCGGAATGGTCGAGGATGTGGCGCAGCCCCGCCCCCCGCGCCTGCGCGTTCACCGGCACCCATACCAGCCCTGCCCGCGCCAGCGCGAGGATGGTCAGCACCGCCTCGAGCGAATTGCGCAGCATCACCGCCACGCGGTCGCCGCGCAGCAGGCCGCGGGCCGAAAACCCCTGCGCCAGCGCAGCGGTCCGGCGGTCGAGTGCGCCGAAGCTGAGCGGCACCCCGTCGAAGCGGGCGTAGATGCGCCCGGGCCGGGTGCGCGCGACGTCCAGAAGCGGTTCCAGAAGCCCGCCCGGCGGGGGCAGATGGTCACTCACGTCGCGCCCCGCCGGGCAAGGAAGGCCGCCATCATCCGCGCCGGCTCGCCGGTGCCATAGGCCTCCGCCTGGGCGCGGGCGCCGGCGTCCAGCGCCTCGCGGAAGCCTGTCTCGGTCAACTCGCGGAACCGCCGCTTGTTCAGCCGCATCGCCACCGGCGGCTTGGCCGCCAGCTCCCCGGCCAGCGCCAGCGCCGCCGGCAGCACCTCCTGGGCCGGCACGAGGCGGTTGATCAGGCCCAGGCGGTGGCACTCCTCGCCCTCCATCAGCCGGCCGGTGAGCGTCAGTTCCACCGTGCGCGCCAGCCCGATCCGGTCCAGCATGACCCAGGGGCCGGTGGTGCTGGGAATGCCGGCATCGATCTCGGGCTGGCCCATCCGTACCCCGGCATGCCCGACCCGCAGATCGCACAGCAGCGCGAACTGAAAGGCCGAACCGGCGGCAACGCCGTTCAGCGCCGCGACCGAGGGTTTGTCGAGGCCCCGCAGCGCGCCGTAAAGCTCGGCCCATTCGTCGATCCACGCGCGCGCCCGGGCGGCGTCGAAGCCGTGTGCCTCGCCCAGATCCTGGCCGGCGCCGAAGGCGCGGTCGCCGGCGCCGGTCAGCACCACCGCGCCGATGCCGTCCTCGGTATTGGCGGCGGCAAGGGCCGCCATCAGCTGCTGCCGCATCGGCCGGTGCCAGGCGTTCATCACCTCGGGCCGGTTCAGGGTGATCAGGCGAACCGGGCCGTGGGTCTCGGTCAGGATGAAATCGGGCATGGCGGGTCCTCCCCCTGTCGGTTCACATCAGGCCGCGGGCGATCAGCAGCACCGCGGCACCGCCCGAGATCGCCAGCAGGAACGGGCGGAAGCGGCTGTCGAACCGGGCCTGCGTGCGCGCGGCGATCCACAGCCCGAACAGCATCGGCGGCAGCATCAGCAGCGCCAGCGTCAGATCGTGCAGCCGGGCGAAGCCGGCGAGATGCAGCCCGGCCAGCGAGATCACGCAGCCCACCGCGAAAAACCCCGCCAGCGTCGGCCGGGCGGCCTGCGGCGTGTGGCCCTGATACACCAGCGCCATCGGCGGCGCGCCAACCGAGGTGATCGTGCCCATCACCCCCGACAGCGTCGCCATCGCCAGCATGTTGGGCCGGGTGAAGCGCAGCGGCCGGCCCAGCAGCGTGATCAGCACCGCCGCCCCCACCATCAGCCCGAAGATCAGCGAGAACGACACCGCATCGGCCAGCGCCGCGAGCAGCCCCACCCCCGCCGCGACCCCGGCCAGGCGGCCCAGCGATCCCAGCCCGACCTCGGCCCAGACGATCCCCTCGCGTTGCGCCAGGGCGGTCCAGGCGGCGGTGAAGAACCCCATCCAGATGCAGGGCACCGGCACGAACTCGGGCGCCACCAGCGCCAGCAGCGGCGCCGCCATGATGCCGAAGCCCATGCCCAGCCCGGCCTGCACCACCGCCGCCGCGGTGACGATGACGAAGACGGCGGCAAGGATCGGGGCCGGAGGCAGGGCGGACAGGAACGCCTCCACTCACCCCCCCGGCCGCTGGCGGATGTTCTCGGGCAGCCATGTGGCGATCTCGGGGAAGGCGATCAGCACGAAGACCATCAGCACCATGATGAGGAACATCGGAAAGGCCGCCTTCGAGATGAAGGTCATCTCGTGCTTCGTCATGCCCTGCAGCACGAACAGGTTGAATCCGATGGGCGGGGTGATCTGCGCCATCTCCACCACCACCACGACGAAGATGCCGAACCAGATCATGTCGATCCCGGCCTGGCGGATCATCGGCTCCACCACCGCCATGGTCAGCACCACCGACGAGATGCCGTCGAGGAACATGCCGAGGATGATGTAGAAGACGAGCAGCGCCATCAGCAGCTGGAAGGTCGAGAGTTCGAGGCCGTTGATGAATTGCGCCAGCGCTCGCGGCAGCCCGGTAAAGCCCATCGACAGCGACAGGAAGGCGGCGCCGGCGAGGATCAGCGCGATCATCGCCGATGTGCGGGTGGCCCCCAGCAGGCTCTCGATGAAGCTGTTCCAGGTCAGCATCCCCTGCGAGGCTGCCAGCAGCAGCGCGCCGATCACCCCGAAGGCGGCCGCCTCGGTGGCGGTGGCATAGCCGAGATACATCGAGCCGATCACCACCATGATCAGGATCATCACCGGAATGAGCGAACGCGAGTTCCTCAGCTTCCACAGGAAGCTGGTGCGTGGTTCGGGCACCGGGTCGAAGTTCTTCGAGAGTTTCGAGGCGATGGCGACATAGGCCATGAACATGCCGGCCAGCACGAGCCCGGGAAACACGCCCGCCATGAAAAGCTTGGTGATGGATTCGTTGACCGTCACCCCGAACACGATCAGCGCCAGCGAGGGCGGGATCATCAGCCCCAGCGTCGCCGCACCCGCCAGCGTTCCGATCACCATCGGCTCGGGATAGTTGCGCTTGCGCAGTTCGGGGATCGACATCTTGCCGACGGTCGTCAGCGTCGCGGCCGAGGAGCCGGAGACCGCGGCGAAGACGGTGCAGCCGACGATGTTGGTGTGCACCAGCCCGCCCGGCAGCCGCGCCAGCCACGGTGACAGGCCGCGGAACATGTCCTCGGACAGCTTGGTCCGATAGAGGATCTCGCCCATCCAGATGAACAGCGGCAACGCCGTCAGGGTCCACGAGGAGGTGGACCGCCAGATCACCGTGATCATCGCGTCGCCCGCCGGCCGCGTGGTGAAAAGCTCCATCCCCACCCAGGCGACGCCGACGAGGGCGAGGCCGACCCAGACGCCGGAGCCCAGCAGCAGGAACAGGACGAAGAGGAAGATGGCGATCGGCGCGAGCTGTTCCATCGTCGTCGCCCCCTATTCCGACCGTGCCGCGTCGCCCGGCGTGCCTTCGGTGCCGGAGCGGCCGGTGAAGATCATCCGGATCAGGTTGTCCCACAGGCACAGGGTCAGCAGCGCCGAGCCGGCGACCATGACGAGCTGTGGAATCCACAGCGGCGTCGCGTCCTGGCCCTGGCTGACGTCGCCCAGCAGCCGCGACCAGTATACCGCATTGTAGGCATACCGCAGCACGAAGGTGGCCACCAGCGCGCCCACGGCAAGGCACCAGATCTCGCCCCAGCGGCGGTAGCGGCCCAGCGCGGTCAGCCCCAGCGTGACTCGGATATGCGCGCCGCTGTTCAGAGCATAGGCGAAGGCCATGAAGGACGCCCCCGCCATGGCATAGCCGGCATAGCTGGAGGCCCCGGGGAGCGTCAGCCCGGTCCAGCGCGCGACCATCTGTGCGGTGATCAGCACGAGGATGGTGACGAGGAACAGCGCACCGATGTAGCCGCCGATCAGATAGAGCGTGTCGAGCGCACGCCGCACGAGGCCGAGGGCCCGGGTCATGGCCGCCTCCGTCAGTCACGGGTCGGGAAATGCGAAGGGGCGGGGCGCCCGGCCCCGCCCCGCAGTGGCAGCGTCAGTTGCTGCCGCGATAGGCCTCGATCACGGCCCGGCCGGTGTCGCCGGCGTTCTCGAGCCATTCCTCGGTCATGGTGGCGCCGATTTCGCGCAGCCCCTCCATCAGTTCGTCGCCGGCGCGCTGCACGATCATGCCGCCCTCGCGCAGCCCGTCGAGGGTGAAGTCGGTGTAGTCCCTCGACCGCTGCAGTCCTGCCGCCTTGGCTTCGGCGCCGCAGTCGCGCAGGGCGGTCTGCTGTGCCTCGTCCAGTGCTTCCCAGGCCTGCTTGTTGGCGAAGATGATGTTGCGCGGCAGCCAGGCATCGACCTCGTAGAAATGTGTCAGGCTCTCCCACACCTGGCTGTCATAGCCGGTGGCGCCGGAGGAGATGAAGCTCTCGGCCACGCCGGTCGCCAGCGCCTGGCTCAGTTCGGCCGCCTCGATCTGCACCGGCCGCATGCCGGTCAGTTCGGCCAGTCGCGCGGTGGCGGTGTTGTAGGAACGGAACCGGATCCCCTCCATGTCGCTCACCGAGTTGATCTCGCGCTTGAAGTAGAGCCCCTGCGGCGGCCAGGGCACCGAGTAGATGTAGACGAGGTTCTGCGCGTCGAGGATCTCGGCCACGGCCGGCCCGGCTGCCTCCCACAGCCGCTCGTGATCGTCGAACGAGGTGGCGAGAAAGGGGATCGAGTCGATCCCGAACATCGGGTTCTCGTTCTGATGCGCCGAGATCAGCCGCTCGCCGATCGGCGCCTGGCCGGTCTGCACCGCGCGCTTGATGTCGTTGCCGGCGAACAGCGACCCGTTCGGGTGGGTGACGATCTCGATCGCCCCGTCGGTGGCGGCGGCGACGCATGCGCCGAATTCGGCAGCGTTCACCGAATGGAAGTTGGTCGCCGGATAGGCCAGCGGCAGGTCCCAGGTATCTGCCGTGGCGGCGACCGCTCCGGCCGCCGTCAGCGCCGTCGCGGTCATGAGGGTGTTGATCGTCCGCATCTTGTTTCTCCCCTGTCGGTTGCGGTTTTTCGTGATTGCGTCATCGCGTCATTGAAACCGCGAAGGCGCATAGGGCGCAAGGTCGATGTTCGGTCGCCGCCCCGCGATCAGCTGCGCCAGCAACTGACCGGTGCGGGGCCCGCCGGTGAGCCCGATGTGATGGTGCCCGAAGGCGAGAAAGGCCCCGGCCACCCCCGGCACCGGCCCGATCAGCGGGATCGAATCCGATGGCGCGGGGCGGTGGCCCATCCATTCGGTCGTCTCCTTCCAGGTCAGGCCGGGAAACGCCTTCGCAACATGGCTCTTCAGCAGGGCGACGGGTGCGCGCGACGCCGGCGCCTCCAGCCCGCCGAACTCCACCACCCCGGCCAGCCGCAGCCGCCCGTCCATCGGCGTGGCGACGAACTTTCCGGCGGCGACCATCGCCGGCACGCGCGGCATCGCACTGGGCTCCCACAGCTCGATGTGATAGCCCCGTTCGCTTTCCAGCGGCACCTTCAGCCCCAGCTGCGCGGCGAGCGGGCCGGACCAGGCGCCGGTGGCGATCACTGCGGCATCGCAGGGCAGTGTCTCGGCGGTGCCGTCCCGGGCGCGCAGGCGCAGGCCGGTGACGCGCCCGCCGTCGCGGGCGATGTCGGTCACTTCGGCGATGCGCAGCGCGCCGCCCTGCGCCACCACATGATCCGCCAGCGCCCGGACATAGGCGCCCGGATCGGAAATCCGTCCGTGATCCGGCAGGCGCACGGCAAAGCCGATCGACGGGCCGTAGACGGGATCGTAGGCGCGCAACTCGGCCTCCTCCATCTCGGCCATGGCGAAGCCGAGGTCGCGGCGGATGCCCCAGCCGAAGGCGTCGGCGGCATGGGCGGCGCGGTCGCGGTAGAGAAACAGGTAATCGGCCGGCACCACGAAGCGTTCCGCCCCGGTCCCGGCCGCCAGCGCCTGGTGATCCGCGAGGCTGTCGCCCACGAGGCCGTGCAGCGCCATGGCGATCCGCCGGGTGTCGGCGGCGTTGGCATGACGCAGATAACGCATCAGCCACGGCGCCAGCCGCGGCAGGTAGCCCCAGCGCAGGAACAGCGGCTGCCCCGGATCGAACAGCATCTTCGGCGCCTTGGCCGCCAGCCCCGGCACCGTCACCGGCACCACCGAGCAGGAGGCGAGGACGCCGCCGTTGCCGTAGGAGGCCCCCTCGGCCGGGCCGGCGCGGTCGATCAGCACCACCTTGTGGCCATAGCGCTGCAGCCAGAGGGCCGTGGCGACACCGACGATGCCGGCGCCGATCACCGCCACGGTGCCGGCTGCGGCGGGCGGATCGCTGCGGTTCATGGTCAGCGCCTCGGCGTCGGTCATGCGGCCTCGCGGGTCAGCGTCTGTCGGGCGAAACGATCGAGCCGGTCGGGATCGACGGCGATGCCCAGGCCCGGCCCGCGCGGCACCACGACGCGACCCTCGCGGATCGGAAAGGGTTCCGCAAGGATATCTTCGGCAAGGTAATAGCGCGCCTGATAGAATTCGCAGCCAAGCCCGATCGCGTGCGTCGCGGCGATCATCTGGGCACCGGCGAGATGGCCGAGCCCGGTCTCGAACATGTCGCCGCCATAGGCGGTCAGGCCGGCGGCCGCGGCGATGCCCGCCACCGCCTGTGCGCGGCGCAGCCCGCCCGCCTTCATCACCTTCACCGACACCCCGTCGCAGATCTCCTCTTCCACGGCGCGCAGCATGTCCTCGGGGCCGAACACGCTCTCGTCGGCGATGATCGGCACCTCCACGGCTGCGCGCAGCCGCCGCATCAGGGCGAACTGCGCCGCCGCCACCGGCTGTTCGATGAAGCCGGGCCGGAATGCCGCCACATCGCGCAGACGGGCCGCCGCCGTCTCGGGGCCCAGGCCCTGGTTGTAGTCCACCCGGATGTCGAGGCTCTCGTGATCCCGCCGGAGCCGCTCCAGCCGGTCGAGGTCGAAACGGTGCCCGGCCACACCCGCCTTCAGTTTGACGATACCCACCCCGTCTGCCGCCAGACGCTCGACCAGCGCCAGATCGGCGGCGAAATCCGGGTCCGCCAGCGACACCGACAGCGGGATCTCGGCCTGTGCGCATCCGCCCAGCAGCGCCCAGACCGGCAATCCCGCCACCCGACCGGTGAGGTCCAGCAGCGCGGTTTCCAGCGCCGCCTTCGCCTCGGTGCAATGCGCTACTGCCCGGGCGGCGTCTGCGGTCATCCCGGCGGCCTCGGCCAGCGGCCGGCCCAGCACATGCGGGCGGATGTAGCGGTCGAGCGCGGCGAGGCTCGCTTCGGGCGAGCCGGTGAAGACCGACCAGCAGGCCGCCTCGCCCCAGCCGTGGCGGCCGTCCTCGGCGGTCAGCCGCAGCACCACCACCTCCACCTCGGCCTCGACCCGGCCGATGCCGTGGTCGCGGCGCGAGACCACCGGCAGCGCCAGATGCCACAGATCGAAAGCGACGATGCGCTGGGCGAGGTCCGCCGTCATGCGATCCATTCCGAAACCGGCGCCGCCGCCTCGTGCAGCGGCTGGCAGATCACGTCCAGCAGCGTCGGCCCGCCATCCGCCAGAGCCGCGCGCAGCGCGGGCTCCAGCGCGTCCGGCGCCTCCACCCGCCAGGATTTCAGCCCGTAGGCGGCGGCCACCGCCGCGTGGTCCGTGCGCGAGAAATCGACGTTGTAATAACGCTTGCCGAAGCCCGACTCCTGCCCCGCCTTGATCCAGCCGAAGGCGGCATTGGAGAAGACGACGATGGTGATCGGCATCCGGTGTCGCACCAGCGTCTCCAGTTCGCCGACGCAGAAGCCGAAGGATCCGTCGCCGGTCAGCGCCACGGTCTTGACCTCTGGCCGGCCGACATGCGCCCCCATCGCGGCCGAGATCGCATAGCCCAGCGCCCCGTGCGCCCGGTTGGAGAAGACCTGCCGCCCCGCCCGCCGCAACCGGTATTGCGCCGACATGTAGGGGCAGGGCGTGCCCGGATCGGCCACCACGATGGCATCCGCATCCAGCAGTCGCGACAGCGTGGCGATCACCCGCTCGGGCCGGATCGGGGCTGTGTCGCTGGTCGCGAGCGGCGCCAGATCGCCCAGCTTCGCGTCCCATGCCGCCTTCGCCCGGGCCGTGCCGCCCTGCGCCGGCAGCGGCCCGCGCGCCTCCAGTTCGGCCACCAGCGCCTCCAGCGCCAGCCGCGCGTCGGCGGCGATGGCGACATCGGTGGGATAGTTGGCGCCGATCACCATCGGATCGCTGTCGATGTGGATCACCGCCCGCCCCGGCGGCGGCGAGCGCCAGCGCTCGGTCGTCACCGATCCCGCGCGGCAGCCGATGAACAGCACGAGGTCGGCCGCGTCCACCACCGCCCGCGTTGCGGCATGCCCGCCGTTGGAGCCCACGACGCCAACCGCCTGCGGCGCCGTCTCGGCAATCGAACCCTGACCGGAAACGGAGGTGGCCACCGGCAGGTCGAGCAGTTCTGCCAGCCGTGCCAGCGCCGCCTCGGCCCCGGCGATCACCGGCCCGCCGCCGCAGATCGCCACGGCCGCCTTCGCCTGTGCCAGCAGATCGGCCGCCGCGACCACCGCCGCCGGATCGGGCGCCGCGGGTTCGGCGGGAAAGCTGCGGTGACGCGGATCGGCCCAGATGTCCTCGGCGCCGACCGGCGCCTTCTGCGTGTCGAAGGGCAGTGCCAGATGCACCGCGCCGGGCCGGCCCGTCGTCATCGCCCGGAAGGCCGCGCGCAGCATCGCCGGCAGCCGCGCGGGCTGGTCCAGCGAGGCGTTCCACTTCGTCAGCGGCCGGAACAGTGCCACCTGGTCCAGTTCGGTCAGCGGATAGCGCCCGCGCGAGCCGGTCGCGACATCGGTGGTGATGGCGAGGATCGGGATCGAGCTCTCGTTCGCCTCCACCACACCGGGCAGGATATGCGTCGCGCCGCCGCCCGACGGCCCCTCGCAGACGCCGGGCTTGCCGGTGACCCGGGCATAGCCGTCGGCCATGTAGCCGGCATGCCGCTCGTCTCGCGTCAGCAGATGGGTGATGCCATGGTCGAGCCGCGCCAGCGCGTCATAGAAGGGCAGGGTGGTGTCGCCGCACAGCCCGAACATATGTGTCACGCCATGCGCCTGAAGCATGCGCACCATCGCTTCGGCGCCGGTGATCTCGTTCGTCTCGACGCGGTCCATTCACTGAATGCCCTTCTGTATACAACGCCGCGTGCAGCTTGCAAACTCTTGCCGCCCGCGTCAAGCTGCGCTTCGGGTGCAGTGGCGGGCAGGCAAAGCGACAGGCGGGCATGGAAGAAGCACGGGAAGAGCCGCGGGTCGAAGCCGTCTATCGCCAGCTCAAGGCAATGGCGGTTGATTTCCGCCTGCGACCGGGCGAACGGCTGAACGAGGGCGCGCTGGCCCGCGATCTGGGCACCAGCCGGACGCCGTTGCGCGAGGCGCTCAACCGCCTGGTGGCCGAAGGGCTGGTCACCTTCCGGCCCGGCCGCGGCTTCTGCTGCCGCAGTCTCGACGCCGAATCGGTGTTCGACCTCTACGAATTGCGCGCGGTGCTGGAATGCGCGGCGGTCGGCCTCGCCTGCGCCCGGGCCGGCGACGATGGCATCGCCGGGCTGGAGGCGACGCTGGCGGCACAGGCAGACTATGCCGGCAAGACCGTGCGTGAGGTGACGGCGGGCGACGAGGCATTCCACATCGCCATCGCCGGTCTATCCGGCAATGGCGAGCTGGTGCGGCAGTTGCAGGGCATCAACGAGCGCATCCGCTACATCCGCTGGATCGACATGCAGACCCGCGTGCGCACCACCAAGGGCGAACACCGCGCGATCATGGCGGCGCTGGCCGCCCGCGACGCCCCGGCCGCGGTCGCGGCGATGCAGGGCCACATCGCCAAGCGGATGGATCAGGTGGTGGCCGCGGTGCGCGAGGGCTATTCCAGCATCTATGTCCCCGGCCACGCGGTGTTGTTCGATCGCCCGCTTGCCGGCGGGTCCGACGATGCGCAGTCACGACACGGGTGAGGGTCCAGCCAGGAGAGGTGCAGCCATGAAGGTCCGGGGCGGCAAGGCGGTCTATGGTGCCGCAGTGGGCATCCTGATGCTGGAAGCGCGCTTTCCGCGCATCCCCGGCGACATGGGCAATGCGCTGAGCTGGCCCTTCCCCGTCCTCTATCGGGTCGTGCGCGACGCCAGCCCCGACCGGGTGGTGCGCCGCGGCGCCGAGGGGTTGCTGGACGCCTTCATCGCCGCCGCGCGCGATCTGGTCGCCGACGGCGCTGACGGGATCACCACCAATTGCGGCTTCCTGTCGCTCTATCAGCCGGAACTGGCCGCGGCGGTGCCGGTGCCGGTGGCGACCTCGTCGCTGATGCAGGTGGCCGCGGTCAACCGGCTGCTCGGGCCCGGCCGGCGGGCCGGAGTTCTGACGATTTCCGCCTCGACCCTCACGCCGCTGCATCTGGAAAGGGCGGGCGTCCCCGAAGGCACGCCGATCGGTTCCACCGAGGGCGGGCGCGAGTTCACCCGGGTGATCCTCGGCAACGAGCCGGAACTCGATGTCGCCGCGGCGCGGGCCGACAATGTCGCGGCGGCGCTGGCGCTGCAGCGCGACCATCCGGACCTCGGCGCGCTGGTGCTCGAATGCACCAACATGGTGCCCTATGCCGCCGACATCCGCGCCGCGACCGGCCTGCCGGTCTTTTCCATCGGCAATTTCGTGACCTGGTTCCATGCGGCGCTGGTGCCGCCGCGGTTCCCGCTCCCCGAGACCGAAGGCTGACGCTCCGACGGGCCGGCGCCGGCGCCTCTCCGCCGAGCCGGACCGGCAGGCAATTCTCCCATTGCGCCGAATCAACTCACGCGACACCCTTGGCGGCGGGCTAAACCAAAAGTTGAACGCATGCCCGCGAACGCCGTTCCCGAGGGGGGAGGGACGGACATGGTGCAGATATCGCTTCTCGGGCGGGTCGAGATTCTGGGCGAAGACGGACGCCGCGCCGCCATTCCGACCCGACGCGGTGCCGAACTCTTCGCCTTCCTCGTGCTGGAGGATGGCCGCAGCTTCGACCGCGGACGGCTGGCCGAGCAGATCTGGGGGCATCTGCCCGAGCCGCGCGCCCGTCGCGCGCTCAATACCGAGGTCTGGCGCCTCGCCGCGGCGCTCGAAGCGGTGGGGATGGACACCGCGCAGGCCCTGCCGCGCGGCCCGGCCGGCATAGGCTATGTCGGCCAGCCCGGGCACCGGGTGGATGTGGACCTGCTGCGCGCGGCGATGCGCATCGTCGCCGCCACCGACCCGGCCGAGGCCGACGCCGTCGCGCTGGGCCAGATCGAGGCGGCGGTGGCGGCCTATCGCGGCGATCTGCTGGAGGCGGTCTATTCCGACTGGTGCCTGCTGTGGCGCGAGACGCTACGCGCCCAGCACACCGAGGCGCTGGAGTTCCTGCTCGCCGCCGCCATGGCACGGCATGACTGGGCGGCGGGGCTGCGCTTCGGGCGGGGGCTGCTGGCGCTCGACCCGCTGCTCGAACATGTCCACCGCGCAGTGATGCGCTGCCATTTCCACAACGGCAACAGGCCGCTGGCTATCCGGCAATACGCGCTGTGCGAGCAGTTGCTGCGCGAGGAGCTGGGCGTGGCGCCGATGGACGAGACGCGCCGCATCCAGGAGACGATCCTCGCCGTGCCCGGCCGGCCGGTGACGCGCGCGCCCGAGGTGCCGCCCGGCCCGCCACCGCGCCGGCGTGGCGATCTCCGCAGCCCGGCGCAGAAGGTGGACATGGCGCTCGCCAACCTGAACACCGCGCGCCACTGGCTCGAGGAAGCCAGCCACGATCTGCGCCGCGACCCGACGCGCTGACAGCAGCCCGCAGCCACCGCCGCTGATCCCGCGCCGCCGCGCCGGGCCGTGCACCGCACTCTGCCAAGTGGTTCCCGCCGCCGTCCGGTCACAGCTTCGGCCGGTTCCGGCTGCCGGCTTGTGACCGGCTTGTGATCCCCGGGTGATCGGGCCGTGTCGGCGGGGTGTCAGTCTGCTGCCGCATGACCCGAGAACCGGAGAATCGTTGCCTTGCCACGCGCGTCCGCCAGCCGCTCGCATCGTTTCGTCGTCGTCTGGCGGGCCGAGACGCGCGAGATCGCCAGTGCCGGCGAGGTGCGGCGGGGCTGGGTGGAACGGGTGCCCGACCCGCGCGGGCAGGCGGCCGGCGAGGCGACGGTGCACCGCCAGGGCTTTCAGCGGCTCGACGAGCTGCCCGCCGTCATCGCCCGGTTGATCGCGGACGCCGAGGCCGACGGCGAGGCAAGACCGGCGCGGAGGCCGGGCGCATGACGGCCCCGATCGCCCAGATCCCCGGACCGTGCTCCGGAACGACCCTCAGACCGCGCCGCTGTCCGGGCGCGTCGGAAAGGAGGCCCCGCGCATGATCCCCTTGCCCCTTCGCCCGCAGGCCCGCGGCCCTTCCGCCGCCTTTCCCCCCGGGCCGGGGCATCGGCCCGCCCGTGCCTTCGGCGCCGTCGGCCCCGCGGACGGTGCACCTGCGGACCGGCCCGGACAGGCGCGGGAGGCGCCGCGCGAGGTGGTGATCTCGCCCTCGCGGGTAGAGGTACGCCGCGCCGATCCCTCGCTCTCCTTCCAGGTGGTGGCACCGGGGGCGCAGAGCTTCGACGTCATCGTCGCCACCGATCCCGGCCTGTTCGACCCCGCGAACGCGCACATGCGCACGCCGCGCAATTTCCGCTCGTCGCGGCAGGATTTCCTCGGCGCGCCGATCGAGACCGAGACCGGTTTCTATCTCTTGCCGCGGGCTTTCCTGCGCGAACTGGTCTCGGTGATGCCGCGGCCGACCCGGCTCTACTACGTCGCCGTCGTGCATGACGGCCCCGATGGCAGCCGGTCGCGTTACTCCGTCCCGCCCGAGGCGATGGCCGAGGCCGCGCCGCATGTGGCCATCGCCGCCGATCTGATCGCCGCCGACCTCTCGCGGGTGCTCGGCGCGGCGGTGGAGCGGATCGGCACCGTTTCCGCCGGCGGCCGGGTCGCGGCGGCGCGACGCGATCCGGCCTCGGTGCCCGAGGTGATCGGTGGCTTGCCGGTGCAGCGGCGGATGGCCCCGTCGCCCGCACCTGTCGCGCCCCCCGCCCCCGGCGACACCGGTTCGACGAATGGCGGCGGCTGGACGAATGGCGGCGGCCAGCAGAAC
>SLBI01000022.1 GCA_007126375.1 Paracoccaceae bacterium
AAGGGATCGCTCTCCATAAAACTCAAGCGCGCGGGGTGGGATGAGGGGTTCTTACGCAGCATTCTCAATGGCTTGAAAGAGCCGACCCCAGAGAGCTGAGCCAAACGCGATTGCCCTGCCGTTCACCCGCCGCGGCAAGGGTGGCGCCCAAGTGCCCCAGTGAGAATGAAACCGATGGATATTCATGGATGTCGAATTGCCCTGCGCGGGGTGCTGGCCGGTGCGGCACTGGCACTGCTGCCCGGCGCCGGCAGCGCCTCGACGATTCCCGCCACGCTGACCGGACCGACCGATCTGACCACGGGAGAGGCGGCCAGCTTCCTGTTGACCTGGGGCGACAGCCGCCCGTCCGACTGGACGAACTACACCTCCTCGGCACAGATCCGCGTGAACGGTGTCGTGGTGGAGGACTTCTCCCTCGCGCCGGCGGGCGGCACACTGCCGTTTGCAACCGAGCTGTCCGAGCCCGGCATCTACGACGTCGAAGCGACCGGTTTCATCTCATATACCGAGCAGGTCTGGACGGTCCTTTACATGACCACCTACAGCTATCGCTGCGGCAGCAGGTGGGCGCGCAGGACCTGTTATGGCAGCATGCCGGTTTATGGCTGGCGGACCGAGTCCCGCGGCGCCGTCACCCTCGACGAAGCCCTCACCGTCACCGTCTCGGCTGCGCCGCAGCGCGTCCCCTCGCCGGTGCCATTGCCGGCGGCGATGCCGCTGCTGTTCGCAGGCCTGGGACTGTTCGGCCTGTTGGGCGGCTGGCGACAACGGCGCGCCGGCACGGGCTGAGGGCGCGATGCCCGGACGGCGCCGGGCGGACGCCCCGCCGGGACAGAGGCCAGAGTTTACCGGATAGCGGCCTGGGGGCGGACTGAACCACCCGGCCACAGCTCCGATGCGCACGGCGGATCACAGCCGATGCGGCCGCAGGTGATCGCGGCGGCGCGGGTCGCATCGGCCACCACCGGGCGCAGCGCCGTCTCATCCAGTGCCGACACCGCCGCGCGATCGAGCATGCCACGCCGCCAAAGACCCGCCAGCAGCGCCGCCATCAACGTGTCGCCGGCGCCGACCGTATCGGCCAGCCGTGGCACCGGGGCACAGTCGAGCGAAAACCCGCCGAAGGGACCACGGCACAGGATCGGGCCCGCACCCTGCGTAACGAATACCAGCGCCGACGGCGCGCGCGCGGCCAGCGCCGCCATACCCGCGGCGACCGACATGCCCGGCAGCCACCATGCCATGTCTTCATCGCTCAGCCGGATCAGTGCCGCCGCTGCCGCCATGGTCTCCAGCCGGGCGCGATAGGCGGCTTCGTCCACCCGAGCGAGGTCCGGACGAATGTTGGGATCCAGCGCCGTGAACCGCCCGGCCCGCGCCTGGGCGATGAAGAGCCCCTCCCATGCAAGCGCATCCACACCCGCCGTCAGCGCAAGCGAGCCGAGATGCAGCGCAACGGTCGTCTCGGGAATTGCCGCGGCGAGGCTCTCGGTGGTCACCAGCCGGTCGGCCGTGCCGGCGCGGTGAAAGAAGTACTCCGGCGTCCCGTGCCGCAGCGTCACCACCGCCAGCGCACTCGGCGCCGCAGGCCGTGACCCAAGATGCCGCACGCCCTCTGCCACCAGCCGCGCGGCAAGGTCGTCGCCGAAGCCGTCCGCCGAGATCGGCGTCAGATAGCCGGTGGGAACTCCCAGCCGGCCCAGCGCCAGCGCGCAGTTGTAGGGTGAACCGCCGGGCACCGCGCGGAACCGCCGGGGGGAGCTGTCCGCTTCCTCCACCAGGTCGATCAGGTTCTCGCCACCGCAGAGGATCACGGTGCTGCCTCCAGCGCGGGCAGTGCGAGGTGAAAGGCCTTGCGCATTACCGTGGGCAGCGCCTGCGGGCGGAAATCGGCCGCCGGCAGGAAGCTGCCGCGGCGTGGCGTGGCATCGTCGGCCACCTCGGCCACATGCACCGCGAGGCGCAGATGGAAATGCGTGAAGGTATGGCGCACATCCTCCGGCAGCCGCCGCCAGTCGGCGGCGAGGGGCGGGTCGGGATCCGGCGCCCCCGACCAGTCCGATCCGGGCCAGCCCAGCATCCCGCCCAGCAGGCCGCGATCCGGCCGGCGCTCGACGAGCCAGGCACCGTCGCGGCGCCGGGCCAGATAGACATGGCCGTGGCGGATCGGCTTGTCGGGTCTGGGCTGCTTTCGCGGCAAGGCTTCGGCCGTGCCGCGCGCCCGCGCGACGCAGGACGCGCCGAGCGGGCAGATCCCGCAGGCCGGCCGGCGCGGCGTGCACACCGTCGCACCGAGATCCATCACCGCCTGTGCGTGATCGCCCGGACGCCGTGCCGGCGTGAGTCGCGCCGCCAGCGCCGTCAGAGCGGGTTTCGCCGCAGGCAGCGGCGTCTCGACGCCGAAAAGCCGGGCCATCACCCGCTCGACATTGCCGTCCACCACCACCGCGGGTTCGTCGAAGGCGATGGCGGCAACTGCCGCTGCGGTATAGGGGCCAATGCCGGGCAGGGTCCGCAGGGCCGCGGCAGTATAGGGAAATCGGCCGCCGTGTTTCCCCGCCACCGTCCGGGCGCAGGCAATCAGGTTGCGCGCGCGGGCGTAGTAGCCAAGACCGGCCCATTCCGCCATGACTTCCGCTTCCGGCGCCTCGGCGAGCGCGGCTACGGTGGGCCAACGGGCCGTGAAGCGATGGAAATACCCCTTCACCGCCGCCACGGTGGTCTGCTGGAGCATCACCTCGGACAACCAGACGGCATAAGGATCGGGCAGCAGCCCGTCGGCCCGCTCGGCCGGGCCCACGCGCCACGGAAGGGCGCGCGCATGCCGGTCATACCAGGCCAGCAGCGCCTCCGACAGCGCGGCGTCAGGTTGCGATGGCGCATGTCCCACAGCGTCACGCAAGATTTACACCCCTTTCGCTGCCGGCTCTGGCCTGCCGCGCCCCACCGGTTAGAATAACTCCTGGACCGCAGAGGAACAGTGGCTGCGATGAAACCTCCCGAGCTAGACCGGAAGAAACGCGGTGCACCGCGCGGCGGAACGTCGGGCCCCGCGGCTGCCGCAGCCCCGCGCGGTCGCGGGTTTCGCCATGCCGCAAGGCTGGTCGAGGACAGTATCCGTACGGCCGGCGGCAAGCGCGGCTTTGCCGCTGCGCGCCTGCTGACCCATTGGGAAGAGGTCGTCGGACCGGACACGGCGCGCCTTGCCCGCCCGGTGCGGCTGAACTGGGCGCGCGGCAACCGGTCGGCCGGGCTGGGCGCCACTCTGACATTGGCCACTGCGGGCGCCTCGGCGCCGATCGTGCAGATGATGGCGCCGCAAATCCGCGAGCGGGTGAACGCCTGTCTGGGGTATGCCGCCGTCGCCCGGATCGTGCTGACCCAGACCGCCGAGGTCGCGGGCAACGCGGTCACGGGTTTTGCCGAGCCTCAGACGGGGTTCACCGGAGCGCCGCGCCGCGCCCCTCCCGATCAGTTGCAACGCGCCGCCGAGGCGGCCGCCGACATTCGGGACCCCGCCCTGCGGGCCGCCCTTGAAGCTCTCGCCCGAAATGTCCTATGTCGCAGTCAAGTAGCGAAAGGCACGTCATGATCCTCCGCCGCCTCGTTCCCCTCGCCATCGCGCTCGCCGTCGCGGGCGGCGCCGCCTGGTGGTTCGCCGACTCCCGCCCTGCGCCGCAGTTCGCCTCGCCGGTCGCCCCCGCCGACGCCCAGACCGCGGGAGAGGCGGATCTGGAGCGCGTGCCCGACATGACCAAGGGCGATCCGGCGGCGCCGGTCACGGTGATCGAATACGCGTCCTTCACCTGCCCGCATTGCGCCACCTTTCATCGCAACGTGTTTCCGCAGTTGCAGGCGGAGTTCGTCGATACCGGACGTGTGCAGTGGATCAAGCGCGAAGTGTATTTCGACCGTCCCGGCCTGTGGGCCGCGATGCTCGCCCGCTGTGGTGAGGACAGCAGGTACTTTCCCATGGTCGACATGATCTATGAGACCCAGCGCGACTGGGCCTCCTCATCCGACCCGGCAGTCATTGCCGAGAACCTGCGCCGGATGGGCCGCCGTACCGGGCTGACCAACGATGAGGTGGACGCCTGCCTGATGGATGCGGAGCAGGCCCAGGCGATGGTGGCGGTCTATCAGAAGAACGCCACCGAGCACGGGGTCAACTCCACGCCCTCCTTCGTGGTGGATGGCGAGTTGCATTCGAACATGCCGCTGGAGGCGTTCCGTAGCCTTCTCGAAACACGGCTGGGGGGCTGAGGGTTGGCGCCGGAGCCCGCCGGGCCGCTGCACGGGCTGCGCGTCGTCGAACTGGCGCGCATCCTTGCCGGGCCATGGGCGGGGCAGACCCTCGCCGATCTCGGCGCTGAAGTGATCAAGGTCGAGGCGCCGCAGGGAGATGACACCCGTCGCTGGGGCCCGCCTTTCCTGGATCGTGCCGACGGCAGCCGCGACGCCGCCTATTTCCACGCCGCGAACCGCGGAAAACGCTCCATCCGCGCAGATTTCCGCACCGCCGAAGGCCAGGCGCTGGTGCGCCGCCTGATCGCCGAGGCGGATGTGGTGATCGAGAACTTCAAGGTGGGCGGGCTGGTGAAATACCGCCTCGACTGGGAGAGCCTGCGCACTGCCAACCCGCGGCTGATCTACTGCTCCATCACCGGATTCGGCCAGGACGGCCCCTATGCCCACCGCGCCGGCTACGATTATATCATCCAGGGCATGTCGGGGCTGATGTCGATCACCGGCGAGGCCGGGGGATCGCCGATGCGCGCAGGCGTGGCGATCACCGACATCTTCACCGGGATCTATGCGACTACGGCGATCCTGGCCGCGCTGCACCGCCGCGGCGTCACCGGCCAGGGCGAACACATCGACATGGCCTTGCTGGATTGCGCCGTGGCGGTGACCGCGAACCAGGCGATGAACTATCTCGCCACCGGCAAGCCGCCGGGGCGGGAGGGGCATTTCCATCCAAATCTGGCGCCCTATCAGGTATTGCCCTGCGCCGATGGCCACATGATCCTCGCCACCGGAAACGATGCGCAGTATCGTCGCTTCTGCGCGGTCATCGGGCGCGAGGATCTGGCCGACGCCCCGGAATTCGCCTCGAACGCACTGCGGGTGGCGGCACGCCAGCGGCTGTCGGACCTTATATCGTCCGAAACCCTTCGCTGGTCAAAGGCCGATCTGCTTTCGGCCTGCGAGCAGGCGGGCGTGCCGGCAGGGCCGATCAACGATATGGCCGAGGTCTTTGCCGATGCGCAGGTGCAGGCGCGCGGCATGGGGCTCGATCTCGGCGGGCTCAAGGGCGTGCGGGGGCCGTTCCGCTTCTCGGGCGGGGATGCGGTGCCGGATCGCCCGGCGCCGATGCTCGGAGAGCACGACGCAGAAGTCATGTCCGAACTGGACCGCGAGGCCGCAGCGGGTGGGAGTTCCGGCTGATGGCGCAGCCGGCCGTTCCGTGCTGCGGCGCGCTGCAATGACCGGAGACGGCGATGAACCTCCACGCCAGCACCGTGGCACTGCCGGCAGAATGCGGCCGGATGGCACGGGCGGTGCTGATACTCGGTCCTTCGGGTGCGGGAAAATCCGAGCTGGCGCTGCAACTCGTTGCGATGGGCGCCCGGCTGGTGGCGGATGATCGCACGCTGCTGGCGCTGCGCAACCGCCGGCTTGTCGCCACCGTTCCGCCGCAGATCCGGGGAATGATCGAGGTGCGGGGAATCGGTATCCTCCGGCTGCCGACCGAGGCCGAGGCCGAGGTGGCGTTGGCGGTGGACCTGGGATGCCGGGAAACCGCCCGCATGCCGCCGCCGCGCCGGTTCGCTGCGCTGGGCGTGTCGGTGCCGCTGCTTCACGCCGTGGATACCGTCTGTTTCCCCGCGGCGGTTATGCTCTACCTCCGGAATGAACGGAGTGACGCGGAATGACCGAGACGACCTGGCCAGATGCTGTCCGCCCTGCCGCCGCGCCGGCGTGCGCCAGCCGGCGGCCTGACGCCGCGGTGCGCCTTGTCTGTGTCACCGGTCCGGCCGGCGCCGGTCGCACCACCGCCATCGCCGCGCTCGAGGATCTTGGCTTCGAGAGCATTGCCAACATGCCGCTCGATCTGGTGCCACGGCTGCTCGACGGGCCGCCGCGCGCCCGGCCGATCGCGCTGGGCCTCGATGCCGCGACGCGGGGGTTTTCGGTCGAGGGCTTCCTCGACCTCGTCGGCGCTCTCGACCGAGATCCGCGGGTGCGCTTCACCCTCGTCCATCTCGACTGCAACGCCGAAACGCTGCTGCGCCGTTTTTCCGAAACCCGGCGGCGCCATCCCTCGGCCCCGGCGGAGCATCCGGCCGACGGTATCGGCCGGGATCTCGCCCTCCTCCAGCCGGTGCGCGAACGCGCCGACATCCTGATCAACACCGCAGACCTCAATCCTCACGAGTTGCGCGCCGAGTTCGGCCGCTGGTTCGGTGCCGAAACCGGCGCGGGTCTTGCCGTCTCGCTGCAGTCGTTCTCCTACAAGCGCGGCGCGCCACGCGGCCTCGACATGGTGTTCGACTGCCGGTTCCTGCGCAATCCCTACTGGGAGCCGCACCTGCGCGGCAGTGATGGCCGCAATGCCGATGTGGCCGCGCACATCCGCGCCGATCCCCGTTTCGATCCGTTTCTGGCCAGACTGCGCGATCTGATCGATCTGCTGTTGCCAGCCCATGCCGAGGAAGGAAAGGCGCATCTGGCCATCGGCTTCGGCTGTACCGGAGGGCAACACCGCTCGGTTATGATTGTGGAAACCCTCGCCGAAGCTCTTGCACAAGCCGGTTGGCAGGTGTCTAAACGACACAGGGAGCTCGAAGGCAGGGCGCCGCCGGTACGCCGCGAGGGGGAGGATGCGGCGACGACCGAAGCGGGGTCGGAATGGCGGGCGTGATCGGGATCGTCATCGTCGCCCATGGTGGGTTGGCGCGGGAATACCTCGCCGCGGTCGAGCATATCGTCGGCCGGCAGCCCGGCATGCGCGCGATCGCCATCGAGGAAGGTCACAACCGTGCCGCCAAGCAGGCCGAGATCTGCGCCGCTGCCGATGCGGTGGACGGAGGCGCAGGGGTGGTTGTGGTGACCGACATGTTCGGCGGTTCACCTTCGAACCTATCGTTGCCGGCCGGCGTCGCGCCCAACCGCCGCATCCTCTACGGTGCCAACCTGCCGATGCTTATCAAGTTGGCCAAGTCGCGCGAGCTGGGCGTGGACCGCGCCGTCGCCTCGGCGCTGAACGCCGGGCGGAAATACATCGACAGCCTCGACCTGGCCCCGCCAGCAGCGCGCGAACCTGCCGTGAACGGGCGGACGGTCGAAAACACCTTGCCCGAGCCAGCCCCGGCAGGCGCGCCCGAACGGGACGGCGAATGATCCAAAGGGCCTTGCGTATCGTCAACGAGAAAGGTCTGCATGCCCGCGCCTCCGCCCGTTTCGTCGAGGTCGTCGAGGCGCATGACGCAGACGCCGAGGTCGAGTGCGCCGGCCAGCGCGTTCCCGGCGATTCCATCATGGGCCTGCTGACCCTGGGCGCGGCACGCGGCACCGAGATCGTGCTGCGCACACGCGGCCCCGAGGCCGAGGCACTCGCCAGCGCGCTCGAACGGTTGGTCGCCGACCGTTTCGGCGAGGATTTCTGACCACCCGAACGGCCGGAGCCTCACTCGGCCTGAATGGATTCCAGCCAGAGCGTCAGCGCCATGATGCGCCCCTGCGCCTCCAGCGGCCCCTCCTGAAGCCCAACGGAAAAGCCCGGAGTCTCGCCGAACACCGCGCCCCACAGCGGCATCGGCCCGCCATGCGCGCCGGGCCGGGCACGGCCGTCGATGCTCTGCACGACTTCGAACATGGGAAAGCTGCCACCGTTGCGCGCCGAGAGGCGCGTCAGGTCGGGCACCGCCACGGTCAGCAGCACCGCCATCGGCCCGTCGCCCTGTGCCTCCGCCCCGTGACAGGTGGCGCAGTGCGCGGCGAAGAGGGCCGCACCTGTGGAGGGCACTTCGGCGCCGGTGGGCGGCGCCGCAAGCAATGTGATCGCGACGGGCAGGAAACGGACTGCAGACATGAACGGCGCCTCGCGCTTGGAATGCGGTGGTTCCTCAGCCTAGCGCAGAAGGGCGCCCGGCTCCAAGCGTCTCACCCCAGCAGGCTGCGGCCGTCCTGCGCCTGCGGGGTCAGGGCGACGATCCGGCCGACGGGATGATCGGCGGCGCTGCGAACCTCGGCGAAGCGCTCGGTGCGGCCCATCCGCGGTGCCTCCATCAGAACCCGCTGCGGCCGGCCGACCTCGGCTGCGAGATGCCGCGCCAGCGCCGAGGCCCCGGCCGCGCGCAG
>SLBI01000033.1 GCA_007126375.1 Paracoccaceae bacterium
GCCGGCCGAAAGCGTCAGGCGCGGCGGAAGAACTGGACCAACGGCAGGCCGTCGGGCCGCGTCGCCGGGACGATGCTGTCGGCAAACAGGTTCGCCGTGACGCCGTGAGTGAGGAAGCGATAGCCGCCCGACTCCTCCATCAGGTCCTGCATGCGCCGATACATCTCGTCGCGCCGGTCGGGATCGGTCTCGGACAGCGCCTCGTCGTGCAACCGGTCGAACTCCTCGTTCGAGAACTGCTCCCAGTTCCAGTCACCGATCTGGTCGGTCACGAACCACGCGGTCGCGTAATAGGGATCAGGCGTCATCGAGAAGCGCTTGATCGTCAGTTCCAGATCCTGCCAGCGGTCGCCGTCGGCAGCCACCCCGAGGCTCCAGAACGAGCCCGACTCATGCACGGAGATCTGAAGGTCGATCCCGGCCTGCGCCATCATCGCCTGCATCACCTGCGCCGCGGTGGTGTGGGTGACGTTGTTGAGCACGTCGATGTTGATCTGCAGCCGGTCTATGCCGGCCTCGTCGAGCAGCGCGCGGGCACGGGCAAAGTCTGCCTGCGGCGGAATGATCGTCTCGGGCCGGTGACCGATCAGCCCCGGCGCGATGATGCCGGTGGAGGGCTCCGCGACATCGAAGAACGCCGCCTGCATGATCGAAGGCACGTCGATGGCATGCATGATCGCTTGCCGGACGCGGATATCCTCGAACCTGGGGTTCTGCACGTTCAGCCCGACCCAGTGGTAGAACAGCGCCGGATGTACCCTAAGCCGCGATCCGGCCGGCGGGTTGTCGCCCAGCCGCTGCACGGAGGCAGGCCCGATCGATGTGAAATCGACGTCGCCGGCCTCCTTGGCGATCTCGGCCGCCGCCTCGTCGACCACGACGATCAGGTCCACCCGCTCGAAATCCGCCGGCGCGCCCGAGAAATCCGGGTTGCGCTCCAGCACCCAGCGTTCGCCCAGCCGGTGCTCGACCACCCGGTAGGGGCCCGAGACTGCGGGCGGGACGGCGGTCGTGATCTTGCCGCCGGCGGCCTCCACCGCCTCCTTGCAGATCACCGTGCCGGCCAGATAGGGCAGCGCGATGGTCCAGATCGGCGCGAACGGCCGCTCCATGTGGATGATGCCCGAATGCGTGCCGGTCACCTCGACATGGGTGAAGGAGCCGAGGTCGGGCTTGATACGCGAATTGTTCTCCTCGACCATATGGCGGTCCATCGAGAACTTCACGTCCTCGGCGGTGATCTCGCCATAGCCGTCGGACCACATCTGACCGCGCTTCAGCGTGAAGGCGATGGTTGTGGGAGTCGTCTGTTCGATGCTCTCGGCAAGGTCGAGTTGCCAGTCCCATTCGTCGCCTGGAACATACTGGATCAGCTTGCGGTAGATGCAGCCATAGAGCAGCTCTTCGAGGAAGCCCGAGGCGTCGAGCGGGTCGTAATCGTCGGGTTCCAGATAGGCGCGGACGTTCAGCCGGCTGCCGTCGGCCCAGGCCGACACGGGCAGCAAGGCCGCAGTGCCGACCGCTGCGGCCCCGGCGAAAAGCTGGCGACGCGTCAGTCCCGGAAACGGGTGCAGGATCGTTGGGTCGGTCATCTGGGCTCTCCCTGGTTTCTGGAAGCTCTGCGGAACCGGATGCAGGCCGGCCTCCGTGCGGATTACATCCTGTGAGAGGCGGGCCGGCCGGCGCAATTGCGCATTCGCCGTGAACTGCCGCTTTATGACGCCATGTATGCGTCAAGTCGCGTCAGGAGCGGTCAGACGGGCAGCTCGATCGCCGTCAGCATGTGGCCACCCACGCCGCCGGCGGCCAGCATGCGAACCACGTTGCGGGGCAGGTCAGGGCTGTCGGCCTCGAAGATGCCGGTACATGCGAGCGCCCGGCGGGTACCGGTAGCCCGCCCCAGGAATTCCAGGAACACCTGCGCGGCGAAGGGGGCCCGGGCGCTGAGCCCCTGCACCCCCAGTGTCATGCCCGTGAGGAAGTGCGGCTCGTCTCCCGTCGCCGGAAACAGGATGGTCTGTGAAATCGACCGCAGCGCCTTCGTGTTGTGGTCGGTGATGAACACCCGCCCGCCCAGCATCACCGCCACCCCCACGTAACGTACAAAGTGCGACCGCCCCAGTGGGCTCTCCTCGGGCTGGATGCGCTCCGAAAGCCTGGTGTAATATACGCCCTTGTGGCTGGTGATCCGCAACAGCGACCGGCGGATCATGCCCGGCCGGCTGGGCGTGTAATAGTAATAGAAGTAATAGCCGCAATACCGCTTGAGGCTCTCGGTCGAGGCCGCGAACATCCTGTCGATATGCAGCGCCGCCGGCCCCAGCGCGCGAAGCAGGTGCCGCGCGCGGGGGCGCAGCGCCACCAGATCGGCAAACTGTCCATGCGGAAGACGCAGCTCATCCTCCTCGATGCCGAAATAGTCGACGATCCGGCGCATGTTGCGCGCTGACGGCCGGGCCGAACCGTTCAGGTATTTCGTGAACTGCTGGCGGTTGATGCCGATGCCACGACAGACCTCGGCAGTAGAGGGAGCATAGCTGCACAGGAGCTTGAGATTGGCGACGAGCGGATCGGCCATGCGCTCAGACTGCATCGATCTGCGTCTAAATTGCAAGCAGGAAGCGCGTCATTTCGCGTCAGACGAGCCGCTGCGATCCGCCGCCCTCAAACCCCGTCGCGGGGAATGGAGAAGGCCCAGCGGCGTTCGATCAAGCGAACCTCGCCCTCGAAAGCTTCCAGCGAGGCGCGGATGTGGAACGAGTCGGCGTCGCAGGTCATCTCGGTCCAGGTCTCGGTGCGTGTCTGCCAGGATTCGCGACCGACGGTATAGCTCCACCGAGTCTCGGTCCGCGCCGAAAGGGGATCTTCCTCGTGGATGTCCCAGATCTCGGTGATGACCTTGCCGGTTTCCATGCCCGTGGCATCATGGCGCGCAAGTCCACCATCGGTGATCAGTTTCAATCGCCGTCTGCCGTCGGGCAGAACCTCCTCGATCCGCTCTGACGACTCCGGCCGCACCACCGCGGTGCTGCCCTCGCGGGCCTGCTCGGGCGGACCGAAACTCGGCTCGGTGTCGTCCAGATTCGGGCGAACGGGCACCTCCAGCATCGAGGCGCCCGGATCGATTGAAAGCGACAACGGTGCCGCCGAGGGCCACAGCATCGGCCAGTAGGCGGTCGACAGCGCCAGCCGCAACCGGTGCCCTGCCGGTAGCCGGTAGGCGATATCGTTGAGGGTGACCTCGACGTCGAACGCTTCGCCCGGCCGCATCGGCGTCACCCGTTCGTGGCCTTCACGATGAGTCAGGTTCAACGCTCCCATCGTCACGAAGGTCGCGCCGCCGTCCGGGCGCACGTCGCACAATCGCGCCACGACGAATCCGGTGGATCGGTCCGCAGTCAGCCGCAGCTTCAGGCGCGCGGCCCCCACCAGGTCCATCGTCTCGGTCAGCGGCTCGCTGTCGAGCGACAGGCAGCGGGCGTCGTCGGCAGTCTGATCGGCAGCGAGTTCGTCGAGACTGCGCATGCCCGGGCAGAACCGCTGCGCCGTTTGTCCCACAGTCTGGCCATGCGCGACCGTCAGCGCGTTCTTCCCGGCCCTGTCGCCGAGGCCGGTATCGGACAGGAACAGCTGCCGCCTGCCGATCCTCGGCGAGGGCCAGCGCTCTTCCGCGATCCATCGGCCCGCACGCGCCGGCATCCGCCGCGCGGGGGGCTCGGAGTCCATCAGGTACATCCGGTATCGCATGTCGGGCACGGAGCCCTCGCCTTTGAGCCAGTAATCGAACCAGCACTTGCATTCGGCCAGAAAGCCGATGGCCGGCTCGGGCCAGGCCATGTTGGGGTACTTGTGCGCCCAGGGCCCGTTGATCCCCGCCGCCCGCGCCCCCAGAGCGGCCAGCGTGCGTGGCACCGCATTGGAATAGGCATCTGCCCAGCCCCCTACCGCCAGGATTGCCGCCTTGACCGCGCCGAAATCCTCGCAGACCGAGGCGCGGCGCCAATAGGCGTCGCGGCGCTGATGTGCCAGCCATGTCTCCAGATGCAAAGGCTGGCGGCGCAACCGTTCCAGCCAGATCTCGCGCCAGCCCTCTCCCACCACCGCAGGATCCGGCGGACGCGAGGAATAGGCCAGCATCTGCGAAGACCAGCCCTGGTTCTCCGTCAGCAGACAGCCGCCCATGTAGTGGATGTCATCGGCATATCGGTCGTCGGTGAAGCAGATGGTCACGGCCGCCTTCAGCGCCTCCGGCGCCCGCTGGGCCAGTTGCAGCCCGTTGAACCCGCCCCAGCTGATCCCGATCATGCCGACCGCGCCGGTGCACCACGTTTGCCGGGCGATCCAGTCGATGACCGCAACACCATCGTCCAGCTCGGCTTGGGAATACTCGTCCTCCATGAAGCCGCCGGAATCGCCGTTGCCCCGGATGTCCACGCGGACGCCTGCATATCCGTTACGGGCGAGCCAGGCATGCGTCACCTCGTCCCGCGCAAGCGTGCCGTCGCGACGACGATAGGGCAGGTATTCCAGCACCGCCGGCACGGGGCCGGTCGATGCCGAGGCCGGCAGCCAGATGCGCGCCGCCAAGCGCGTGCCGTCGGGCAGCGGAATCCAGACGGGATCACGGATTTCCCATCGGTCGCGCGCCTCGCGAGGTCCTGCCGTCATGCCGTCACCCCTTGACTTGACGAACCACTGAATGCCGCCTGTGACGCCGGCAGCAAGGCCGCAACGCAGGTCAAAGCGACGCGACATGACGCGCTGACCTGCGCGGCCGGGACAATGCCGGGATGCGGGCGTGTGCTCTCACGCGGCGCTGCTGTCCGGCATCACCGGACTGACTGTCATCGGCGTGGAATGGATGGCTGTCGGCGAGAGACCGGCCCACTCGGGGCGAGGACCGGCCGCTCACCGCTGACCTGGGGACGGCCGCTTGCCGCATCGGCATGCCCGCCGGCCGAACCTCCGACCCTCACCGGGGGCACCGCCGGAGCGTGGACGGGGCGCAAGGGCCCGAGCGGACGCCCCGGCATGGCTGGAAATCGTGAAGCCGGATCAGCGCCCGTCGGCGCAAAGCAGCAGCCGGTCCGGCGCCTCGATCCCCAATGCCGCGAGAAGCGCCACGTTCGGCAGGTCGAGTTCGCGGCCAAGAAGGTCGCGACCCGCCCGTCGGATCTGTGCGAAGGACCGGGGCCCCAGCAGCCCGTCCTCGGCGCCCACGTGAAAACCTGCGCGGTTCAGCGCCGACTGAATCAGCACCGCGATGGACGGGTCGCGAAAATCCAGCGCACCGCAATAAGCCACCGGCACGGGCGCCTGCTCGGTCCAGCCCGGCAGCGCGATGACCTGGGCGTCCCATTCTGCGAGCGCGCCATCCGCATGCGCCAGCAGCGCAGCCCGCACCAAAGAGTGACGCAGCGTGCCGGTCTCCTCGGTCAGTGCCATGCCGAGATCGCCATTGACGACGGTCTCGTAGAACGCCGAATCCGCTGCGTCCAGGAGTGGAGCGCACGCGCTTTCCGGGTCCGAAAAGACATTGGCGCAGGTGATCAGCGCGCAGGTGCCTCTGCCATCATCTTCGCACAGCCCGTAAAGCCATCGACCGTCACGCCCCCGGGTTCCGTAGCAGGCAAAGCTGCCATGCCGCAGCCAAGTGACGAAACTGTCCGCCCGCAGCTCCAGATTGGCCAGAAGATCAGGGTGAACATCGCCCATCCGGGCCTGATACCGCCCCGCGCACAGCGAAAGCACCCCGGCGCGGCTGGGCCCGGTTTCGGCGACCGGGCCCTGGAACACCGTCGCGAGGCTTTCGAGTTCCGGCACCGAAAGGTGATACATCGCTTCGGGCGGGGTGTCGTACATCTGGCGCAGTACCGGCATCGCGACGCGCGCGGCAAGGAACTGCCGCACCGCCTCGGTCTTCACGGCATCGGTCAGGGCAATGATGCGCGCCACGTCCTCGGCGGCAAACACGCCCTCGGGCAGGGGCAATTCGGGTCGATGCAGACCCAGCCGCGCCGTGACATCCGCGAAACGGCGCGAATGAAAGAAGCCCTCGTAATCGGTAAAGCCGGCAAAGAAGATGAAGGCGCAGGCAGACTCGCACACCGCGCCGGGTTCGAGGAGCACGGGCAGCTGATGGTCCCGCACGAAGCGGGCGATCATCAGCGCCTCGGACAGGCTGCCGCCGGGGCTGTCCAGCGACAGCACGTTGCCGAAGGGGCAATGGCCCTCGGCGAAGCAGTGCAGAAGGTCGTTGCCGCGGAAGAGTGCCTCCAGCCGGGCGGCATCGCCGGCCTCGATGCGACCGGAAAGCCGGACCACACGCCCCTTGTGCAGGCTGTGCCAGGCGGCGCCCTCATGCGTTTCGGTCAGCGTCAGCGCACCATCGAGACCGAGACGCGGCTCGCCGTTCCAGAACCACCAGCCGTACCGCTCGGCGGCAGCGCGCAGCGGTTCAGGCGTGCCCGTGCCGGGCTGGCGGGCGGTGGCCGGATCGCACTGCGTCCGCATCCAGTAGGTCGTGCCGCTCCAGCTGCGGACGTCGTCTGAAAGGCAGCCGGCGACAACCGGGTTTTCATCGAGGATCTCGAACTCCGCAGCCGATGCCGGCGCCTGGCTGAACAGCAGCGCAACTGCGGCTCCGGCAAGACAGGCGGCGCGATGCAGGGTCGGCGGCGAAAAGGTCATTGAGAAGGGCTGAGGGCAAGAGTGATTCCCGCCGCCGTGCCGGCCTCGGCCACGACGCGCAGCCGACCGTCGAGCGTGTCGGACAATGCCCGCGCGATCTCCTGGGCGCGGTCCTGCGCGGTGGCGTCACCGGACACCACGATGACCACGTCGAACCCGACAAGCTCGTCGGCGGCGAGCACGGCAGCCAGCTCGGCGAGTTCGCGCGTGCGCGCGATCGACCGTGCCGGCGCCTCGCCGGACAGATAGGCGCTCATGTCGATGCTCGGCAGGACAGTGACCTCGCGCGCCGCGCCGGACACGTCAGAGTTGCCTGCGGCACCTGCCCCGCGCGAAGGCGACGGATCGACCGGCGCGGTGCCGCGATCGACAATACCCAGATTGACCACATCATCCAGGCTGACGCCACGAGTGCGGGCCCGGCTGCACTGCGCCGGATCATCGAGGCAGGCACGCATCTGCTCGGCTGGCACGACCGCTGCACGCGGTGCGATGCCGAGTTCATCAAGGCTGAGGGACAGTTGCGCCGATGCCGCCGATGCAACGAGGCCCAGCGCCAGAGCCGCGAACGGCCCGCGAATCTCAGCTGTCCACGATCTCATGGGGGCGATGCTAGCAAAGCCCTCGACAGCGGTAAACGCCCATGCCGCGGGGCGATCCTCTCCGTCACGTGGGGCCGGCCATCGCCTCCCCGTCCACGTGCCCTCAACGCGATTGCGGCGCCAGCGCGTCGAGGCGCGCATCGGGCGCGTGCATATACCACAGCGGCACCGTGATAGAGCGCACCGCCGGTTCGGCATCCTGCCACCATTGCTGCGGGGGATTGTCCATGTCCATGGTGAACATGGGCCGGAACTGGACCCACGCGCCGTTCTCGACCCAGTCGTCGTATTCGTAGTCGCGCAGCGCATGGCGCAGTGCGAAGCGCAGTTCGCAACCGGTCATCGAGGCACCAGCGCCGCTCAGCCGCAGGTCGTAGCCGCTGACATAGCCCAACACGTCGTCGCCATCCCGGCCGAAAGTGACGGCGCGGAACACATCGAAGTACTCTCGCGTCGGCTCGCCCTCGCGGCGAAGCCGGCGCCACGCGTCGGCAACCTCTCCCTCGGGCACGCGGTATCTGAAGGGGGCGTTGCGCAACCAGGCGGCGTCGCAGAGATGGACGATGTTCTCGGCATTGATCCGGGCCGGCAGCCGGATCGGGCCGAGGGTAAGATTGGCCAGCACGGCGTCGCCGATGGTCTCGATCCGGTACATCCGGTCGAACGGTGTGCCGACGATACGCGCGTAGAGGAACTCGTTGAGCGGGCGCCAGTCGCCCTCCTCCTCCAGCGTCGCCAGGTAATAGGCCTGCGCCGCCTCGACGGCGACGGCGAAGGCTCTGGCCACCTCGTCATGGCTGAAGCTGCCCTGCCCGCCCTCGGCCAGACCCGGCGCATGGAAACCCAGCGTGCCACCGGGGTCGAGCCTGTGGGCCCCCACGAACACGCCCACGCCGAGGCCGGTGAAGATGCTGCCGGCCATGAAGGCCACGGCACAGGAGGATTCGCAGCGCCAACCCGCCGGAACGCGGGTGATGATGTTGCCCGCGCGGATCGTCCGGAACATCTCCAGCCC
>SLBI01000045.1 GCA_007126375.1 Paracoccaceae bacterium
CGCTTGCGCCCGGCAGGCCCGGTTTCCCGGCGCGACATGGGTCCGCGGCGATTCGGATACGGCTGCCGTCCGGTGCGATTCCTCTGGCCGGACGCCCAATGTCGATGGCGCCAGACGGTTACTCCGCTGCCGCCCGCGGCACCGCACGCGACCTGATCGCCTCGATGATCCTGTTGCCGCGTTCCGTGCCCGCGCGCTCGAAGAACGCAATCACCGCGTCGGCGTAGTCGCCGCGCCGGCTTTCCTCGATGGCGCGGGGCAGAGCCTCCCGGAACTGCTCGAAACAGGCGATATCGGGCCAGGAGTAGTTCAGCCGCAGGTAATCGGCCGGCTTCACGTCGCCCAGGCCATCGCCGGGAATGGCGGCGATGCGATGTTTCAGAAGGCCGACGGTGACCTCCTGTGCGGTCACGCCGGCGCCGGAGACATCGAGCATCATGCAAAAACCGTATGCCGGCTCCACCGGGATGGTGACGCCGGGGGTCTGCGCCACGGTCTCCTTGATATGGGCGTAGTTCCGGCGGATCGTCTCGGTCGACCGCGCCAGATAGTCGGTGTCCTGCATGGCCGCGAGCGAGGCATACTGGCCGGGATAGTTGATGTGGATCTTGGTGATCTCCATCTTCGTCAGGAAGGCGCCACGCAGGAGCGCCGGATGCCCGCCCATGAAGCCGACCCGGATCGCGGGCATCCCGTAGCCCTTGGACATGCCCGAGACCGAGACGACGTGATCCATCGGCGTCGCGTCCGAATGCAGCGAAGCCATCGGGATCTGCCGAGCCTCGGGATCCGTCCGATGGGTGTTGTGGGTGATGTTGTTGAAGATCACCAGCCCGTGGCGCCGGGCGATCTCGGCGATCGCCAGCAACTCGTCGCGGGTCTGCACCGTGCCGAACGGATTGATCGGGTCGCAGACCACGATCATCTTGGTGCGTGGGGTAATCTTCGCCTCGACCTCGTGCGGCTGCAGGCGATAGCCGTTCTGCGCGTTCAGCTCGATCGGCACGACCGTGGCACCGCAGGCCTCTGCCGCGGGCACGAAGTGAAAGTAGCCCGGATCGGTGACGATGACCTCGTCGCCGGCATTGAGGAATGTCAGGTAGACATAGCCGATTCCGCCTTGCGCGCCCTCGACCCCCAGCACCTCGAACTCCGGCGACAGGTCGCGGCCGAACTTCTTCCGCGCGACGAGGGCCTTGAGTTCGGGCGTGCAGTCCGGCGGATAGACGCTGAGGGTGGCGGCGTCGGAATGTGCCTTGAATGCCTCGACGGCGGCCTTGGAGGGGCCGATGTGGTTGGCCATGTAGCCCATGTCGTAATAGCCGGCCCCGGTGACATTGTAGACGCCGCCCGGCGCGATGTCGTCCCAGTCCAGCCCCAGAATGTCGATCGCCGCCTTGAAGGTGAAGTAGTTCCCCATGCCCTGCGGATGGTGCAGCAGCGTCTTGGCGCGGGACGAGAGGAGGCGGTCCTGAAGGGCGGTTTCGCGTGCGGTCATGAGTCTGGTCTCCCTGCTGTTGTGCGGCAGCGTAAGTGTCGACAGCTCTGCCGTCAAGACTGCCGACGCAGTTGTCCCCGCCGGTTCGCATGCCTATAATCCGTCCGCCGCCGGCCCCTTCGACCGGCAGATATCGAGCATGGGTCTGATGACAGAACAGCGCACCGACGCGGCCGCCCGGGCCTACAGGGCGATCCACGACATGACCGTCAATTTCCAGATCGCACCGGATGCGCGGCTGAACGAGGTGGATCTGGCCGGCAGGCTGGGCATGAGCCGGGCGCCGGTCCGCGAGGCGTTGAACCGTCTCGTGGCCGACGGGCTGGTCACCTTTGCGCCGGGCCGCGGTTTCCGGTGCCGCCGGCTCAGCGCGAAGGAGATCGGCGACCTCTATGGCGTGCGCTGCGATCTCGAAATGGCGGCGGTGCGCGAAGCGGCGGTTCGTCACGATCCGGGGCGGGCGCGCGATCTTCTGGACCGCTGGACCGCGGTGCTGGCGGACGAGGCGACGACCGATATCGGCACGCTGATCGCGGCCGATGAGACCTTCCACGCCGATCTCGTCGGCCTGTCGGGCAATCTCGAGCGGGTCCGCATCCTGCACAACATCAATGCCCGCATCCGGTTCGTGCGGCGCATCAATCTCGATGACGATGCTCGCCGCCATGCCTCGCTGTCCGAGCATCTGCCGATCCTGCGCTCGGTGCTCGACGGGCAGGGCGAGGCGGCGGCGCGCCAGCTTGCCGATCACCTCGCCATGAGCTCCGACGAGGTGCGTCGGCATGTTGCGGCCGGGCTGGCCCGGATCTATGCAGAGGCGGTGGCCTGATCCGCCGGGCGGCTGCGTGCGCGGCTCAGTGGCCAGCGGCGCCCAGGTCTGCCGGCCGGCGGAACAACGGGCAGTCGCGCAGCAGATCGTCGAGGCTGCCGCAGGGGATCGCGCCGGTGGCGCGGATCTTTGCGGTGACGTCCACGGGAAGGCCCGAGTTGGAGTCTTCGGGTATCTCGTTCAGCTTGCCGCCGACCAGCACCGGAAGCGCCGCCCCGCGCTCCGCCAGCAGGGACATCACGGCGCGAGCATAGCGCAGCGCCACGCCGTTGTAGCTGCTGATCGCGATGGCGTCGGCGCCGTGCTCCAGCGCGGTCGCCACCAGCGTTTCGGCATCGATGGCCACGCCGGCCTCGATCACCTCCACCCCGATCCGGCCCAGCGCGCTGCGAACCAGATAGGCACCGTGCTCATGCACATCGGTGGTGCCCAGAACGATCCGGCATCCCGCCACCCCCGGCGGCAGATCCGTCTGCTGCCGGGCCCAGTCCGATGCCATGCGGTCGAGTTCCTCCGCCCAGCAGGCCGGAACGAGCGGCCGGCCGTTTTCCGTCTCGACCGCGCCCGCGCCCCACAGCGCTTCCATCCTCTTCGCCCCCAGCCGGCGGATCGCCAGCATCAGCGCGGCCGGATCGTCCGTGGCAACGCCTCTTTCGGCCAGGCCGGCCAGCACCCGATCCGCGAAGCGCCGGCCGGCCGCGAGCAGCCGATCCGCCACGGCGTCGATCCGCTCGAAGTCGGTCACGGCGGCATGGCCCGGCGCGTGCGCGGCCAGACGGCTGGCGAAGAGCTGCGCATCGCGGATCTCGTCGGCGTCCGGGATGCGCAGGTTCTCCGTCACCGGAACCGGATTGACGGCATGGCCGCTGGGATGGCGCCCAAGCGCCACCATGTCGGTCAGCAGATAGTTCGCCAGGCTCGCGTAGTTGGCCGCCGCCTCGCCGCGATAGGCGACGGTGTTGCCGAAGATCATGCTGCCGGGGCTGTCGGTCACCCGGGCAAGCGCCGCGTGGAACGCGCTGCGCGTGAGCGGATCCGAAAAGTGGTGTCCGAAACAGAAGGCCGCCCGCGCGCCGACCATCTCCTCGACGATGTGCCGCTCGATCAGCACCATCCCCAGCGCCGAACTCATGTCCAGGAACAGCCCGGCGAAGCCGTCGTCCAGGTTGGAATGCACCAGGATCTCGGCTTCCTGCGCCGCGATCAGCCCCAGCGACCGGACGGTGGCCTCGGTGGTGGCGACGTCGTCGTCCCAGTAGGGCAGACGGAAGGTGAAATACTGACCCAGATTGCCGATGGCCGTGGCCCCGGCGGCAATCGCCGCGCGGGTGTTGTGCAGCGCCCCCGGAAGCCCCAGCATGAAATCGCCGAAATGCGCCGCAGCCGGGGCGGCATTGGTGATCCGCGCGAAATCCTCGGGCCCGTCCAGCACGATTCCGGTGCCGCGGCTCGCGTCGGTGCGGCGCTCGGGCGGGTAACCCATGGTCCAGTCGAGCGTCACGCCGAAGCGGTCGATCCGTGCCCCGTGCGCCGCCACCGTCTCGTGCAGCTCGGCCATGGTGGCGACGGTGCGCTCGACGCTGCGAAAGCCGATATGGGCGTGTTGCATGATCCGGCCCTCGGTCGCCGTCCGGCGCTTGTAGGCGGCTTCGGAAGCGACCTTCTCCGTCCGGAGGAACAGGCAACTGCCAAGGCGCCACTGCCGCGCCATGGCGCGACCCTCGGCCAGCAGTTCTTGCCCGGGCGCGAGCGTGGGTTCGCTCAGCGGTCGGTCCGGCACCATTTCATTCTCCTCGTTCCGCGCAGTGCTTGCTCCGCGCGCGCAGCGATACCACCCCTTGCCATCCGCGCAAGGGTTGCCAAGGTGCTGCCTTCGGGCGAAGGCGACCCGTGCGGTGCAGGAGAGGGATGACATGAGGCTCGGCATCATCGGCGTCGGCCATCTGTCTGCAACGATCCTTCAGGGATGGCTGCGTGCCGGGCGGCCGGCCCGGCAGATCCTGCTGTCGCCGCGGGGTCGGGGGGCGGAACTGTCCGCGACGCAGGGCTTCGGCCTTGCCGCCGACAATGCCGAGGTGGTGCGCGACAGCGACATCGTGCTTCTGGCCGTGCGCCCGGCCGATGCGGCCGGCGCGATCGAGGGCCTGCCCTGGCGGGCCGGGCAGATCCTGGCCAGCGCCTGCGCCGGGGTGCCCATCGCCCGGCTGGCCGAGGTCGCGCGGCCGGCAGAACCGATGCGGATCATGCCGATCACCGCCTCGGCGCTGGGCGCCAGCCCCACGGTGGTCTTTCCGCACCACGCCGCCCTCGACCCGCTGCTCTCGGCGATCGGGACGGCCATCGTTCTGGACAGCGAGGCGCAGTTCGAGGCCGCGACCGTCAGTGCGGCGGTCTATGGCTGGGTCAAGGCGCTGATCCGCGACACCGCGGACTGGAGCGCCCGCCGGGGGCTGGACGAGACCGCGGCGCGGCAACTGGTGGCCCGCACCTTCGTCGCCGCCGGCCGGATGCTGGACGAGCAGGATGCCCCCATGGATCGGCTGATCGACAGTGTCGTCACACCGGGCGGGATCACCGAGGCGGGGATGACGCGCCTCGGCGCCGCCGGCGTTCCCGAGGCCTGGCTGGCGGCCTGTGCCGTCGTGCTCGCGCAGCTGGACCGGCGGTCATGAACTGCGGTGCTGGGCAAACACCTGTCCACCGGCCGCCTGGTCGGTCGAGGTGATGACGATCTCAGAGATATCGGCGTGGGCCGGCAGGCTGAGGGCAGCCCAGATCGTGGCAGCAACATCCTCGGGCGTCAGTGCCCGCTGGGTGGTGAAGAGCTTTTCGCGCAGGCCCGCGCTGTCGCCGCCGAAGCTGTCCAGGTAGAAATCGGTCTCGACCCGCGCCGGCGCGATCTCGGTCAGTCGCACTCCTGCGCCGGCCAGATCGTGGCGCAGGACATGGCATGCCTGCGACAGCCCGGCCTTGGCCGCGGCATAGGCGGTGGTGCCGGGCAGCACGGCCCGCCCGGCCGTGCTGGTGAGGTTGAACACATGCCCGCGCTGCCGCGCGATCATGCCGGGCAGCACCCGGCGCATCAGCTGCAACGGTGCGGTCAGGTTCAGCGCGATGACCGCCTCGGTCTCCTCCGCGCTCTGCTCGACCAGCGGGCGCACGCTGGAAAGCGCGCCAGCGTTGTTGACGAGCACGTCGATCTCCACCCCGTCCAGACGTGCCATGATCGCCTCGACATCGCGCACATCGGCCACGCAGGGAATGAAGGCGGGGCCGACATCCTGCGCCAGCGCCGCAAGTCCGTCGCCCGACCGGGCCACGCCGTGGACGGTCATGCCTTCCGCCACGAGGCGGCGCGCGATGGCTGCGCCGATACCCCGTGACGCGCCCGTCACCACTGCGTTTCGATAGCCGTTCGGCATGGACATGTGCGGTCCCTCGTGTTCCTGCGGGCCCCCGATACGGCCCTGTCGATGTTGCGGCGGCACCATGCGGCAGTCGCTGCTGGAGGGTCAAGCAATGGGGAGGCACCGGAGCGCCGGCGTCGTCGGGCAGCGGCCAGAAGGGTTGACCGGCGGCGGCAATTCATGGAGTGTTGCCTGATATAACAAAGTTGATCCGGCCATGCGCGAGAACAGCCCCGCACCAGACCTGCATCTCGAGATGCACCGAAGGATGGTCCTGACACGCCTGTTGGAGGAACGACTGGGCGACCTGCACAAGGCGGGAAAGACGCGCGGCCCGATCCATCGCTGCGACGGTCAGGAAGCGGTCGGTGTGGGTGCGGCCGCGGTGCTGACCGATGCTGACTTCATCACCACCACTCATCGCGGGCACGCCGTCTACATCGGCAAGGGCCTCGAACCACGGCGGATCGTGGCCGAGATATTCGGCCGCCAGACCGGCTATTGCGGTGGTCGCGGGGGGCACATGCTGCTGGGCGACGTCGAGCACGGCATGCTCGGCGGCAACGCGATCGTCGGTGCCTCGATCCCCGCGGCCGCAGGCATGGCGCTGTCGATCCAGCTTCGTCGCGAGGATCGCATCAGCGTCGCCGTGTTCGGCGACGGGGCCGCCCAGACCGGCATCTGCCACGAGACGATGAACATCGCCGCCCTTTGGAAGCTGCCGGTCGTCTTCCTGCTCGAACACAACGAATACGGCCTGACCGTGCATCATTCCGTCCAGTCCTCGGTGCCCGATCTGCATCTCCGGGCGGCGGGCTACGGCATGCCCGGCGAACAGATCGATGGCAACGACGTGATCGCCGTCCATCAGGCCGTATCGCGGGCGGCGCAGCGCGCGCGGCGCGGCGACGGTCCCAGCCTGATCGAGGCGCGCACCTACCGCCTGGAGGGGTTCTCGACCTCCGACATGGGCGGCTACCAGACGCCGGAAGAACTGGCTGCCTGGCGTCGTCGCGATCCGATCCCGCAGTCCCGTGAGATCCTGGCCGAAACCCTTGGCGCCACCAGGGTGGCCGATGTCGAGGCGGCCGCCGCGCGCGAGATCGAGGCCGCCTTCGAGACGGCGCTGGCCGATCCGATGCCGGCCTTCGTGCCGCATGCGCCGAGTGTGCCCTACACGGCCCGTGGCGAGGGTGCCTGACATGGCGATGATGCGCTATGCCGAGGCCCTGAATCGCGCGCTGCGCGAGGAAATGGCGCGCGACCAGACCGTCTTCGTCTTCGGCGAGGACATCGCCAGCTATGGCGGTGTGTTCAAGGTGACCCAGGGGCTGGCCGAGGCGTTCGGCGACCGTGTGCGCGACACGCCGATCTCGGAACAGACGCTGACCGCCATGGCGGTGACCGCGGCGATGACCGGCACTCGCCCGGTGCTGGAGATCATGTACGCCGATTTCCTGCCGCTGTCGCTGGATGCGCTGGTCAATCAGGCCTCGATCTACAACTACATCTGGAACGGGCAGGTCACGATGCCCTTCGTGCTGCGCACCCAGGGCGGCGGCGGTGTCGGCACCGGGGCCCAGCACGCCAAGTCGCTCGACTCCATGGTCGCGCACATCCCCGGTCTGCGGGTGCTGGCGCCGGTCACCCCTGCTGACGCACGGGCGCTGCTGAAGGCGGCGATCCGCGATCCCCATCCGGTGGTGTTTCTCGAGCACAAGCTGCTCTACAACACCCGCGGCGAGGTGCCCGATGACGATACCCTCGGCGAAATCGGCCGTGCCCGGATCGCCCGCGCTGGCCGCGACGTCTCGATCTTCGCCACTTCGCGAATGGTGCTGGAGGCCGAAAAGGCGGCGGCAGAACTCGACGCCGCCGGGATCTCGGCCGAGGTGGTCGACCTGCGCAGCCTGCGTCCGCTCGACCTCGACGCGATCACCGCTTCGGTCGGGCGCACGCATCACGCCGTGGTCGTCAACGAGGACTGGCGGTTCTGCGGCTACGCGGCAGAGCTGTCGGCCACCATCATGGAGCACGCCTTCGACGATCTTGACGCCCCGGTTGAGCGGGTCGCCACGCTCGACATGCCGATCCCCTATGCCGAGACGCTGGAGCGCGAGGTGATCCCCGATGCCGCCCGGATCGCGGCCGCGGCCCGGCGGGCGCTGGCCTGATGGCGGCCGGATGAGAACGCCGATCCACATTGGCGCCGCCGGCGGCGAATACATGGAGAGCGTGCTCGTGACGGAGTGGCGCGTCCCGTCGGGCGGGCAGGTGCGCGCCGGCGATGTCGTCGCCGTGGTCGAGACGGCCAAGGCGGCGACCGAAGTGGAGGCGCCCTGCGATGGCTTCCTGACGAGCCTGCAGGCGCAGGAGGGCGAGGAAATCGCCGTCGGCGACCCGATTGCCTATGTCGCCGATACGGCCGAAGCAGCGTCTGCGCCGCCGCCTGAACGGCAGCCCCCGGCGCAAGCGGCAGCCGCGGCACAGGCCGACGATGGCGCGGGGCAGGTGGCGCCCGCCGCCACATCGGGCGGCCGGGTTCTCGCCTCGCCG
>SLBI01000353.1 GCA_007126375.1 Paracoccaceae bacterium
GACGCTCTATCGCACCAGCCGCGACAGCCCGATCGTGGCGGCGCTGTGCGAAGCCGCCGAGGCGGGCAAGTCGGTCACGGCGCTGGTGGAACTGAAGGCGCGGTTCGACGAGGCCGCCAACATCCGCCAGTCGCGCCGTCTGGAACGCTCGGGCGCGCATGTCGTCTACGGCTTTCTCAACTACAAGACGCATGCCAAGATTTCGGCCGTGGTCCGGCGCGAGGGCGGGCGGCTGGTGACCTACACCCATTTCGGAACCGGCAATTATCATCCGATCACCGCACGCATCTATACCGACCTAAGCCTCTTCACCTGCGATGCGGCGCTCGGGCGGGACGCGACGCGGGTGTTCAACTATCTGTCGGGCTATGCGCGACCGGAGTTGCTGGAAAACCTCTCCATCGCGCCGCTGTCGCTGAAATCCCGGCTGCTGGAGATGATCTCGGCCGAAAGCGCGCATGCGCGCGCCGGACGTCCGGCGCAGATCTGGGCGAAGATGAACGCGCTGATCGAGCCCGATGTGATCGACGCACTCTATGACGCCTCTGCCGCCGGCGTGCGCATCGACCTCGTGATCCGCGGCATCTGCGGGCTGCGACCTGGCGTGACCGGGCTGTCCGAGAACATCCGGGTGAAATCCATCGTCGGCCGGTTTCTGGAGCATTCCCGTATCGTCTGTTTCGGCAACGGTCACGGCCTGCCGTCCGAGGATGCCCGGGTGTTCCTGTCGTCGGCCGACTGGATGGACCGCAACCTCAACCGCCGGGTCGAGACGCTGGTGGAATGCCGCAACGCCACGGTCAAGGCACAGATCGTCAGCCAGATCATGGCCGCCAATCTGGCCGATGTGGCGCAGAGCTGGATCCTGCACCCGGACGGCAGCTTCGTCCGCGCCCTGCCGAACGACGGAAAGGACCCGGAGAAGGCGGCGCCCGATCCCTTCAATTCCCACCGTTTCTTCATGGAGAACCCCTCGCTGTCGGGCCGCGGCAAGGCCGGGGCCGGGGACGTGCCGCGCCTGGCCCATGGCGGCGATTGACGCATGCGCCCGGTCTGGGCAGAGTCCCGACCGACTCGCCGAGACCCGATGGGGGGCGTGATGGACGGCAGGATGGACGCGCCGGCGCAGGAGAGCCCTCCGTTCGGCACTCCCCTCTTTGACGACCCTGCAACGCGGGCACTGTCCCGCGTCGGCGTGATCGACGTTGGCTCGAACTCGGTACGACTGGTGGTGTTCGACGGGGCGGCGCGGTCACCAGCCTATTTCTTCAACGAAAAACTCCTGTGCGGGCTCGGTCGTGGCATGGCCCGCGACGGGGAGACGCCACCGCGGCTGAACCCGCGCGGCCGCGAACGCGCGCTGGCGGCGCTGCGCCGCTTCGCCCTGCTGGCCGAGGGGATGGCGCTTTCCTCACTGACCGCGGTGGCCACGGCGGCGGTGCGCGAGGCCGAGGATGGCGAGGATTTCATCGCCGAGGTCAGACGCCAGACCGGGCTTCGGCTCTGGGTGATCGACGGCAACGAGGAGGCGCGCCTCTCGGCGCAGGGCGTGTTGCTGGGCTGGCCGGAGGCCGAGGGGCTGGTCTGCGACATCGGCGGATCGTCGCTGGAACTGGCAGAGGTCGCCGCCGGAGTCGTCGAGCGGCGCATCACCTCGCCGCTGGGGCCGTTCCGCCTGCAGGGGATCGGCGGTGGCAAGAAGGGCATGCGCCGGCATATCCGCGGCGTTCTCGACGGGCTGAAGGCCGATCTCACCGGACCGCACCGCCGGCTCTATCTGGTAGGGGGAGCCTGGCGGGTGATCGCCCGGCTTGACATGGAACGGCGCGACTACCCGCTGACCGTCCTGCACGAATACGAGATGACACCAAAATCGGTGCGCAAGACGCTCGACTGGGTGGACAAGTCCGACCCGAAGGCGCTGCGCAGCCGCACCGGCGTTTCGGCCGAACGGATGCAGGTGGTTCCGCTTGCCGGGGTAGTGCTGCGCGAACTGCTCAAGGTGTTCCGGCCGAAGTCGATCCACATTTCCTCCTACGGCCTGCGCGAGGGGCTGCTCTACGAACGGATGCCGCAGGCGCTGCGCGCCCGCGATCCGCTGACCGAAGCCTGCCGTCACGCCGAAGCGGCAAGCGCACGCCTGCCGGGCTTCGGCCGCCAGCTCTACGGTTTCCTGCTGCCGCTCTATGCCAACGCCGCGCCGGAACGGCTTCGGCTGGTCAAGGCCGCCTGCATGCTGCATGACGTGAGCTGGCGCGCGCATCCCGACTATCGGGCCGAGGCCTGCTTCGACAATGCCACCCGGGCCAATCTGGGCGGGCTCGATCACAAGGGACGGGTGTTTCTGGGCCTCGCGCTGATGCACCGCTACTCCACCGGCAAGGCAGTGCTGGCGCGGATGGCGCCGCTACAGGGGCTTCTGTCCGAGGCCGAGCGCCGGGATGCCGAGGTTCTTGGCAAGGCGATGCGGTTCGGAGCGATGTTCTCGATCTCCGGACCGGATACGGCGGGGCGGCTGAAGTACTATCCCAAGAAAGGCGTTCTGGAACTCGTGCTGACACCGCGCGCCGCGCCCCTGTTCGGCGAAGTGGCTCAGGCCCGTTTCACCAGCCTCGCCAACGCGCTGAAGGCGGAGACATGCGTGCGCACCGGCCGCACTCCACGCGACCCGGAACGCGCCGACTGACCCGCGGCAAGTCCGCGGCCGACCTCATTGCGCCAGCGCCCGCCGCACGAGATCGGCCGCCGGCATGCCGGGATGAGCGCCCAGCGCGGCCGCCGGCGCATTGCAGGCCGAGATCACGCCGTCCTGCCATGTCGAATGCGCCTCCCCGATGCGCGCCGTGCCGGCGGCGACGGTGGCCGCAGCTATGCCACGCGCCGCCAGCACCGGCAGCCGGCCAGTGCCGGGCCCGCCACCGGCGTCGTTGAAGAGCGCAAGCGCCGCATCGGCCTTCAGCGCATGCGCCGGGTCTGCACCGAAGAGCGCGCCATGCGATCCCGTCACCACCACCTGCCCGGCATCATCGGGGTGCACCAGCGCCGCTGAATCGACCAGCACCAGGCGACGGCACGATCCGGCGGGTGTCATCACAACGCGGCTTTCCGCCGGGAGCGGCGGGGCGGCGGACGGTTCGGGCGCCGCGACCAGCCGCCGTGCCGCCTCGGCGCAGGTCATGCCGGGCAACACGCCGCAGGCCGTGGCCGCGGCATTCGTGTACGATAACAGCCCGCCGGCCAGCATCTCGGCGGCCTGGCCGATCGCGGCGCTGCGGTGATCCACCGCCGCCGCGGCCATCCCATGGCCATCGAGCCAGCCGAGGCCGCCGATCCCGGCGCGGTCCAGTCCGACGCCGGCGTCGTGGAAGACCGTGGCGCGGCATCCGGCGGCCAGTGCCAGCGCCGCCGCATAGATCCCGCCGTGCGATCCGGTCACAACCACGCGGCGGCGCGCCGCTTCGCCCGCCTTGGTGATGCTGTCGAGCAGGAGCGGATCAGGCAATCCGGTCTCCCGCCTTGACCTGCACCGCCCGGCTGTCGGCCGCAGGCAGCATCTGCGCCGGATCGCGCGTCACCACCACATCCAGCACCACCGGCCGGTCGCCGTCCTGCAGCGCCGCCACCAGCGCCTCGGCCAGTTGCTCGGGCCGTTCCACGCGCAAGCCGCAGCAGCCCAGCGCCTCGGCCGCGGCGGCATAGTTCGTCTCGGCCAGGTCCGAGGACTGGTATGCGCCCGGTCCATACATCAGGTGCTGCAGCGCCTTCACATAGCCCGAGGCGGCGTTGTTCACCACGATGACGGTGATCGCCAGCCCCAGCCGCCGCGCCGTCTCCAGTTCCCCGAGCACCATGTTGAATCCGCCGTCGCCGGTGATCGCCACCACCGGACGGTCGGGCGCGGCCAGTTTCGCCCCCATCGCCCCGGGCAACCCGTAGCCGATCGAAGCGAAGCCGCGGTCAGGCAGGAAACCGCGCCCGGCCCGCGGCTGATCGTAAAGCAGCCCGCCCCAATGCGCCGCGAAGCCGCCATCGGCCACCAGCACCGCATGCGCGGGCAGATGCCGGTTCAGTTCGCCCATCAGCCGGCCCATGCTGACCGGCACTTCCTCGCTTTCCAGCCGAGCCCGTGCCGAAGCCCGCCATTCGGCCATGCGACGGACAAGCTCGGCACACCAGTCGGCGCGGGCCTGCGGCGGCGGTTGCATCAGGGGTTCAAGCGCCCCGAGCGTCGCGCGCACATCGCCCCAGAGCGGCAGGCAGGGCCTGTAGGTCCGGCCGATTTCCTCGGCGACGATGTCGAGATGGATCAGCGGCCTGCCGGCGGGCGGCACGGTGTAGCGCTTGGTCGCGATCTCGCCCAGCTTGCAGCCGAGAACGAACAGGCAGTCGGCCTCGGCGATCATGTCGTTGGCAATGCGGTCGTAGCGGCCGAACAGCCCCGCCGAGAGAGGCGAGGTGCAGGGAATCGCCCCCTTGCCGGTCATCGTGTGGGCGACGGGGATGCCATGCGCCTCGGCGAAGGCGGAAAGGGTTTCGGCAGCCCCCGACAGATGCACCCCGCCGCCGGCAAGGATCAGCGGCCGCTCCGCCCCGGTCAGCATCGCGGCGGCGCGGGCAAGGTCGTCAGGATCGGGAACCACGCGCAGCGCCGGCGCCGAGGTGTGGCGCGGATCGGCCGCGAACTCCTCGGGGGCGAAACCGTGGGTGGCGTGGGCGATGTCCTCGGGGACGATCAGCACGACCGGGCCGGGACGACCCGAGGTGGCAACGGCGAAGGCGCGGGCGACCAGTTCGGGGATGCGCGCGATCATCTCCACCCGGATCAGCTCCTTGCAGGCGGGGCGCAGGATCTCGGCCTGCCGCGCCTCCTGCGTCATGTTCTTCCAACTGTGCCCGCGATGCGTGTCGCCGACGACGGCCACCAGCGGGCTGCCGGCGTTCAGCGCCTCGACCAGCCCGGTGACGAGGTTCGTGGCCCCCGGCCCCAGCGTGGCATCCACCAGTCCGACCCGGCCCGAGACCTTGGCATAGGCATCCGCGGCGAAGGTACCGCAGCGTTCGTCGTTGATCAGGTGATGCGACAGTCCCAGTCGCCGCGCGGCATCGTAGAAGGGCAACAGCTGGAAACCACCCATGCCAAAGATCGGCCCGGCGCCATGCGCCATGAGCGCGCGCGCCAGCGCCTCGCCCCCGGTCATCTCGTTCGTCATCATGTCCCTCACGATATGCGATAGCCGAGCACCCCGGGCAGCCAGAGCGCAATCTCGGGAAAGGCGATCACCAGCAGCAGCGCCACCGCCATCGCCAGCACCAGCCAGCCGACATAGCGGAAGGTCGATTCCAGCGGCACTCCGGCGATTTTCGATGTCACCATAAGGTTGACCGCAACCGGCGGCGTCACCTGTCCCATGGCGATGTTGATCGACATCACCACCGCGAACCACACATGCGACCAGCCGAAGGCCGCCACGATGGGCACCAGCAGCGGCATGGCGATGAGGAAGATCGACACCCCGTCCAGCACCATCCCGGCCAGCAGCATCACCGCCATCACCAGCGCAAGGATCACCCACTGGTTGTCGCTGAGCGACAGGATCAACTCGGCCGTGGCGCGGAAGGCGCCGAGGGTCGAGCCCGCCCAGGCGAAGAGCCCGGCGAGCGAGATGATCAGCATCAGTACCGCGGAGATTTTCGCACTGTCGGCGAAGACGGCGTAGAGATCGCGCAACCCCATGCTGCGATAGATCACCAGACCGACGAGCAGGCCGTAGGCCACCGCAACCACCGCCGTCTCGGTCGGGGTGAAGAGGCCGGAGCGCAGCCCGCCGAGAATGATGACCGGCGCCATGAGACCCGGCACCGCACGCCCGAAAGAGGCCCAGAACGGCGGCCGCTCCGTGCCCTCGCCGGCGCCGTAACCCTGGCGGCGGCTGATCCAGACCGTCGGCGCCGCGATCGCCGCGCCCATCAGCAGACCGGGCAGCAGCCCCGCAGCGAACAGCGCCCGCAGGTCGAGCCCCGGCACCACCACCGAATAGACGATCAGCGCGATCGACGGGGGGATCAGGATCGCGGTCGCGGCCGAGGCGGCGATCACGCTGGCGGTGAAGGGCCGCGGGTAGCCCGCCTTCAGCATCGATGGCAGCATCACCGTGGCCACGGCGGCGGCATCGGCCACGCCCGAGCCCGACATGCCGCCCATGATGATGCAGACCAGAACCGCCACCAGCCCCAGCCCGCCGCGGCGCGGCCCGATGCAGGCCTGGGCGAAGGTCACAAGTCGCGCCGCCACGCCCGAGCGTTCGAAGATCATCCCGGTCAGCACGAACAGCGGAATGGCGATCAGCGGATATTTGGCGATGGCGGCATAGGTGTTGGTGCCGATCATCCCCAGCGCGATCATGTCGAGCCCGATGACGATCCCCACCGCGCCGCCGAGGCCGAGGGCCACGGCGATGGGCGTACCGAGGAGCAGCAGCACGAAGAAGCTGAGCAGCAGCGCGAGATTGGCGTCGAGCATCCGTCGCTAGCCTCGCCACAGCGGCCGGATCAGCCGCGCCCAGCCCCGGCCCAGCACGCGCAACAGGATCGCCAGCGACAGCACCGGCAGCCAGATCGTGTAGAGCCAGGTGGGGTAGCCGAGCCCGGGCGAAGTCTCGCCCCATTTCCATTCGTCGAAGGTGACCGCGGCGCCGTACCACAGGATCAGCGAGAACATCAGCGTGGTCGCCGCCAGCGTGACCAGTTCGGCAAGCCAGCGCAGCCCGGGCGGCATGCGTTCCAGGAAGAAGGTGATGCGGATGTGCTCGTTCGTCGCAAAGGCGGCAGAGGAGCCGACGAAGGTCATGAAGACGAGCAGGAAGACCGAGAACTCCTCGGTGAAGGCGAAGGAGGCGTTGGTGGCGTAGCGCGCCACCACATTGCCGAAGGAGATCAGGAAGATCGCCGCCATCGCGGCGGCGGCCAGCGCTTCCTCGATCCGCACCGGCACGCGGGTGTGCCCGGCGCCGGTGTCGTCGTCCTGATGCTCGGGCGGGGGCGTTTCGGCCATGGGCGCCTCGGCGGATGCGCGGCCGCCCCGTCGGCGTGGGGCGGCCGGGGGTCAGGGATCAGGGGGTCAGCGGTTGGCCACCGACTCCTCGGCCATCGACACCAGATCGGCGCCGATCCGGTCGCGCCAGGCCTCGTAGACCGGCCGTGTGGCATCGACGAAGGCCTGCCGCTCCTCGTCGCTCAGCCGGATCACGTTGACGCCAAAGCCCTCGATCTGCTCGATCAGGCTCTGGTCGTCACCGACGAGGCCCGCGCGCGCCACCTCGATGCCATGCGCGCCGGCATCCAGCGCGGCCTGGGCGACGATCTCCTGATCCTCGGCGGTGAAGCTTTCCCAGACCTGTTCGTTGACAGCGAAGATCAGCGGATCGGCGACGTAGTGCCACAGCGTGACGTTGGTCTGGCCCAGCTCGTGCATGCGCAGCACGGTGTAGATCGTCAGCGGGTTCTCCTGCCCGTCCACCGCGCCGGTGGTCAGCGCCGGCTGCGCGTCGGCCCAGCTCATCTGCGTCGGGTTTGCACCGAGCGCGGTGAAGATGTCGTTGTAGATGGGCGAGCCCACCACCCGCATCTTCAGGCCCTGCATGTCGTCCGGGGTACGGATCGCGCGCTGCGAGTTGGTGACCTCGCGGAACCCGTTCTCGGCCCAGCCGAGCGGCACCACGCCGTTGCTGCGGATGATCTCGAAGAGCCGTTCGCCCACCGGCCCGCCGGTCAGCGCATCGAGCGCGTCGTAATCGGGCATCAGGAAGGGCATCGAGAAGATGTTCAGTTCGGCGATCTGCGGCGACCAGTTGATGGTGGAGCCCACCGCCATGTCGATCACCCCGCGGCGCATCGCGGTGAATTCGCGGGTCTGGTCGCCCTGCACCAGCTGCGCGCCGGGATAGATCTGCATCCTGATCCGCCCGTCGGTGCGCTCGGCCACCAGTTCGGCCCATGTCTCGGCGGCGATCCCCCAGGGGAAGGGTGCGGGCACCACGGTGGAGACGCGGTATTCGTCCTTGTAATCCTGTGCCTCCGCCGGGGCCTGGCCGGTCAGGGCAAGCACCAGCGCGGTGCCGGCCATCAGCAGCGTTCTTCTCATCATTTCCTTCTCCTCCCTCGGTTGTGACAGGGTCCGCGACCCCGCCGGATCATGCGGCGGCGGGCGCCA
>SLBI01000108.1 GCA_007126375.1 Paracoccaceae bacterium
GGGCGGCAGCAGTCGCTCGGGGATGTCGACGCCGATCTCCTGGAAATAGCGCACGGCCCCGGGATGCAGCGGCACGGGCGAAACCCGCAGCACACTGGTCACGTCGAAGAATTGCGCCGTGCTCGGGTGCACGAGCATCAGCTCCTCGACATTCTCGGCCGCCAGCTTGATCATCTGATAGGCGACCTCTTCGGGCACGTCCTCGCGCACGAGCGTCATGTTCCAGAAGGCGAGCGAGTTGTAGTTTTCGGGCTGGTCGCGATAGACCCCCTCCGGCAGCGGCTCGGCAATGAAGTACGGGTAGACCTCCTGAAGCCGGGCGACCTGTTCGTCGCTCAGGTCATAGAAGACGAGGTCGTGCGTCGTCTCGAGATCGCGGATTGGCGGCCAGGGCTGCCCGCCGATGGCGCCGATGGCATCGACCAGGCCGTCGCGCATCTGGCCCGGCACGTCGGGCCAGCCGCTGTTGACGAACTGTGCCGGCGTGACCCCCAGTACCTCGGCGATGTTGCGCCCGACCACGTCGACGGTGCCGCCGGCGGTGCCCAGCGACACGCGCCGACCTTCCCAGTCCTCGATCGAGGTCATCCCGCTGCGCGCCAGCGAGGTCATCACATAGTAGCTGGGATACATCGCGAACAGGGCGCGCTGACTGCGATACTGGCGATCGGAGTAGTCGCCGATGCCCTCCCATGCCTCGTAGGCGGTGGCGATGTTGAACATCGACACCTCGAGGTCGCCGGCCTCGAAAAGCCGGACGTTGGGGACCTGCCCCGCGGTGGCCTCGATGTTGAAGGTCACGCCGTCGATGCCCTCGGACCAGATACCCGCAAGGGCACCCCCCCACAGGTAGTAGACGCCCCCGGACGAGCCGGTTGCGATGCTCATGCGGGTGTCGGCCTTCGCCTCCAGGCCGCCGAGACCCGCGACGGCGGTGACGAGGGTGATGGATGCAAGCAGCTTTCTCATTGGTTCTTTCCTCCTCTGGACTGCTGGACGTTCCGGTTCGCCATGTTGGCCCGTGGGCCCTCAGCGGGCTCGGGCGGTGTGGCGGGCCGCGTGGGCCCGCCGCAGGACGGTCAGCCCTGCTTGCGCAGGGGCTGCGCCGGGGCGCCGGCAGGCTCGCTGAGCCCGCGCAGCAGGCTGCCGCAATGCAGGATCTGCGGGTCGATCTGCAGGGCCTCATAGGTCATCCAGGCGGTCGCTTGGATCGCCGAGTACACCGGTTTTCCGAGATCGCGCTCCAGCGCATCGAGCACCTCCATCGCCCGCAGCTGGGTGCAGGCGACGAACACGGCCGAGGACTCGGGCGAGGTCGTTTCCTTGACGCGGCGATAGATCTCCTCGGGGCGGATCTTGGCATGGTCGAACATGTCGAGCATGTCGAAGGTCGCCAGCGTGCCGACCTCGATCTCGTGCCCGCGCAGGAACTGGCGCAGCCGCTCGTTGGTCAGTTCGACATAGGGGGTGACGACATCGACCCGGCGATGGCCGTTGCGCAGCAGACATTCGGCCATCGAGCCTGCGGTGGTGACGGTCGGCGCGCCGGTGATCTTGGTCAGCTCCTCGGTGATCATCCGGTTCCAGGTCGGCCCCTCGAAAAAGCTGCCCGAGGTGCAGCCGTAGACGACCACGTCGGGCTCGACCCGGGCAACGCGCTCGGCCGCGAGCCGCGCCTCCTTCTCCATGTTGCGCAACTCTTCCGGCGTGCCCTTGCGCCCGCCGGCAATGCGTGCCGAGTGCACCGACACACCGTGTGGGGCGATGCCCCAGAACTCGGTCTCCATCGTCGTGTTGATCGATGGAACCAGAAGACCGATACGTCCGCGCCATCCATACATTCGGCTTTCCTCCGCTGGGGTGTAGTTCGACGTTCCGGGGCCTTGGCGGCCCGTCATACGCCTCTGCGCCCGGCAACCGCCGGAAAGGCCTCCACCAGCAGGCGGATGTCGGGCAGGGTTTCAAGGCCCATCACCCGCTCGATGAAGGGATCGAGCGCCGAGGGCGCGAGGTCGAGACCGAAGTTCATGCAGCCGCGGAACTTGTCGAGGATCTGCGCCTCGCTCAGGGGCAGCTCCGGGCTTCCCGGCACATGGCGCCCGCAAATCTGCAGATCGGTCCCGTCTGCCAGCCGCAGGTCGATCCGTGACGGCCCCATCGCGGTGGGCGGCTCGCCGGGGTCGGAGACGGCACGCACCCGTGCCGCCAGCGCGGTCACCCCCGGGTCGGTGATGGCCGGCCGGGTATAGCTCCGCAGATCGACCGCTCCGTCGATCAGCGCGCGGGCAAAGCCATAGGCGACGTTGAACTGCGCATGGACGATCGAGTCCCGTTCCGGCTCGTAGGCGCCTCCGACGGTCTGGAAATTGACCTGCGGCAGGTGAATCGTTGTCTCGATGATCTGCTCGGGGCGAATGCCGCGCGCGCGCAGGTCGAAGGCGAGCGCGATGGTGGTGTGCTTGCAGCGGCAGCAGGGAAAGGGCTTGAAGGAATAGTCGCGCGTCTGCCACAGTTCGCCCAGGCCCTTGAACAGCTCCTCCGGGCGGACCTCGTCCCGCTCCTGCAGCTTGAAGAGACCGGCATTGCCCTCGAGCGGGCGAAACGGCCCCGTCACCCCGTCTGCCGCGAGAAAGGCCGCCGTGACGGCCCCGCGCGCGGCCAGCCCGGCCCCGAGGCGCTTGGCGAGCACCCCGTCCAGCATGCTCTGCGCGCTGCCGCAGACCTGATGCGCCGCGAGGCCGAAGGCGTCGAGCATCTTCGCATCGCGCAGCCCCAGCATCCGCCCGATGCCCAGCGCGCCGGCCAGCACGCCCAGCGTCATCGTCGGGTGCCAGCCCTTGCCCAGCGAGTTGTAACAGGTGTAGCCCAGCCGGGCATGCGCCTCGGCCGCGACCGTCAGCCCGAGCAGAAAGGTCTTGCCGTCAACGTTGCCCATATCCTCGGCGGCGGCGAGGATGGCCGGAAGGATCACGCAGAAGCTGTGGATGCGCGCCGGGTCATGCATGTCGTCGAAGTCGAGCGCATGGGCGGCCGCGCCATTGACCAGTGCCGCATGGGGCGGGCTGTGCCTGAGCCCGGTGATCAGCCCGGTTGCCGAACCGGCGCTGTCCCAGCGCGAGATGCGGCCGTTGATCTCGGCGATTCCGGGGGCGCGCGCTGCACCGCCGATCACCCCCATGGTGTCGAGCACGAACAGCTTGACGGTGTGGAGGACGTCGGCCGGGATGTCCTCGGGGCGCAGGGCGGCAAGGGCATCGCAGAAACGCGCGCTGATGCCGTCGAGCGCCACGTCGTTGGCCGGATTGGCCTCGATCCTCTGTGCAAGGCTGGTCGTCATGGTCGACAGGGCCTCCTCTCCCTTCACGCCGGCCGGGCGCAACACCTCGCCCCACGCACTCCCCTTTCACGGTCACACTTCGCGATCTCTGACAGAATCTCCCCGACTCTGTCGGCTGCCTTCAGGCCGGTTCCGGTGAGCACGACGACCGGGGCGCTGTCGGCCGCGAGTTGTCCCTGGTCGCGCAGGGCGGTGCAGCCGGCAGCCGCCGTCGCCGCTGTGGGCTCGACGAACAGCCCCCGCGCCAGCAGGCCACGCAGCGCCACCGCAATCTCGGCTTCGGACACGGTAACAAGGCTGCCGCCGCTTTGCCGGAGGGCGCCAAGCACCTGCGGCATCCGCACCGGGCGGATCGAGGCGATGCCGTCCGCCACTGTGGTGCGGGCCTCGAACGGCTCCCAGCGGTCGGTGCCCTCTGCCCACGGCCGGGCGAAGGCAGAACAGTTCGCCGCCTGAACCGCAAAGATCCGCGGCAGCGACGCGATGGCCCCGCAGTCGAGCAGCTCCTTGAACCCCAGCCAAAGGCCCAGCACATTGCTGCCGTAGCCCAGCGGCACCACGATGGCGCTCGGAACGCCGAAACCGCACTGTTCCCACAGCTCGAAGGCCAGAGTTCGCGTGCCTTCCAGAAAGAACGGCTGCCAGTTGTGGCTGGCGTAGAAGATGCTTTCTGACTCGCGCAGCGCCTGGTCGGCGACGTCCTGACGGCTGCCCTCTACCAGACACAGATCGGCGCCAAGAGCCGCGATCGGGGCGACCTTGGCCGCCGGCGCCGTGGCCGGGGCCAGCACGCGGCACGAGAGGCCGGCCGCGGCACAATAGGCGGCAAGCGAGGCGCCAGCATTGCCCGAGGAATCCTCGAGGATGCCTCGGACCCCGACGCTGCGCAGATAACTGATCATGACAGCGGTGCCGCGATCCTTGAACGAGCCGGTGGGCGCGAAATACTCGAGCTTGAAGCGCACCGCACCGCCGTGCCAGTCGCCGTCCAGTAGCGGCGTCCACCCCTCGCCCAACGACACGCGACTGTCCGGGTCGACTCGGAGAGCGGCCGCATAGCGCCAGAGCGAGCGTTCGCGGGAATCGATCCGGTCGGGCGAAAGGCCCGGCCCGGGCGTCAGCGCCAAGGGCGCACCGTCCGGCGCGCGCCAGCGCGGGGTTGCGACGTCGAACGTCTCGCCGGAAGGGGCCATGTAGCGCACGCGCTCCGCTGCGGGCGCCGTCGCGGCGCGCGTTCCGGCAGCGGATTTGAGCCACTCATTCATCTGGCGCTATCAACCCCTGGCGCATTCTGTATTCAGTATTCTTGTTCCGGCGGGATTGTCCAGTCTCTATCGACCGTGCGCCTGGCCACAGGGGCGTTACCCGTCATGTGCCTAGGATTCCGGCGATTTCCCTAAGTCTTCGGCTGATGTCGCTGGCAATGGCCACACCGTTCTCGCGACCGTGGCGGAGCCGGCCGAGCTCGATCTCGCCCGGCAGACGCACCGGCGACGACGGGTCGACCGGAGGTGTGTCGTGGACGATGCCGGCAAAGGCGGCAGTGCGCGCCGCCAGCTCTTCGGCCGGCGCCAGGCGCCCGATGTCGAGCAAAAGGAAGAAGTGCCCCAGGTTCTGCGGCTTGTCGGGCTCATCGACCCAGGACTTCACCTGCGTCAGGAACGCGGCGCCGGACAGCATTCCGGCGAACATGTCCACCATGACCGAGAGCCCGGACCCCTTGTGCCCACCGATGGGCTGCAGGAACCCCGCGAGCGCCTCGGCGGGGTCCGTGGTGGGCCGGCCGGCCGCGTCTGTCGCCCAATCGGCGGGGATCTGCTCTCCGCGCGTGGCGGCACGGCGGATCTTCGCCCGCGCCGCCACGCTCAGCGCGATGTCGAGAATCACATGCGCCCCGCCGGGCCCCGGCACACCCAGCCCGAGCGGGTTGTTGCCGAGCCGGGCCTCGCGTCCGCCCCAGGGGGGAATCGTCGTGGTGGCGTTGCTGAAGACCATGCTGGCAAAGCCCGCCTCGGCGGCCAGGAACGCATAGGGGCAGATCGGGCCGAAATGGTTGCTGCCGCGCACGAAGGCCACCGAGACGCCGGTCTGCCGCGCCTGCGCGATTGCGGCGTCGAGCGCCCGCCGGCCTACCAGAGGCCCGACGCCGTTGTCGCCGTCGACCGTCAGCATCGCCGGGGCCACGGCTTCGACGGCGATGTCCGGAGCCGCATTGATGCCCCCGATGCGCAGCCGCTCGCCATAGGACAGGATGCGCTCCACCCCATGTGTGGTGATGCCGAAGAGATCGGCGAGGACGAGGATCGAGCTTGCGTCCGCGGCATCCTCGGGCGACAGGCCCAGACCGATGAAGGCGTCCCGCGCAAGCGCCGCAAGGTCGGTTTCGCTCAGGGTTTCCATGGCTGACTCCCGTCTTGATCGGCCGTTCTGCGGATGAGAGAGGTGATTCGATGAAGGACGACGACACGCAGGGACCGTTCCCTCCGCCCGGCAGCTGCGACTGCCATGTGCATGTGATCGGCCCGAAGCCGCGCTTCCCGCTGGCGAGCCCGCGCAGCTATACGCCGGCAGACGCGCCGGTCGCGGCGCTCGAGACGATGATGGCCGCGCTGGGCCTCACGCGCGCGGTCGTCGTGCAGCCCAGCGTTTACGGCACGGACAATCGCTGTACGCTCGACGCGCTGGCCCGGCTGGGTCCGCGCGGCCGCGGCGTGGCGGTGATCGATGACGGGCTGGGCCGCGCCGAGCGCGAGGCGCTGCATCGGCAGGGCGTGCGCGGGGTGCGGATGAACCTGCTCAGCAGCGGCGGCGGCACGCGGGACGCGGTCGTCCACCGCGCCCGCCGGCTGTCGGCGGATTGTGCCGAAACCGGCTGGCACCTGCAGGTCTATGCGGATGCCGGTACCCTGGAGACCATGGCGGCCGAGCTGCTGGCGCTTCCGGTTCCGGTGGTGCTGGATCACTTCGGGATGGTCGATCCGACGGATCCCGCAGGAGCGGGTGCGGCGACGATGCTTCGCCTGCTCGACAGCGGGCGCATCTGGATCAAGGCCTCGGGCTTCTATCGACCGGCACAGGACCCGTTCGACCCGGCCCTCGGCCGGCTCGCCGCACGGCTGTCTGCGGCAAACCCCGAGCGGATCGTCTGGGGCAGCGACTGGCCGCACACGCCGCAGCATGGCGGCACGCCGGGCGCGGATCGGTGGGAGGCGGAGACCCCTTTCCGCACCATCGACACCGCACGGCTGCTCGGCATCCTCCCGGAGTGGCTCGACGCGGACACTCTGCACCGGGTGCTGGTCGCAAATCCCGCGACCCTCTACGACTTCCCGGACCTGCCGGCCTGACCTTGGCCGAGGCGGGCAGCGTGGCGACGAGGGCGCGCTCATCCGAGGGCGTCGATCAGGCATCGCGTGAACGCACGGGTTCCCAGCGTGCCGCCCATGTCCCTGGTGCGCGTCTGCGGGTCGGCGATGGTGCGGCCGATGGCCATGTCGATGGCCCGCGCGGCCTCGCGGCAGGCCGTATCGCCCCGGCGGGTCCCGAGCCAGTCGAGCAGCATCGCCGCCGAGCCGATCAGCGAACAGGGGTTGGCCACATCCTGCCCGGCCAGATCGGGGGCGGAGCCATGCTGTGCCTGAGCCATCGCATGATCGGTGCCGGCGTTGAGCGAGGCGGCCAGACCGAGGCTTCCCGAGATCTCGGACGCAAGGTCGGAGAGGATGTCGCCGAACATGTTGGTGGAGACGATGACATCGAAACCGCTGGCGTCACGCACCAGCAAGGCGGCCATGGCGTCGATCAGGCGCTCGTCATACTCCACCTCGGGGTAGCGCGCGGCGACCTCGCGCACGCAGGACAGAAACAGCCCGTCGGACTGGCGCAGCACGTTGGCCTTGTGCACGGCCGTCACCTTTTGCCGGCGGGTCATGGCCAGCGCGAAGGCCGTTTCGGCGATCCGGACGGAGGCATGGCGGGAGACCTTGCGCAGCGACAACGCCAGATCGGGCGTGGGCATGAACTCGCCGGAACCTGAAAACATCGAGCGGTCGGAATAGAAGCCTTCGGTGTTCTCCCGCACGATCACGAGGTCGATCGCATGGCCGCACCGCGGTGGAAAGGCACTGTGCGACAACGCGGGGCGAACGTTGGCATAGAGGTCGAGGTGCTTGCGCAGATGGCCCGAGGGGTTGACCCCGCCCTCCGACACGGGTGGGTAATCGTTGTGCGACACCGGTCCCAGCACGATCCCGTCGGCCGCCCGTGCCCGGTCCAGCAGCTCCGGCGGAAAGGTGGTGCCCCGCTCGGCCAGGCTGGTCAGGCCGATGGTCGCATGCTCGAAGGCGAGGCCGAGGCCGAACGAATGGTCGACGGCCTCGAGCACGGACAGCGTCGCGGCGGTGATCTCGGGGCCGATACCGTCGCCCTGCATGACCAGAAGGTTGATGCGGGCCGCCGACGTCGGGGCGGACGAGTTCTGCATGGGCGTTTCTCTCTGCTTGACCTCGGTTTTGCTGCGAAGACGCGGGCCGCGGGGGGCACCGCCTGGCACTTACTACGGCAGCAGGGTGTCGACGATGAGGCGGACGAGTTCGCAATAGCTCAGAAGGGCCAGAGCGATCAGCGCTGTCACGAAGGCCGCGGGCAGCAGCGCCGCCGGGCCGAGGGCGGCCCAGCCGATGAGGGCGGTCATGCACCCGCCTGTCAGCGCCGCCGCGACGGCCACGGGGCGCCCGTAGCGCAAGGTAGCCGTGAGGATCGGATACCGCGCCAGCCCGGTCGCCCCATACGGCGCCGGGGGCGCCGTCCCGATCGGGGCGACGGCAGCTGCGGCA
>SLBI01000371.1 GCA_007126375.1 Paracoccaceae bacterium
CGGGCCGGACCGGCCGGGGCGCCTGCGTGGGCGACATGAACGGGGCGTGCGCTCGATGAGCACAGTTTCGAACCAGTCCGACACGGCCGCGCCCGCACCGGCCCGGGCCGCGGGCACCGGGCTCGCCGGCGTTCGGCCGCGGCCGCTCTGGCGGCGCCCGGCATCGCTGCGCATGTTCTGGCAGCTGCTGCTGATCGGGGGCATTCTCTATCTTCTGAGCGCCGCCATCGGCAACTTCCAGGAGCGCACGCCCGGCTCCGGTCTCGGCATCAGCTTCGCCTTCCTCGACGCGCCGGCCCGGTTCGAGATCGGGCTCAACGTGTTCGGCGCCACGGCCCGCGATCCGGTCTGGATGGCCTTTGCCGTGGGGCTGGTCAACACGCTGCGGGTCGCGCTGCTGGGCATCGTGCTGTGCACGGTGCTGGGGTTCCTTCTGGCGCTGGCCCGGCTGTCGCACAACTGGCTGCTCTCGCGCGTGGCGCTGGTTTGGATCGAAACCGTGCGCAACCTGCCGCTGCTGCTGCAGCTGCTGTTCTGGTATGCCCTGTCCACCCTGTTTCCGCGGCCGACCGAGGCCTGGACGATCGGCGAGTCCATCTTCATCACCAACCGCGGGGTGTATTTTCCGGCCATCGCCATGGGCGGGGTGCATTATCTGGCCGTGGCCGCCCTGCTTCTGTCGATCCCGGCCACCATCCTGATGATCCGCGCGGCCGATCGCCATTTCGAGCGCACGCAACACCGGCTGCCGGCGGGCCGGGCCGGGGTGGCGCTGATGCTCGGGCTGCCGGCGGCCATCCTCTTCCTCGGCGGGGCCGACATGTCGCCGAGCCATCCCGAGCTGGGCCGGTTCAACCTGACCGGCGGCGGCCTGATCACGCCCGAGTTCCTGGCGACGCTGATCGCGCTGTCGGTCTACCAGTCCGGCTTCGCGGCAGAGACGATCCGCAGCGGCATCCAGGGCGTGCGCAAGGGGCAGATCGAGGCGGCGGTCAGCCTCGGCCTGCCGCCGCGGCTGGTGCTGCGCAAGGTGGTGCTGCCGCAGGCGCTGCGCATCGTGATCCCGCCGATGACCTCGCAATACATGAGTCTGATAAAGAACAGCTCGCTGGCCGTGGTGATCGGCTATCCCGAACTGGTGCGGGTATCGACGGCGGTGATCGCCGAGACCGGGCGTGCGGTGGAATGCATCGCGATCCTGATGGCCACCTACCTGACCATGAGCCTCCTGACGGCCGCCTTCATGAACTGGTACAACCGCCGCACGGCCTACATGGACGCCTGACGATGCTGTCCGACACCCAGCCGCAAGGCCAGCCGCACGGATCGTCGCGCCCGCCCCCTGTGGGGCAGGTTCACCCGCCGCTGCGACGCGCCCTGCTGTGGATCTGGACCAACCTGTTCGGCAGCGTCTGGAACAGCGTGCTGACACTGGTGGTGCTGTGGCTGCTGTTCGTGATCGGCCGGGGCATGCTGGGCTGGCTGGTGCTGGATGCCCGCACCGCCCCGGCTACCCTGCGCGAGTGCATCGACGCCGGCGGCGCCTGCTGGGCCTTCCTGCAGGACAAGTGGCGGCTGATCCTGTTCGGAACCTATCCGCACGAGCAGCACTGGCGCCCGGCCCTGGCGCTGGCGCTCTTCGCATCGCTGGTGATCGCCAGCTGCGTGCCGGCCAGCTGGGCCACCGTCGAGCGGCGGCGGTGGATGTTCGGCATCTGGCTGCTGGGCATGGGCGGGGTGATCGTGCTGATGTCCGGCGGCTTCGGTCTGCCGGAGGTGCCGGTGCGGTTGTGGAGCGGGCTGCCGCTGACCGTTCTCCTGGCGGTGGTGGGGATGGTGAGCTGCTTCTTCCTCGCGATCCTGCTGGCGCTTGGCCGGCGCTCGTCCATGCCGGTGGTGCGGTGGCTGTGCATCGTCTACATCGAGGTCATCCGCGGCGTGCCGCTGATCAGCCTGCTGTTCATGGCCAACATCATGACGCCGCTGATCCTGCCGGCCGATGTGGTGGTGCCGAACCTTGTCCGGGCGCAGATCGCCTTCATCATGTTCTTCGCCGCCTACCTCGCGGAGGTGATCCGCGGCGGGCTCCAGGCGATCCCGGCCAGCCAGTACGCGGCCTGCAAGGCGCTGGGCATGGGCTACTGGACGTCGATGATCTTCGTCATCCTCCCGCAGGCGCTGCGCATCGTCATTCCCTCGATGGTCAACCTGTTCATCGCCATGTTCAAGGATACCTCGCTCGTCATCGTCATCTCGATGCTCGACCTGCTGGGCACCGCCAATGCCGCCAAGGCCGACCCGGCCTGGATGGGGCTGTTCATGGAGGCCTACTTCTTCATCGCGGTGATCTATGTGCTCGTCTGCGCCAGCATGTCCTGGTACAGCCGCTGGACCGAACGGCGCATCGGCAGCCGCCAGAGCCGGAGCGCATGATGGTCGGCCAGCCCCTCATCCGGTTCCGCAATGTCAACAAGTGGTATGGCAGCCTGCATGTGCTGCGCGACATCGACCTGACGGTGCGGGACGGCGAGCGCGTGGTGATCTGCGGACCGTCGGGCTCGGGCAAGTCGACGGCGATCTATCTCATCAACGGCCTGCAGGACTATCAGCAGGGCGAGGTCGAGGTCGCGGGCATCCGTCTGCGCGAAGCCGACGGCACCGCCCATGACATCCGCCGGCACGTCGGCATGGTGTTCCAGCAGTTCAACCTCTTTCCGCATCTCAGCGTTCTCGAAAATTGCTGTCTGGCGCCGCGGAAGGTGCTTGGCCTGCCGCGGCAGGAGGCCGAGGCGCGGGCGATGGAGGAGCTCGCCCGCGTGCGCATCGCCGATCAGGCGCAGAAGTATCCCGGCCAGCTTTCGGGCGGCCAGCAGCAGCGCGTTGCCATCGCCCGGTCGCTTTGCATGCACCCGCGGATCATGCTGTTCGACGAGCCGACCTCGGCGCTGGACCCGGAGATGGTGGGCGAGGTGCTGGAGGCCATGCGCGATCTGGCGCGGCGCGGCGTGACCATGATCTGCGTCACCCATGAGATGGGGTTTGCCCGCGCCGTCGCGGACCGCATCGTGCTGATGGAGGCCGGGCGCATCGTGGAGGACGCGCCGCCCGCGCGGTTCTTCGATCCGTCGCAGCAATCCCCGCGCGTCCGCGCCTTTCTGGAGAACATCCTCGCATGACCCTTCGGCCTGCCGCCTCGCTCGACCGGATCCTTCCCGACATGACGGGGTTGCGCGCGCTCGTCACCGGCGCCGGCTCGGGCATCGGCCTCGCGACCGCGGCGCTGTTTGCCCGGGCCGGTGCGGCGGTGGCCGCCAATCACCTGCCCGCCGACGCCGCCGGCGCCGACCGCATCGCCGCGCTGGACGGTGCGGTAACGCCGGCGCCCGGCGACATGGGCGCGCCCGAAAGCGTGGCGGCGATGGTCGCTGCCGCCGCCGGGCATCTGGGCGGCTTCGACATCCTCGTCAACAATGCCGGCACGCCCGGCACGCCGGTGCCCATCGCCTATGACGATCTCGACGCGATGACCGAGGCGCGCTGGCAGACGATCCTGAGTGTCAACCTGATCGGTCCGTTCCGGTGCGTGCATGCGGCGCGGCCGCATCTGGCGCCCGGCGCGGCGGTGGTGAACACGGCCTCCATCGCCGGTCTGGGCGGAAAGGCGAGCTCGCTCGCCTATGGCGCCAGCAAGGCCGGTCTCGTCAACCTCACCCGCAACCTCGCTGCCGCGCTCGGACCCGGGGTCCGGGTCAATGCCGTGGCGCCGGGGCTGACCGAGACCGGCTGGATTGCGGACTGGCCCGAAGAGCGCAAGCGGCTTTCGCTGGAGGCGACCGATCTGCGCCGCATGGTGACCCCCGAAGATGTTGCGATGGCCATTGCCTTTCTCGCATTGCATCCTGCGATCACGGGACAGGTGCTGCCCGTGGATTGCGGGCGGCATTACTGAAGGATGGGCCAGAGATGTCCGAATTGAAACCGATCAACAGCGAAACCCTCGCCGAAAAGGCCTATCGTCACCTCTGCGAGGCGATCGTCGCCGGCCAGTTCAAGCCGGGCGAAAAGCTGACCATTCGCGGGCTGGCGGCCGATCTGGAGATCAGCCCGACGCCGATCCGCGATGCGCTGCGCAGGCTGGCGACCGAGCGCGTGGTCGACCTGGAGCCGAACCGTTACATCAGCATCCCGCGGCTGACGGTCGAGGCGCTGCGCGAGCTGCGCGACGTGCGAATGAACCTCGAAGGCATCGCCGTGGAGCGCGCCGCACTGCGCATCGAGCCCGACACGCTCGCCGAGTTGCGCGCCCTCGACAACCAGATACGCGCCCTGCGCGGCACCGGCGACGTGAAAGCCACGGCGCGCAAGATACAGCAACTGCATTTCTGCCTCTACGGTGCTGCCGGGATGCCGCTGCTGGAGGGCATCATTCATGGCCTGTGGCTGCGCACGGCGCCGAACCTCGGCCTGCTGTTTCCGGTCTACTCGCAGAAGGAGCGAGGGACCATGCGCGGGCTGATGATCGATTCGCTGGAGCGGGCCGACGCGCGCTCGGCACGCCGCTTCGTCGAAGCCGACATCTGCGGTGCGATGGATTACATCATCGACCTGCACCGGCAGGCCGAGGCCTCCGGGGTGCCGCTGGCCGCCGCAGAGGAGCGCCGATGATGGCGGCGCCCTCCCCCTTCATCCTGCTCGACCCGCGCGACGACGTGCTGGTCTGTCGCGAGGATGTGGCCCCGGAAACGCCCATGCCCGATGGTGCGCCGGTGCGTGAGGCGGTGCCGGCCGGTCACAAGCTCGCCCGGCGCGACATTGCCGACGGCGCGCCGGTGCTGAAATACGGCACGGTGATCGGCTTTGCCAGTGCCCCGATCCGGGCCGGGGCGCATGTGCATCGCCACAACCTCGGCCTGACCGACTTCGCCCGCGACGCCACGCCGGCGGTCGATGCCGTGCCGGTGGACATGCTTCCCGAGGCCGGGCGCGCGCGGTTCGACGGGTATCTGCGCGCCGACGGGCAGGCCGGCACGCGCAACTACATCGGCGTGATCGCTTCGGTGAACTGTGCCGCCTCGGTGTGCCGCTTCATCGCCGAGCATTTCCGCGGCCCCGCGCTGGCGCCCTTCGGCAATGTCGACGGTGTGGTGGCGCTCGGCCATCACTCCGGATGCGGCATGGACCGTGGCCATGGTCTGGCGGTGCTGCGGCGGACCATTGCCGGCTATGTCCGCAACCCCAACCTTGCGGGCGTGCTGCTGGTCGGGCTCGGCTGCGAGGTCAACCAGATCGGCACCCTGCTCGAGTCGGACGGGCTGGTGCCGTCGCCGATGCTGCAAGGCCTCGTCATCCAGGACGAGGGCGGCACCCGGGCCACCGTGGAGCGCGGCATCGCCATCGTTGCCGATATGCTGGCCGAGGCAAATCGCCACCGGCGGCAGAGCCTCCCGGCCGACCGGCTGGTTGTGGCCCTGCAATGCGGCGGGTCGGACGGGTATTCGGCGCTGACGGCCAATCCGGCCCTCGGGGCGGCCATGGACATCCTTGTGCGGCATGGCGGCACCGCGGTGCTGAGCGAGACGCCCGAGATCTGGGGGGTGGAACATGTGCTGGCGCGCCGGTCGGTGGATGCTGCTGTGGCCGGGCGCCTGATGGCGCGGATCGACTGGTGGCGCGCGCAGATGGAGGGGCAGAGCAACCAGATGACCAACTCGCCCCCGCCGGGAAACACGGCAGGCGGCATCTCCACGATCTTCGAGAAATCCCTCGGCGGCATCATGAAGGCCGGCACCAGCCCGCTGCGGGCGGTCTACGACTATGCCGAGCGCATCACCGAGCGGGGGTTCGTGTTCATGGATGCGCCCGGCTTCGACCCGGTGGCGGCGACCGGGCAGGTTGCGGGCGGCGCCAACCTCATCTGCTTCACCACCGGCCGCGGATCGGTCTTCGGCTGCAAGCCGGTGCCCAGCCTGAAGCTGGCCACCAACAGCGCCATGTACGCCCGGATGCGCGACGACATGGACATCAACTGCGGCGACATCATCGATGCCGGGGTCGGCATCGAGGCGAAGAGCCGCGAGATCTTCGAAACCATCCTGCGGGTCGCCTCGGGCAGAGCGACCCGAAGCGAGGCGTTGGGCATCGGCGAGGCCGAGTTCGTGCCCTGGGCGCCGGGTGTCGTCTCCTGAGCCCTGCCCGACGTGAAAGGCGGACCATGCAGGCCCATCCCGAACCGGCACTCCTCATCGACGCTCGCTGCCGGTCCGGCAGCGGCGGCCAGGCCCGAGGGACGCAGAGCCCCCCGGCCGGGGGCACCGTTCGGTGGGGCAGTGGGCAGCCGCTGCCAACCGGGGGGCGGGGCCGAGAGCGCCCCCGCTTTCCCGACCGGTCGGACGGGTGCCGGAAGGTGCACCCTCGCCGGACCATGAAGGAGTGACGCTGCCGCAACCCCGCAGGACATCTCGGGACGACCTGCACCGAGCATCGAAGCCAGGCGGTCCCTTGCGCCAAGAGCCAATTGCACCGAACCGCCCCATATCACGGAAGGACAAGACATGAGCATAATCGGCAGGACCGGCCGCCCCTGGGAGGACATCGAACGCGACCTCGGCGCCATGAAAGGCCGGGATTTCTCCTGGAGCGACGGTCGGATGTTCCTGTTCTACTACTATCTCGACGACGCGCTCATGCAGGTGCAGCAGAAGGCCTATACCGCCTACTGGTACGAGAACAACCAGACCCACAAGGCCTTTCCCAGTCTGGGGATCATGGAGGGCGACGTCATCCGGGCCGGGGTCGAGCTGGCCTCGGGCGGGCCGGAAGCGTGGGGAACCTTCACCTCCGGCGGCTCCGAAAGCATCTTTCTGGCGATGACCGCCGCCCGCAACCGCGGCCGCAGCGAACGCGGCATTGACCGGCCGAACGTCGTGCTGCCGCGCACCGCGCATCCGACCTTCGACAGGGCCTGCCACTACCTCGGGATCGAGGTGCGGCGGGTGCCGACCCGGGGGGCGGACTACCGCGTCGATCTGGAGGGCATGCGCGCGCGCATGGACGCCGATACCGTGGCAGTGGTCGGCTCCGCGCCCAACTATCCCTTCGGCGTCTTCGACCAGATCGAGGAGATTGCGGCGATGGCTGCGGCTCAGGGTGTCTGGATGCATGTGGACGCCTGTGTCGGCGGGTTCCTCGCCCCCTGGGTCCGCCGCCTGGGCCACGACATCCCGCCCTACGACTTCGCCGTCGAGGGGGTGATGTCGATGTCGGCGGACATTCACAAGTACGGGCTGGCGGCGAAGGGCGCCTCGCTGCTGCTGGTGCGCGACAAGGCGCTGATGCGCCACCATCTGTTCGAGTTCGAGGATTGGGAGCGCGGCCCCTATGCGTCCTACACCACGCAGGGCACACGGCCCGCCGGCGCCGTTGCGGCTGCCTGGTCGGTGCTGAGCTATCTGGGCGAGGAAGGCTATCTCCGGGCGGCCCGCATCATCATGGACACCAAGGAGAAGCTGGTGAGCGGGCTGAACGCGATCCCGGGTCTGCGGGTTCTGGACCATCACCAGCTCAGCATCATCGTCTACACCAGCGACGCGCCCGACCTCGACATGACGCTGCTGGCAGATCGTCTGACGGAAATGGGCTGGTTCGTCGGGCGTCAGGCCGAGCCGCGCGGCGTGCACATTGCGCTCAATCCCAGCCATGCGATGAGCGTCGGGCCGTATCTGCATGATGTGGCCGCAGCGGTCGATCAGGTGCGCGGCGCGACGGCCGGCACATCCGACCGGGTGGCGCTGTCCTACTGACTGGGGCTCCGGTCCGTTGCCCGCTGCCCGGGGCGGGCGTCGACCAGCCGGACCGCATGAGCCGGACAGGCCGGGGCAAGCCTTGCCACGGCCCAAAGGCTCGCAACGGGGTCTGCCCGGCCTGACCCGCAGCCTCCGGCGCAGCGGGTCGACCCGGATCGGTGCAGCCACGCGACGCCTCCTCTCCGGCGCCGGGCAGGGCTGCGGCCACGATGCAGCCCACGGGCGCCGGTCCCGGTGGCTGCCACGGCCATGTGTTCCTCCGCTTGCTCGAGGCACATCGCCGTGCCCCGGGATCCGAGGCCTCCGATACGCTTTCCGGGAGATCGCCTCGCAACGCCCCCCCTTCATCTGTTCA
>SLBI01000283.1 GCA_007126375.1 Paracoccaceae bacterium
GAGGCCGAGCGCCGCGCCGGCCTGCTGGCCGCAGCGCGCAGCGCGCTGGCCGAGCAGGAAGCCGCCAGCGAAGCGGATCGCCGCCGGCTGAGCCTGCTGAACGAACAGGTGGCCGATCTGCGCGCCGAGCTGGGCAATCTGCAGGCGCTGCTCGATGCCGCGGCCGAGAGCGATCTGGAAGCGGAGATCGAGATCCAGGCGCTGGGCAGCCAGCTCAATCTTGCGCTGGCCCGCGTCGCCGCCGAGGAACGCCGCCGCGCGGCCGCCGAGGAAGAAGCGCGCCGACTGGCCGAGGAGGCGCGCCGGCTGGAGGAGGCCGAACGGCAGCGGCTGGAGGCCGAGGCGCAGCGGCTGGAGCGCTACGCCTCGGAATTCTTCGGCCGGCTGGTGGAGGTGCTGGAGGGCCGCGAGGGCGTGCAGGTGGTGGGCGACCGTTTCGTGTTTTCCTCGGAGGTGCTGTTCCCGCCGGCACAGGCCGAGCTGTCGCCCGAAGGCCGGGCGCAGATCGCCGGGGTGGTCGGGCTGCTGCGCGAGGTGTCGCAGCAGATCCCGCCGGAGATCGACTGGATCCTGCGGGTGGACGGGCACACCGACAACGTGCCGCTGGCCGGCACCGGCGCCTTCGCCGACAACTGGGCGCTGAGTCAGGGCCGGGCGCTGTCGGTGGTGCGCTACATGACCGAGGAACTGGGCTTCCCGCCGCAGCGGCTGGCGGCGGCGGGCTTCGGCGAATACCGCCCCGTCGCCGACAACAGCACCGAGGCGGGCCGTGCACAGAACCGCCGGATCGAACTGAAGCTGACCGAGCGCTAGCGGCCGCGCAGTTCGGTCGCATTGGCGACGGTGCGGCCGAGCAGGCCGTAGGCGATCGCCTCGTCCGGGCCCATCCAGTGATCGCGGTCGGTATCCTTCTCGATCTTCTCGACCGGCTGGCCGGTCGCCTCGGCGAAGATCGCGTTGAGCCGCGCGCGCATCTTCAGCATCTCGCGCGCCTGGATGCCGATGTCGGTCGCCGGCCCGCCGGCCCCGCCCGAGGGCTGGTGCAGCAGGAAGCGCGTGTTCGGCGTGCAGAAGCGGCGTTCGCGCGGCACGGCGACGAAGATCAGCGCGCCGGCCGAGGCCACCCAGCCGGTGCCGATCATGTTCACCGGCGCCTCGACGAAACGGATCATGTCGAAGATCATGTCGCCCGATTCCACATGCCCGCCGGGCGAGGAGACGATGACGTCGATCGGATCCTTCGAAACGGCGGCGAGCGCGATCAGCCGGGCCGCGGTACTGCGTGCCAGCTCCTGATGGATCGGCCCGGTGATCAGCACCGTCCGCGCCTCGAACAGATGCTTCTCGATGACGTAATTCGCGCTCTTGGGCGCGGCCTCGGGCTTTTCCTCGTCCTCGTCGTCGAGGCGCGGTGCGGCGGTGAAGTCGGTCATGGGATCCCCTGCTGCGGTGTCGGGCAAGACCTAGGCCAAGCCATGGGGGGGCACAAGGCTGTGGGAAAAAGATGCCCGCCATGGTAACTTTTCCTTTGGCAGGGACCGGGGGCACATTGGCGGAATTCTGCGTTCAGGCACTGCGCCGGATCACCACGCTGATGTTCTCGGCCGCGCTGGATGCGGGGCAGTGGCGGCAGGTGCTGGCGGGGATTTCGGCCGGGGCGGGCGGAGTGCCGGTGCATGTCATCGGCCACGACCGGGCGAACGGGCTCTATCCGGGACATCTGGTGCACGGATACGACCCCCGGGCGGTGCGGCTGTTTGCCGAGCACTACCACGACCGCAGCCCCTGGATGGCCAATGTCATGGCCGAGCCGCCGGGGCGGGCGATCCCCTGCGGGCTGATGTGCCCCGACGATGCGGTCGAGCGCACCGCCTTCTATGCCGATGTGGTGCGGCCCCATGACGACATCATCGGCGGCGGCGGGGCGGTGCTGGCGCGGTCGGCCGGCACCGTGTTCAAGATCGGCGGCAGCGTGCCGCGGCGGCACCGCGACCGGCTGGAGCCGGCGCTGATCGACCTGCTGAACCTGCTGATCGGTGCGCTGACCCAGGCCTGGGCGCTGAGCCGGACGCTGGCGGCGGCGCTGGCCGCGCTGGCGGCGCTGGCGACGCCATGAACCCGGCCGCGGAGGCCGGATTCACGGGTGGTGGACGCCTCCGGTGTCGCTCAGGCGGCGCGCCGGCGCCCGAAGACCGCCAGCCCGGCGAGGCCCGACAGCAGAAGGAACCCGGCCGCCGGCAGGGGGATCACGCCGGGGGCGGGCGGCTCGACCGTGACGACCGGCTGCAGGTCGATGGCGGCGCCGAAGGCGAAGTTGGTCGGCCTGACCTCGACCACATCGCCGGGCAGGGTCACCTCGATCTCGCCGTCGACCCGCAGGCTCAGGACGAAGCCGGTCAGCGCCAGCTCGCTCGTGGTGCTGGCCTGGACGAAGCCGCTGGTCACGGTCGTCGACCCGCCCAGCAGCCCGAGCCCGAAGCCGCCGAGGATCGGACCCGCACCCGTGCTCGCGAACTCCTGCGTGGCGAGGATCTGCCGGTCGGCATCGAGCAGCGTGAAGGTCAGCGCCTCGCCGGGGGCGAGTTGGTTGAGGTTGCCCTGATAGCCGGTGGCCAGCACCTCGTCCTGGATCGAGACGATGGGGCAGCAGGGATTGGGGACGACGTCGTCCGGGCTGACGCTGAAGGCCCCCTCGTAGAGCACGCCCGGAACCAGCGTGCTGGCGCTTGCGGGCGCCGCGAAGGGCAGGGCGAGGGCGATGGCCCAGGCAATGGGATTTCGGATCATGCGCAACTCCTCCGGTCCAAGCACCGGCCGAGCAGACCCGGGTTCGACGCGCGGCGCATGATCCACATGGGCTATGGCGATCCGGGGGGTGCGGAACGGCAAAGGCCCCGCGCGCTGCGCGGGGCCTTCGGATCTGGGGGCCGGCTGTCAGACGCCGAGGGTGCTGCGCAGGGCCTGCATGTCGGCGACCAGCTTGTCGGCGGCGGCCCTGGCCTCTTCCGGGGCGGCGTCGGCGGCGGTCCTGGCTTCGGCGATCAGCTCGTCGAAGAGGGCGCCGGTGGCGTCCTCGACCGGCAGGGCGCGTTCGGCGAGCACCGAGGCGGCCTCGGGCGTGACCTCGGCGAAGCCGCCGGTCACGACGAAGCGTTTCTCGCCCTCGGGGCCGGCGGCGCGCAGGATGCCGGGGCGCAGCGTGGTGATCAGCGGCGCGTGCTGGGGCATCGCCGTGAGGTCGCCCTCGGCGCCGGGGATCTCCACCTCGGCGGCCTTCATCGACGCCAGCCTGCGCTCGGGCGAGACCAGCTCGAAGCTGAAGGTGTCGGCCATCTCGCCCCCTTACGCCGCTTCGGCGAGTTTCTGCGCCTTGGCGACCGCCTCGTCGATGTCGCCGACCATGTAGAAGGCGGCTTCGGGCAGGTGGTCGTATTCGCCCTCGACCACCGCCTTGAAGCTGGCGATCGTCTTCTCCAGCGGCACCTGCACGCCGGGGAAGCCGGTGAAGACCTGCGCCACGTCGAAGGGCTGCGACAGGAAGCGCTGGATCTTGCGGGCGCGGGCAACGGTCAGCTTGTCCTCCTCGGACAGCTCGTCCATGCCGAGGATGGCGATGATGTCCTGCAGCGACTTGTAGCGCTGCAGCGTGCCCTGCACGGCGCGGGCGACGTCGTAATGCTCCTGCCCCACCACCTGCGGATCGAGGATGCGCGAGGTGGAATCCAGCGGGTCGACGGCCGGATAGATGCCGAGTTCCGAGATCGCCCGGTTGAGCACGGTGGTGGCATCGAGGTGGGCGAAGGAGGTGGCCGGCGCCGGATCGGTCAGGTCGTCGGCGGGCACGTAGATCGCCTGCACGCTGGTGATCGAGCCCTTCCGGGTGGAGGTGATCCGCTCCTGCAGCTGGCCCATGTCGGTGGCGAGCGTCGGCTGATAGCCCACCGCCGAGGGGATGCGGCCGAGCAGCGCCGAAACCTCGGAACCCGCCTGGGTGAAGCGGAAGATGTTGTCGACGAAGAACAGCACGTCGGTACCCGACTGGTCGCGAAACTGTTCGGCCAGCGTCAGGCCGGTCAGCGCGACGCGGGCGCGGGCGCCCGGCGGCTCGTTCATCTGGCCGTAGACCAGCGCCACCTTCGACTCCTCGAGCTTGTCCATGTTGATGACGCCGGAGTCGATGAACTCGTGATAGAGGTCATTGCCCTCGCGGGTGCGCTCGCCCACGCCGGCGAACACGGAATAGCCCGAGTGCACCTTGGCGATGTTGTTGATCAGCTCCTGGATCAGCACGGTCTTGCCCACGCCGGCGCCGCCGAACAGACCGATCTTGCCGCCCTTGGCGTAGGGCGCCAGCAGGTCGATGACCTTGATGCCGGTGACGAGGATTTCCGATTCGGTCGATTGCGCGGCGAAGCCCGGGGCGGGCTGGTGGATGGCGCGCTTCTCCGAGGTCTTGACCTCGCCCCGCTCGTCGATCGGCTCGCCGACGACGTTCATGATCCGGCCCAGCGTGCCGTCTCCCACCGGCACGGTGATCGGCCCGTCTGTGTCGGTCACCGACTGGCCGCGCACGAGCCCCTCGGTGGCGTCCATGGCGATGGCGCGCACGGTGTTCTCGCCGAGGTGCTGCGCCACCTCCAGCACCAGCCTCTTGCCGTTGTTGTCGGTTTCCAGAGCGTTGAGGATCGCGGGCAGGTGCCCGTCGAACTGCACGTCGACGACGGCACCGATGACCTGGGTCACCTTGCCGGTCGGTTTTGCTTTGGCCATGTGGTTTCTCCGGTTCCGTCAGAGCGCCTCGGCGCCCGAGATGATCTCGATCAGTTCCTTGGTGATCGCGGCCTGGCGCGAGCGGTTGTACTGGATGGTCAGCCGGTCGATCATCTCGCCGGCGTTGCGCGTCGCGTTGTCCATCGCGGTCATCCGCGCGCCCTGTTCCGAGGCGGCGTTTTCCAGCAGCGCGGTGAAGATCTGCGTCGCCACCCCGCGCGGCAGGAGGTCGGCGAGGATGCCTTCCTCGGAGGGTTCGTATTCGTAGAGCGTGGTGGCCTCGGCGTCCTCGTCCACCGGCGCGGGGATGACCTGCTGCGCGGTGGGGACCTGGCTGATCACCGATTGGAAGCGGTTGTAGAAGATCGTCGCCACATCGAACTCGCCGGCGTCGAAACGGCCGAGCACGTCGCGCGCGACGCCGCGGGCCACGTCATAGCCCATTCGCTTGACATCGCCGAGGTCGATGTGGCCGACGAACAGGTCGGAATGGTCGCGCTTGAGCTGTTCCCGGCCCTTCTTGCCGACGGTCAGCACCTTGACCGTCCTGCCCTCGGCCTGCAGTTTCTCGATGCGCAGCCGGGCGAGCCGGACGATCGACGAGTTGAAGCCACCGCAGAGGCCGCGCTCGGAGGTCATCACCACGAGCAGATGGACCTTGTCGCTGCCGGTACCGGCGAGAAGCCGCGGCGCACTGTCCGAGCCGCGGACCGACAGGGCGAGGCCGTTGACGACCTTCTCCATGCGCTCGGCATAGGGCCGGGCGTCCTGCGCCGCTTCCTGGGCGCGGCGGAGCTTGGCCGCCGCGACCATCTGCATGGCCTTGGTGATCTTGCGCGTCGACTTGACGCTCGCGATCCGGTTCTTGAGATCCTTGAGGCTGGGCATCCGTGCTCTCCCGCCGCCGCCTCAGGCGAAGTCTTTGGCGAAGGCGTCCAGCGCGGCGCGGATCTTCTCCTCGAGATCCTTGGCCACCTTGCGATCGTTGTTGGTGATGTCGTCGAGCAGTTCGCGGCAGTCGCTGCGCAGATGCTTGAGCAGACCGGCCTCGAAGCGGCCGACGTCCTTCACCGCGATCTTGTCGAGATAGCCCTGCGTGCCGGCGAAGATGACGCAGACGATCTCGGCGTTGGTCAGCGGCGCGTACTGCGGCTGCTTCATCAGCTCGGTCAGGCGCGCGCCGCGGTTCAGCAGGCGCTGGGTGGCGGCGTCGAGGTCCGAGCCGAACTGCGCGAAGGCGGCCATCTCGCGATACTGCGCGAGTTCCAGCTTGACCGGGCCGGCGACCGACTTCATCGCCGCGGTCTGCGCCGACGAGCCGACGCGGCTGACCGAGAGGCCGGTGTTCACCGCCGGGCGCACGCCCTGATAGAACAGTTCGGTTTCGAGGAAGATCTGCCCGTCGGTGATCGAGATCACGTTGGTCGGGATGAAGGCCGAGACGTCGCCGCCCTGGGTCTCGATGATCGGCAGGGCGGTCAGCGAGCCGGCGCCGTTGTCCTCGTTCATCTTGGCGGCCCGCTCCAGCAGGCGCGAGTGCAGATAGAACACGTCGCCCGGATAGGCCTCGCGGCCCGGCGGGCGGCGCAGCAGCAGCGACATCTGGCGATAGGCGACGGCCTGTTTCGAAAGGTCGTCGTAGATGATCAGCGCATGCCGGCCGTTGTCGCGGTAGTATTCCGCCATGGCGGTGGCGGCATAGGGCGCGAGGAACTGCATCGGCGCCGGGTCCGAGGCGGTGGCGGCGATGACGGTGGTGTATTCGATCGCGCCGGTTTCCTCGAGCTTCTTCACCAGCTGCGCGACGGTGGAGCGCTTCTGCCCGATGGCGACGTAGAAACAGTAGAGTTTCTTCGATTCGTCGTCGCCGGCGGCGTCGTTGTAGGTCTTCTGGTTGAGGATGGTATCGAGCGCCACCGCGGTCTTTCCGGTCTGGCGGTCGCCGATGATCAGCTCGCGCTGGCCGCGGCCGATCGGAATCATCGCGTCGATCGACTTCAGCCCGGTCGGCATCGGCTCGTGCACCGACTTGCGCGGGATGATGCCCGGCGCCTTCACGTCGGCGATGCGGCGCTCTGCGGCGTCGATCTCGCCCTTGCCGTCGATCGGGTTGCCGAGACCGTCCACCACGCGGCCGAGCAGGCCGTCGCCCACCGGCACGTCGACGATGGATTTGGTGCGCCGGACGGTATCGCCCTCCTTGATGCCGCGGTCGTCGCCGAAGATCACGATGCCGACGTTGTCGATCTCGAGGTTCAGCGCCATGCCGCGGATGCCGCCTGGAAACTCGACCATCTCGCCGGCCTGGACATTGTCGAGCCCATGCACGCGGGCGATCCCGTCGCCGACCGAAAGGACGAGACCGACCTCGGCGACCTCGGCCTCCTGGCCGAAATTCTTGATCTGGTCCTTCAGGATCGCAGAGATTTCCGCTGCCTGGATGCCCATTATCCGACCTCTTTCATTGCATTCTGGAGACCCGCGAGCCGCGAACGGATCGAGGTGTCGATCATCTTCGAGCCCACCTTCACGATGAGTCCGCCGATCAGCCCGGGATCGACGGCGGAGTTCAGGCGGACGGTCCTGCCGGTCCGCGACGTCAGCACCTCGGCCAGCTTCGCCGCCTGCGCCGCGCTCAGCGGCGCGGCGCTGGTGACATCGGCGGTGATCTCGCCCTTCTCGGCGGCGATGCGCTCGCGCAGGGCCCGCAGCAGCTGCGGCAGAACGAACAGCCGGCGCCGTTCGGCCATCAGCGCCAGAGCGTTCGACAGTGTCGCGCCCAGCTTCATCGCCTTGGCGATCGCCGAGATCGCGCCGCCCTGCTCCCGGCGCGATACGATCGGCGAGGCGATCATCTTGCGGAAATCCTCGCTTTCGGCCAGCGCAGCGGAGAGCGACGCGATGTCCGACTCCAGCGCGTCGAGGGCATTGTCGTCGCGGGCCAGCTCGAAGATGGCCGTTGCATAGCGTGCGGCAATGCCGCCGGAAATCGAAGCTGGCTCGGACACGTCCACCCTTCCGCTGTCAGAACGCCCCGACCCGTCCGGTTCATCGTCCGGGGGTCGCCCTGGCACACGCCGACCGGCGCGGCCCGGAACGGGGCAGCCGAAATCGGCGTCCGTTTAGCAGAGCCGCGACCCACCCGCAACTGCCCTCGCCGCCGGAATGACGGCGCTGCAGCAGGGTTTTCCACCGTCGCGCCGGCGCGGCGGGGCCGGCCGGTGCTGCGGCGCGGCATCGCCCGCCCCGAAAGCCTTGTCCGAAAGGCAGGAATCCGGCCCGGCGCAGCCCTGCACCTGCGCTGCCGACCGTCAGCCGGGCCTGCGCGTCGCCGGCCCGCCGCAGCGCCCGTCCTCCGGCCGCCGGCCCGGCTGCAGGACGCGGCC
>SLBI01000034.1 GCA_007126375.1 Paracoccaceae bacterium
CCAGCACCTCGCGCGCCCAGGCCGCCCCCCGGCCGCCGCCACGTGCGCCGCCATGGTCGCGGTCGTGCAGCGAGACCGGCGCGGCCCGGTTCCGGCCGAAGAACCACGGGCCGCGCGCGGGGCGCTCGGGGTCGGTGACCAGATAGTCGATGCCATAGGAGAAGGCGTTCGCGACGGCCCCCTCACGGCCGTGAAAGGTGCGCCCCGACAGGATGTCGAGGACCGGTCCGGGCTCCGGCTCCCGGCTCGCTGTCGCGACGGAGAGATGCGGCTCGGCCAGGGTCACGCGGCCACCAGATCGGCGTCACGCCGGGCGATCGCCTCGGCCACATCCACCGCCGAGGCGATGCCGTCCTCGTGAAAGCCGTTGCGCATCCAAGCGCCGCAGAACCAGCTGTGCCGCTGCCCGTTCAGGTCGCGGATGGCGGCCTGTCCCGCAAGCGTGCCGAGGTCGTAGACCGGGTGGTGGAACACCGCCTCGTCGTAAACCAGCTCCTCGCGGATCGGTCGGCGGGCATTCAGGGTCACGAACATGGCATCCTCGGCCGGGATCGCCGGCTGCAGCGAGTTCATCCAGTAGCTGAGCGAGATCGGTCCGGAACGATCCTGCCCCGCGGTTTCGGTGTAGACCCAACTCGCCCAGCACTTGCGCCGGACCGGCATCACGCCTGGATCGGCATGCAGCAAAGCCCGGTTCGGCTGATAGCGGATCTGCGCCAGCGCCGCGCGCTCTTCGCCGCTCGCGTCGGCCAGCATCGTCAGCGCCTGGTCGGAATGGCAGGCGAAGACGACTTCGTCGAAACGCTCCCACAGGCCACCGTTCACCCGGATCTCGACCCCCGCCTCGTCGCGCCGCACCCCGGCCACCGGAGCTCCGGCGCGAAGCTCGGCTCCCTGCGCGCGCAGCGCGGCCTCCAGTCGCCGGACATATTCGATCGATCCGCCGCGCACGGTATACCACTGATGCTGCCCCGAATACTGCAGCAGGGCGTGATTCTCGAAGAACCGGATCAGGGCCGCCGCCGGAAAGGCGCCGATGTTCTCCGCCGGGGTGGACCAGATCGCTCCGGAGAAGGGCAGCAGGAACCGGTCGCGGAACCACCGCCCGAGCCCCAGCGCGTGCACCATCCCGTCCACCGTCATCTCCGGCCGGTCCCTGATCCGGCCGCCCTTGTCGAAAAACCGAAGAATGTCGCGCAGCATGCGCAGATAGCGCGGGTCAAGCGCGTTGCGACGCTGCGCAAAGAGCGAGTCGAGGCTCTGCAGCGCATATTCGAACCGGCCTCCGTCGAACGAGGCGCCGAAACTCATCGTGCTTTCCATCACCGGCACGTCCAGTTCGGCGAAGAGCCGCGTCAGATGAGGGTAGGTGGCATGGTTGAAGACGATGAAGCCGGTATCGACCGGCTGGTCACCGCGCTTGCCGGCGATCACGGTGCGCGCGTGGCCACCGAATCGCTTCTCGGCCTCGAACAGCACCACGCGGTGGGCGCGGCCCAGCATGTGTGCGGCGGCAAGGCCGGAGATGCCGGCGCCGATGACGGCAATCCGCCGCGGCGCCGCGGCAGGCGTTTCGAAGGGCATGAAGTTCTCTCCCGGACCGGACGGTCTTTCGCAGCTGTCTACGTTTCAATGGCACGAGTGGATGACGGAAAAATCTCTCCGCCATGGTGATCCGGTGCCGGCACGGCGGCGTATATCCGACATGTTGACCGGCTGCGGAAGCCTCGAAAATCCGGATGCGAAGCGCGAGCAGCGCAGTTATGCAGGGCTTGGCGCCGCGCTGCGCCGCAGCAACGGATGGGCGATGGAGGCCGTGACCGGATCGGCGGAAGATAACCTGGCGGAGCTGCTGCTGCGCGTGCGCGATGGTCAGGACGAGGCGGCGTTCGCCACTTTGTTCGGGCATTTCGCGCCGCGTATCAAGGGGTTCCTGATGCGATCGGGCGCGGCAGAGGCGCTCGCGGAAGAGGTGGCGCAGGACGTGATGGCAACGGTCTGGCAGAAGGCGGGTCTGTATGATCCTGCGCGCGCCGGAGCGGCGACGTGGATCTTCACCATCGCCCGCAACAGGCGCATCGACGCGCTGCGCAAGCAGCGCCGTCCCGAACCCGAGGATGTCGGCTGGGGCCCCGAGCCCGAGCCCGATCAGGCTGCGGCGATGGAGCTGCAGCAGGAGAGCGAGAAACTGGCGGAAGCGCTGCGGGGGCTGCCGCCGAACCAGCGGGTGCTGATAGAACGCGCCTATTTCGGCGAGTTGTCGCACAGCGAGATTGCGGCCGAGACGGGTCTGCCGCTGGGAACGATCAAATCCCGCATTCGCCTGGCGCTTGACCGTTTGCGCCGTGAAATGAGCTGAGTGAGCTGAAGATGTCGATCCGTCACCATCTGACCGATGAACTGCTGATGGCCTATGCCGCGGGCATACTGCCGGAGGCATTCAACCTCGTGGTCGCAACACATGTGTCGCTCTGCGATGAATGCCGTGCCCGTCTGGGCGCTTACGAGGCGCTTGGGGGGGCGGTGCTGGAGGACGTGCCCGGAGCGGCGGTGTCCGTCGGCAGCCTGGCGGCAACCATGGCGCTGATCAGGGATCGCGGGAAGGATCCGATCGTGGCGCCGCCGCAGGCACCGCGCCCGGCCAGCGGCCTGTTCCCGGCACCGCTGCGTTCCTATGTCGGTGGCGACGTGGAGGTCGTGAAATGGCGGCCCATGGGGGGTGGCGTCCGACAGGCAATCCTGCCCAGCTCGAAGGACGCCACGGTGCGGCTGCTCTACATCCCGGCAGGTGCGGCTGTGCCCGATCACGGGCATCGCGGAACGGAACTGACCCAGGTTCTGCAAGGGGCCTTCCGCGACGATGCGGACCGGTTCGGACCTGGCGATATCGAGGTCGCCTCCGAGGAGACGCAGCATCGGCCGGTGGCCGAGGCCGGCGCGGACTGTATCTGCCTGGCCGCCACCGATGCGCCGCTTCGTTTCAGCACGATGCTGCCGCGGATCGTTCAGCCGTTCTTCCGCATCTGACACGGTGCCTGCAGCGACCCGAAGCCCGGGTGTCGGGCGGGGAAGAAAGATAATGGCCCGCTGCGGCCGTTATCGGCGCCCGAACAGCCGGTCCAGATCGCCCCGCCCCAGCCGTACCCAGGTGGGGCGTCCGTGATTGCACTGGCCTGAATGCGGGGTGGCCTCCATCTCGCGCAGCAGCGCGTTCATTTCCTCGGCGCGCAGGTTGCGCCCGGCCCGGACGGAGCCGTGACAGGCCACCCGCGAGAGCACGGCGTCCAGCCGAGCCTCCAGTGTGCGGGCGGCACCTTGGTCGGCGATCTCGTCCAGGACATCGCGCAGCAGCGGTGCCGCCTCCACCGGGCCCAGCAGCGCCGGTGTTGCGCGCACCGCCACCGCGTTTGCGCCAAAGCGTTCGACGGTCAGGCCAAGCTCCGCCAGCGCTGCCGCATGGGTCAGCAGCCGGTCGGCGGCGTCAGGCGTCAACTCGACGATTTCAGGGATCAGCAATGCCTGTGCGACGATCCCCGTGCCGGCACGCTGGGCCTTCAGCTTTTCGTAGACCAGGCGCTCATGTGCGGCGTGGGCATCGACCAGCACCATACCGTCGGCGGCCTCGGCCAGGATGTAGGTGCCGAAGAGCTGCGCCCGGGCCGCGCCCAGGGGTCTGTCCTGCGTGCCGATGTGGCCATCCCCGTCGGTGTAACAGCTGCCCGCTTCCACCCGCGCCGCCGGAGCCTCGGCAAGACCGGGCATCATCGTGGGCGCGGCCGGCGCCTGCCAGGTACGGGCCGCCGTCAGGGCGCCCGGACGCGGGCGGTCGTGCGGTGCTGACTGTGAGCGGAAGGCACCCAGAGCCGCCCCCGCGAGCGAGCCCGAGGTGCGGTGCCCGGCCCCGGCCAGAGCATGGCGCAGGGCGCCGATGATCAGGCCGCGCACCAGCCCCGCTTCGCGGAAGCGGACTTCGGCCTTCGCCGGATGCACGTTGACATCGACCCTGTGCGGGTCGAGCTGCAGCCACAGCACACAGGCGGGGTGACGGTCGCGCGCAAGGACATCGGCGTAGGCGGCGCGCAGCGCGCCCAGCAGCAGGCGGTCGCGCACCGGCCGGCCATTGATCAGGAAATGCTGAGCCACGGCCGCGCCGCGTGCCTCGGCCGGAAGCGCGGCGAAGCCGTGCAGCCGCAAACCCTCGCGTTCGGCCTCGATCGTCAGCGCGCCGTCGACGAAGCCGCGACCCAGAACCCGGGCGACGCGCTCCGCGTCACTGTCGCCCGGCGCGGCACGGAACATCACCCGTCGGCCGCCCGACGAGACGTCGCACAGCTCGAAACCCGTCGCCGGCACCGCCAGAGCAAGCCGCCGCACCGTCTCGCCGATCGCCATCGCCTCGGCCCGGTCCGAGCGGAGGAACTTCAGCCGCGCCGGCGTGGCATGAAAGAGATCGCGAAGCTCTACCACCGTGCCCCGGCTCAGGGCCGCCGGGCGGGGCGGGGCGACCCGGCCGCCCTCGACCCGTATCTCTGCCGCCTCCGCCGCTCCCGCCGCCCGCGAGGCGAGCATGAGTCGCCCTACCGCGCCCAGCGACGGCAGGGCCTCGCCGCGAAAGCCGAAGCTCTGGATGTCGAGCAGATCCTCGCCGGCGAGCTTGGAGGTGGCGTGACGGGCCAGCGCCAGCGGCAGTTGTCCGGCCGGGATGCCGTGCCCGTCATCGCCGACACGGACAAGCGTCTTGCCGCCGTCGGCATACTCCACCGTGATGCGCCGCGCGCCGGCATCGAGTGCGTTCTCGACGAGTTCCTTCACTGCGGATGCAGGGCGTTCGACCACCTCGCCGGCGGCGATGCGGTTGGCCGCGGCCTCGTCGAGCTGCCGGATTTGCGGCAGATCGGGGCGGATATTGGGTGCGGGGCCGTTCATGCCACAAGCCATAGCATGATCCACCCCGGCAATCCAGCCGTCGGTGTGCCGCCTGCGCGGTGTCAGTTGCCCGGTGGCGCACCCGTCTCCAGCCCCTCGGGCCGACCCACCACCACGAAATGCAGCGCCTCCGGATCGAGCAGCCGTGCCGCCAGCGCCGCGACATCCTCTGCCGTTACCGCGCGCACCAGGTCGTTGCGCTCGGTCAGATAGCTGACCGGCAGATCCTGGAACTGCATCGAGGCGAGGATCGAGGCGATCCGGGCATTGCCGTCGAACCGCAGCGGGTAGGCTCCGGTGAGATAGGTCTGGATCGCGGCAAGCTCGGCCTCGGTCAGCCCGGCGTCGGCCATCTCCGCCCATTCCGCACGCACCATCTCGATCGCCTCGGCGGCTCGGTCGTTCGAGGTGGACAGCCTCCCCTGGATCGACTCGCCGAAGGCGCGGGTCGCCAGCCCGATTCCCACACCATAGGTGAGGCCGCGTTCCTCGCGCAGGGCCCGCATAAGCCGCGTGCCGAAGCGGCCACCGCCCAGTACCTCGGTCATGACGAAGGCGGCGAAGAATTCCGGATCGTCGCGCGGGATGCCGCGCTGGGCGAAGGCGATAACCGACTGCGGACCGTCGAAGGGCACCACCGTAACCCCGCCCTCCAGCGCGAACTCCGCCCGCGGCGGCAGCGGAGCCTGTGCCTCGGGCAGGGCGCCAAGCAGATCGTCGAGCACTGCGGCAAGGGTCTCGGCGTCAATGTCGCCCACCGCCGCCACATGCACCCGGTCACGGGCCAGTCCGCGGCGATGCGCGGCGCGCAGATGATCGGGCGTGAGCGCCGCGAGGCTTTCCTCGGTTCCGTCATCGGGCCGGGCATAGGGGTGGTCGCCCCATGCCAGCCGATTCATCTCGAGACTCGCCAGGCGATTCGGGTTGCGCAGCGCCGAGCGCGCCGCGGAGACGGCCCGTGCGCGCACCCGCCCGAACGCGTCCTCGTCAAACCGCGGCTCGGTCAGCGCCAGTTCGAGCAGCGCCACGGCTTCGGTGCGGAACTCGGTCAGGAACCGGGCCGAGACCGAGACCGAATCGCCCGCCGCATCGAAGGAGAATTCGGCGGCGACCGCCTCCATCGCCTCGGCAAAGCCCCGCTCGTCCAGATCGCCCGCGCCCAGATCGAGCATTGCCGCCATCAGCGCAGCGGCGCCCTCCTCACCCTCGGGATCGAGCGCGCTGCCGCCGGGAAAGAGCAGCTCCAGTGCGACGAAGGGCAGCGACGGCTCTTCCACCAGCCATGCGTCGATGCCTCCCGGGGTGGTGATCTCGGTCACCGCCACCTGCGCCGCGGCAGGTTGCCACGTGGCCGGCAGAATCAACAGCGCGCTCACCAGAACGGCGCGGATCATTGCGACACCTCCGTCATCGGTTGCTCCACAGCTGCGGGGCCCCGGCGCGGCGCCGCCTCGGGGCCCTGCAGCCAGCCGGTGACGGCGCGTTGCCGGTCCAGCACCGTCGCGGCCGCCGCCATGACCGCTTCGGGGGTTACCGCCATCAGCGCCTCCGTCCAGCCATCGACATCGGCCAGCGTGAGCCCGCTGGTCAGGGCCATGCCCTTCGAGCGGGCCCGGCTCTCGCTGCGGTCGCGGCTGTAGATCTCGGCGGCGCGGATACGGGTCTGCACCCGCGCGAACTGTTCGGGGTCGATCCCGTCGGCCAGGAACTCCGCCAGAGCCGCATCGAGCGCGGCCTCGGCCTCGGCCAGGCCGACGTCCTCGGCCGGCACCACCGCCAGGGCAAAGCTCGTGTCGTCGAGAGCCACCGGCATGTACCAGGCCGATGCCGAGAGCGCGACCGGCGTCTCGGCAGGGGGCTTGGCGAAGGTCAGCTTGCGCCCCAGAACCGAGGTGGTGCGCGTCCCGCCGAGGATTTCGGCCAGCACGGTCAGCGCCGCCGCTTCGGCCTGATCGCCGGCGCGGCGTGCCGGGGCCAGGTACTGCCGCAGCACGTAAGGTTGCGCCACCCGCGGATCGGTCATCTTGATTCGGCGTTCGGCCAGATGCGGAGGCTCCTGTGGCCGTTGCCGTGGCGCGACTGCGGGATTGGCGGGAACGGCTCCGTAGTGCTCCTCGGCCAGTGCCCGGACCGCCTCGGGCCGCACGTCGCCGGCGACGATCAGAACCGCATTGTTCGGGCCGTAATGGGCGGCGTGGAACGCCATCGCGTCCGCGCCGGAAAGCCCCTCCATCTCGTGGCGCCAGCCGATGATCGGAACGCCGTAGGGATGGTTCTGGAACAGCGTGGCACGGATCTGTTCGTTGAACAGGCTGCCGGGGCGGCCTTCCACCACCTGGCCGCGCTCCTCCAGTATGACGTCGCGTTCGGGAAGCCATTCGGCCTCGGTGAAGGCGAGATTGGCCATCCTGTCGGCCTCCAGTTCCATCATCAGGCCAAGGTAATCGGCCGCGACGCGCTGGTGGTAGGCGGTGAAATCCCAGCCGGTGAAGGCGTTGTCGCGCCCGCCCACGCTCTCCACCACGGCCGAGAACTCGCCGGGGGCCCGCGTGTCCGTGCCCTTGAACATCAGGTGTTCGAGGAAATGCGCGATACCCGAGAGACCGGGGGGTTCGTCCGCAGCACCCACGCGATACCACAGCATGTGCACCACGGCCGGCGCCCGGTGATCCTCGATCACTACCACCTCGAGCCCGTTGTCGAGGGTGAACGCATGGACGGGATCGGCGGCAGCGGGCTGCGCGGCGGCGGCCATCACCAGTGTGGCGGCGGGGACGACGCCGGAGCGACGCGCGAAAGAGAAAACGGACATGCGGAACTCCGGCCGTTGCTGCCGGTCACAGATACCCTGCGACCCGCCGCATTCAACCCGGCCCGCGCCGGCGCGAACGCAGATGTGAGCCGGCCGCCGCGGTCAGTTGCCGCGCGGATCGGGTGGGGCGCCGGGGGTGCGGGCGCCGGCACGGCGCCAGCGTTCCAGCTCGGCGTGCCGGTCCAGCGCCATCGGCCGGTAGGCCTGGAAATAGACGGTGGTGCCGAACAGCCGCTCCAGCACCCTGCCGCGGTTGCGGCGCCGATAGTCCAGATCCTCGGCGGCGAGCTGGTCGCGGATACCGGGGGTGACACCGAAGCGCGTGGCATGCGAGATCAGCCCGCCGTCGGCCGCCGGTGTGCCGGCGGCGGCCAGCAGGGCCGGCCGGCCACCCAGCGCCGCCACGGCATCGCCA